>DCBP01000110.1 GCA_002314055.1 Prevotella sp. UBA1104
ATATCCTTACACTGCAAACATAGTCTATATGTCATAAAAAAAGTGTTTTTTTTGTTGTGTATTAAAAAAAATACTACCTTTGCATTAGTAAGGGTACTTATGTAAAACATAAAAAAAACTTATATAATACTATACACTATGTCGAATAACAAAGAAAAGCTCTTTAGTGAGTTTAAGGCACCTACACGCCAGGAATGGCTTGACAAAATTCAAGTAGACCTGAAGGGAGCCGACTTTAACAAGCGTCTTGTATGGCGCACGAACGAAGGCTTCAACGTGCAACCTTTCTATCTCAAGGAAGACGTTGACAAGCTCAAGACACCAGAATCTCTGCCTGGAGAATTCCCGTTCGTACGCGGAAACAAAAAAAACAACAACGAATGGTATGTAAGACAGGAGATTGAAGCATCTGATGCAAAAGAGGCTAACGCCAAGGCTCTTGACATACTGAACAAGGGCATTGACTCTCTGAGCTTCCACATCAAAGGAAAGGATGTCAGTGCTGATTTTATCGACACTCTGCTTGAAGGTATCAAATGCGATGCAGTCGAACTGAACTTCAATACTTGCAAACGCCATACTCTTGAGCTTGCAGAAATCCTCAAGGCTTACTTCAGTAAGAAAGGATACGACAAGACTAAGATTGTCGGCTCTTTCGACTGGGATCCGATGGAGAAAATTGTAATGCAGGGTCACGATGTGGAGGGCTTGCTCAACATCGCTCCTAAACTTGTAGAGGCAATGAAAGAGTATCCGAAGTTCCGCACAATAGCAGTAAATGCCGTTTCACTAAACAACAGCGGTGCATATATCGTACAGGAATTGGGATATGCCCTCGCATGGGGAAACGAATATCTAAACCAGCTCGTAGATGCTGGCGTCGATGCAGATACTGCAGCAAACAATATAAAGTTTAATCTCGGAATTTCTGAGAATTTCTTCATGGAAATGTCGAAGTTCCGTGCTGCAAGAATGCTTTGGGCTGAAATAGTAAAGCAATATGGTCCGAAAGACGACAAGTCTTGTATGATGTGCGTAAATGCCGTAACATCAAAATACAACATGACTTTGTTCGACAGCTACGTCAACCTTCTACGCTCTCAGACAGAGGCTATGAGTGCTGCCCTTGCAGGCGTTCACTCTATTGAGGTTACACCATTTGATGCAATATACGAAACTCCGAATGATTTTTCAGAGCGCATTGCACGTAACCAGCAGCTACTGCTGAAAGAAGAGAGCCATTTCGACAAGGTTGTTGACCCGGGTGCAGGAAGCTATTTTATAGAAGAACTCACCACATCACTTGCAAACGAGGGATGGAAAATATTCTTGAACGTAGAGGAAAACGGTGGTTTCCTTGAGGCTATAAAAAATGGTAAGGTGCAGGATGACATCAATGCCACAAACGTGAAACGCCATGAGGCGGCAGCAAAGCGTAAGGAGTTTATCCTCGGAACGAACCAGTTCCCTAACTTTACTGAAAAGAGCGATGGTAAGCGTGCGCTTGATGCGGCTTGTGGCTGCGGAAATCACGACGAGAAATACAAGGCTATTGAGTCAACACGACTTGCTGCTGATTTCGAGAACCTGAGAATAAAGGTTGAGAACTCAGAGAAGACTCCTACTGCCTTTATGCTTACAATAGGTAACCTGGCAATGCGTCAGGCTCGTGCACAGTTCAGCTGTAACTTTCTGGCATGCGCAGGATACAAGGTTATCGACAATCTCGGTTTCAAGACTATAGAAGAGGGCGTTGATGCAGCATTGAAAGCCAATGCAGACATCGTTGTATTGTGTTCAAGCGACGACGAGTATGCTGAATATGCCGTTCCTGCTTTTAAATACCTTGACAACCGTGCAATGTTTGTCGTAGCAGGTGCACCGGCTTGTATGGATGATTTGAAGGCTGCAGGTATAGAGAACTTCATTCACGTAAGATGTAACGTACTTGAGACATTGAAAGAGTATAACGAAAAACTGGGAATAAAATGAGAAAGAATTTTAAAGATATAGATATATTTTCAGGAATTAAGGATGTTGACGGTGCGGATTGGCAGAAAGCCAATGGCATCAAGTCAAACTGGAAAACTCCTGAACACATCGAGGTTAAACCTGTTTATACAAGAGAGGACCTTGAGGGAATGGAACACCTTGGTTACACTGCAGGTCTTCCACCATTCTTGCGTGGACCATACAGCATGATGTACCCATTCCGCCCATGGACAATCCGTCAGTATGCCGGATTCTCAACGGCAGAGGAAAGTAATGCGTTCTATCGCAGAAACCTTGCCAGCGGACAGAAAGGTCTGTCTGTAGCATTCGACCTTCCAACGCATCGTGGATACGACCCTGACAACGCCCGTGTTGTGGGTGATGTAGGAAAAGCCGGAGTTTCAATCTGTTCCGTTGAGAACATGAAGGTTCTGTTCAATGGTATTCCACTGAACAAGATGTCTGTTTCCATGACTATGAACGGAGCCGTTCTACCTATCATGGCATTCTATATTGTTGCCGGACTGGAACAGGGAGCAAAACTCGAAGAGATGGCTGGTACTATACAGAACGATATCTTGAAGGAGTTCATGGTGCGTAATACATATATTTATCCGCCTGCATTCTCAATGCGAATCATCAGCGACATCTTTGGATACACATCCAAGCTGATGCCTAAGTTCAACTCTATTTCTATCTCTGGCTACCACATGCAGGAGGCTGGAGCAACAGCAGATATTGAGTTGGCTTATACTATTGCAGACGGTCTTGAATATGTACGTGCAGGTGTGAACGCCGGCATCGATATTGACGCATTTGCTCCACGTTTGTCATTCTTCTGGGGTATCTCTATGAACCACTTTATGGAGGTGGCAAAGATGCGTGCAGCAAGAATGTTGTGGGCTAAGGTTATCAAACAGTTTAACCCAAAGAATCCTAAGTCTCTGATGCTTCGTACTCACTCTCAGACTTCAGGCTGGTCGCTTACCGAGCAGGATCCGTTCAACAATGTAGGTCGTACATGTATCGAGGCTATGACAGCAGCTTTAGGCCATACCCAGTCTCTTCATACCAATGCACTTGACGAGGCTATCGCCTTGCCTACCGACTTCTCGGCACGTATTGCCCGCAATACCCAGATTTACATTCAGAATGAAACAAAGATTTGTAAACATATCGACCCATGGGCAGGATCATATTATGTTGAGAGCCTGACCAACGAACTTGCACACAAGGCATGGGAGCACATACAGGAAATCGAGAAACTTGGCGGAATGGCAAAGGCTATCGAAACTGGCGTTCCAAAGATGCGTATTGAAGAAGCTGCAGCCCGTACACAGGCACGTATCGACAGTGGTTCACAAACTATTGTTGGTACAAACAAATACCGTCTTGACCATGAGGATCCTATCGATATCCTTGAGGTAGACAACTCTGCTGTACGCAAACAGCAAGAGGAGGGTCTTGCAGAATTGCGCGCTCATCGCGACAACGAGAAGTGCAAGCAGGCTCTTGATGCTCTTACAGAATGTGTTCGTACCGGAGAGGGCAACCTGTTGGAAAAAGCGGTAGAATGTGCGAAATTGCGTTGTACATTAGGAGAGATTAGTGATGCCTGCGAGAAAATCGTCGGCAGATATAAAGCAGTTATCAGAACTATTTCAGGCGTGTATTCATCAGAAAGTAAAACAGATGCCGATTTTCATAAGGCATGCGAGTTGACAGAAGAATTCGCAAAGAAAGAGGGTCGTAGACCTCGTATCTTCGTTGCTAAGATGGGACAGGACGGTCATGACCGTGGTGCAAAAGTCGTTGCCACAGGTTATGCAGACTGTGGCTTTGACGTGGATATGGGACCATTGTTCCAGACTCCGGCAGAGGCTGCCCGCGAGGCTGTTGAAAACGACGTGAATATTGTAGGTGCAAGTTCACTTGCTGCCGGACACAAGACTCTTATTCCTCAGCTTATTGAGGAATTAAAGAAGCTGGGTCGTGAAGATATCATGGTCATTGCAGGCGGTGTTATCCCGGCACAGGACTATGACTTCCTCTACAAAGCAGGTGTTGCAGCTATATTCGGTCCTGGTACCTCCGTTGCAAAAGCTGCATGCGAAATGATGAACATTCTTCTTGACAAAGAATAATTCATAGAAATATTATTTATTTTCAATAATGCCCCTATTGTCACACGATAATAGGGGCTTATTTATTAAAATCAGTTAACATTTCAAATATACCTAAAAGTTGTTATTGCACAACCGAAAAAATATTACTTATTTTGCACCACATAATCAGAATTGGGGAAGTATATGAAAAGTCAAAAACTATATGAAGCAGACGATAAGTTGATTTCGCTTATCAAAGACAACTACAACGTATTGCAAAGTCTTGGCAGTTTCGGAATTAATCTTGGTTTTGGAGACAAAACTGTCAGAGAAGTTTGCGAGGCGCAAAACGTTGATACATATACATTTCTGGCAATTGTAAACCTTGCAATAAACGGTTACAAGAGCTTTGATGATTTTTCAAGAATATCCATACCGACATTGATGCATTATCTGCATGCAAGTCATGAATATTATCTTGGCTTTCAACTGCCATTCATCAGAAAAGAACTTGTTGACGCATTGGACGAGAACGATAATCTGGCTCGACTGATACTCAAACTTTATGATGAGTATGCTGACGAAATAAACAAGCATATGAAATATGAGGAGAAATTTCTATTCCCATACGTTGAGTCACTACAAAAAGGAGACCCGATAAAAGACTATGATATAGAAACGTTCTCAAAACACCATGGACAGACAGACCAGAAGCTACGCGAACTAAAAAATATCATTATCAAATATTTGCCAAGCGACGGACTGCACAACAACCAACTTTCTGCTACTTTGTGCGATATTTACAGCAATGAAGAATGGCTGGCGAAGCACTCAGAAGTAGAAGAAAAGATAATGGTTCCGGCTATACGCGAGCTGGAACGCAAATCAAAGCAAAGCGATGTGTCGGCTAAGATTTCGAACATGATAAGCAAGAACGTCAACAACGAGAATCTCAGCGAACGCGAAAAAGATGTCATTATCAGTCTTGTACAGGGAATGACGAACAAGGAAATTGCAAACCATCTTTGCATAGCTCCGAATACTGTCATAACACACCGTAGGAATATTGCCAAGAAGCTTCAAATCCACACTCCTGCAGGATTGACAATCTATGCAATCGTAACTAACCTTGTTGACATATCGTCTGTCCAGATATAAGCACGAGGCATTTATCCGAATAAATGCCTCAATGCCTCTTCAACTTTCCTGACAGGTATAAGGTTGATGCCAACATTCTTACCCTTAAACGCCACCATATTTTGGCGCGGAATGATTATATTCGTAAAGCCGAGCTTCTGAGCCTCAGAGACTCTCTGCTCTATTCTGCTTACCGGACGGACTTCGCCACTTAATCCTACTTCTCCGGCCATACACCACCCCTGCTCTATTGGCGTATCAACATTACTTGACAGTACAGCAGCAATGATACTAAGATCCATTGCCAAATCCGTAACTCTCAGTCCTCCGGCAATATTTATAAAAACATCTTTCTGTATCAGTTTGAAACCAACCCTCTTTTCCAATACGGCAAGTAACATATTCAACCGACGCTGATCAAAACCGGTTGCTGATCTCTGTGGAGTACCATATGCTGCAGTAGATACAAGGGCCTGTGTCTCCACAAGAAACGGCCGTACTCCCTCAATAGCCGATGAAATTGCAACGCCACTAAGTCCATCATGATCCTCTGTAAGCAAAAGCTCCGACGGATTACTAACCGGGCGCAACCCCGACTGTCTCATCTCGTATATTCCCAATTCAGAAGTACTTCCAAAACGGTTTTTAATAGATCGCAATATTCTGTACATATAATGCTGATCGCCTTCAAATTGAATCACCGTATCAACAATATGCTCCAAGATCTTAGGTCCAGCGAGCGTTCCTTCCTTATTGATATGTCCGATAAGAATAACCGGCGTAGCTGAAGTCTTGGCAAAGCGCAATAATCTTGCAGCGCACTCTCTAACTTGCGAAACACTGCCAGGCGAACTGTCAACATCCGCCGTACAAATTGTCTGTATTGAATCGATTACGACAATATCTGGAACTACAGCCTTTATCGAGGCGAAAATATTCTCAAGCGAGGTTTCGCACAAAACAAGACAATTACCATTATCTTCCGGTGAAATTCTCTGTGCCCTCATCTTCAACTGATGCGCACTCTCCTCACCGCTCACATACAAAACCTTTTTATCAAGATGCAATACAGTCTGCAAAGACAAAGTACTCTTTCCAATTCCAGGTTCACCGCCAAGCAAAGTTATCGATCCCCTGACGAGTCCCCCTCCTAGAACCCTGTTCAGTTCTTCATCGAGCATATCTATACGCGGTTCATCCTTACTCGATATATCCTTGAGATGAAGTGCCTGTGCCCCGCCATTGGCTTTCTTTGCTATAGCAGCAGTAAAATCCCCTTTACTACTGCTTTCCGGAGCCACCCTAAGTTCCTTGAACGTATTCCATTCTCCACACTGGGGGCATCTTCCTATCCATTTTGCAGACTCTTGTCCACAATTACTGCAAACGTATACTATCTTGTCTTTCGCCATAACTTATAAACATTCTCCGTTTCATCGTCGTGAAACATAAATACTTTATACAAAAGTAGTGTTATTTTTTCGTGGTACAAAATAAAACCTTATATTTGCATAGAAAAAAAACAAAATGAGAAAATACTATATTAAACAAATACTTGCAATTGCCGTAATAGCTCTCTGCGGATGCTCTCAAAATAATGAAGCTAACCATAGAATGACGGCAAAAGAAAAGGCAGAACAACACTTGAAGGACTCTCTTGCACTAAAAGTAGGAGTGTTGCAGACAGCCGATTGTCTTCCAGCCTTTGTAGCAAAGGATGAAGGGATTTTCGATTCCCTCGGTGTTGACGTAAAACTTGTACATTTCACATCAATGCTCGACTATAACTCTGCTCTTAAAAAGAACAATCTGCAAGGTGTCTTCTCTGATTCTAAATACATAGAATATATGGACAAGACATCTAACCTCTCTATGCAGAATGTAAGGACCTTCGACATGAAATGGCAACTCGTGGCAAACAGACGCTCGCGACTGCTACGCCTTAACCAATTTACGGACAAAATTATCGCTATGTCGCGCTATTCCGTAACGGATTTCCTTTGCGACAGACTTACCGACAGTGTTAAACTTGACAAAGAACGAGTTTTCAGAGTTCAGGTTAACGATGTAGACACACGTCTGGAAATGCTACTCAATAACGAAATCGATGCAGCATGGCTCCCGGAGCCACAAGCTACGGTTGCTACAAATAATGGCAATAACGTTCTTATGCGAAGCGACAGCCGTGGAGAAAGATTTGCCGTTCTCGCCTTCACTTCAGCTTCTTTAAGTGACAAGAGAATAAAACAACAAATTGAAACATTTGAAAAAGCATACGACCTTGCATCAAAGAAAATAGAGGAAGGCGGAAAAAAATATTATACCGTTCTCGTTGAACGATATTTTAAATATAAGTTAAAATAATAATACGACTCGACAATGGACAAAAATCTTGAAATAATAAACAAAACGCTGTTAGCCATAAAGCACAAGAATTTGCCTTCAGCGTTAGAATATATATTGCCTTATATCGATAAATATCCATTTGTATATAGTGCCGACGACATAAGAGAAATAAACGAAAACTTCAATATGATGGTCAACTTTTACGAGAAAGGCGTAAAAGATCCTATGGCAAAGAAGATGTATTCGGATATGTTGAACAGACTGGGAAAATCTGTACGCAATATCCGCACCGACTATAAAAAGCGTAATGTTGAATTCTACAAAGATGCGAGTTCACATGTCGACAAAAACATGCCAATGTCTGAGAAAGCAATAAGAATCGTATTGGAAAACTTTGTCTCTGACGAGGCAATGCTGCAATTCCAACCTGAAGAAAAACGGAAAGAAGCGAGCTATGATTTATATTCAAAGCACTATTCCTTCATGCAGTCGCTTTTCTGCTATATTGTGGTTTCCGACCTATGGACTACAGATCAGGCAGAGGCGATGACAGATATTATATTGTCACCTACAATAGACTCTTCTGATGCACAGATGATTGTAAGTGCAATAATGCTGAGTACAATGAACAGCTTCGACATAAATAAATTCCATATTTTGACCGAAGTATACAAGAAAGCCCCAGATGAGGTCTTACGGCAGAAAGCACTCGTAGGCTGGGCTCTTAGCATGACTGACGAAGTTTTCTTCAATGAACAGTCAGCATATATCCACCCACTCTGTGATGATCCAGACACAGCTAAAGAAATCATAGATTTGCAAAAGCAAATTATTTACTGTATGAACGCTGACAAAGACAATGAAGTGATACAGCGCGACATTATACCTACAATAATGCGCAACTCAAACTTGGATGTAAACCATTTTGGCATTACGGAAAAAGACGACAGTACTCTCCAGGATATTCTTGACCCCAATGCACAAGACCGCGCAATGGAAGAGAGTGAAGAGAAATTCAAGCAGATGATTGAAATGCAAAAGAATGGAGCTGACGTGTATTTCGGCGGCTTTTCAAAGATGAAAAGATTCCCGTTCTTTTATGTCTTGTCAAACTGGTTCTGCCCTTTCAATATCAATCACCCGGTATTGTATAAAGCCTACGATGACAAGAACCATCGTAAATTCTTGAGCAACTTACTTGCTGCTCCATTATTCTGCGACAGCGACAAATACTCTTTCGCTATTGCCTTGGCATCTGTTATAAGCAAGTTGCCGAGCAATATGCGCGAAATGATGGGAAGTGACGAAATGTTCGGAAGAATGCCAAGAGACAATTCTTCTTCAAGAAATGACATTCGACGCAAAGTGATACAAGACCTTTACCGCTTTTCGCGTCTCTATAGATGGAACGAGCAGATATACAATCCTTTTTCAGAAAGAAATTGTCTTTTCATCTCGCATCAGCTTCTGAATAATACACCAATAAGGAACAGCTATATGGATTTTGGATACTTCCTTTATAAACGCTCTGCTAAATTGTTCGATAAATTTATTCCTAATTTATGCAGTCTGTCAAGCTGTGAGGCATATATACTTATTGGTATACATTACATGAAAAACGGAAGATACGATTTAGCAAAAAACTATTTTAAGGAAGTTCTTAGACTTGAGCCTGACAATAAAAAAGCACAACTATGTTATGCAAAATCATGCTATAAAAGTGAAAACTTTAAAGAAGCATATAACTATTATTCCAAAAACTACAACGAACAAAAAGATAACAAGATGTTTTCTTTGGAATATGCTGTAACACTTATTGGAATAGGAAGATACGAAGAAGCATCAAATATCCTATTCAAGCTCGACTTCGACTATCCTGACGACCTTACAATAAAACGTGTACTTGCCTGGAACATGATGGAACAGAAGAAATTGGAACAAGCTGAGAAAGAATACGCCTTCATTCTCAACAGCAATAAAAATGTTCCAGCTGATTTCCTCAATGCCGGATATTGCCAATGGTTCAAGGGGAACATTGAAAAGGCAACATCTTTGTTCTGCCGTTTCTGCAAAGCGACTGACACGAATCACGATAATACATATAAGCATACATCTTTTCTACTCAGCGATGAATTTTTCAGAGACTCTAAGATCTTGAAGAAATACAAGATAAATGATTTTGACGAGACAATGGCATTGTCAATTACACACAGAAAATATAAAAGAAACTGATATGCATACAAGAGAAGAAAAACTAAAAGCATTTGGGAGATTTCTTGATGTTCTGGATGTTTTAAGGGAGAAATGCCCGTGGGACCGTAAGCAAACAAACCAAAGCCTACGAGCAAATACTATTGAGGAGGTGTTTGAACTTAGTGACGCTCTTGGAAAAGAGGACACGCCAAACATCTGCAAAGAGTTGGGCGATGTGCTGTTGCACGTTTGCTTCTATTCAAAAATTGGCGAAGAAAACAAACAGTTTGATGTAGCTGACGTATGCAACAAACTGACAGACAAACTTATCTTCCGCCATCCTCACGTTTACCATCCGTCGCAGGTCGGAGCCGAGGAACCGAAACCATTGCCTTATGGCGAAGACTTTGCCCACGACGAAATGCAGGATGCTGACACTGCACAAAAGGTTATCGAAAACTGGGAACAGATTAAACTGAAAGAAAAAGACGGCAACAAACGTGTCCTCTCTGGAGTTCCAGAAGCTTTGCCTTCTCTCATCAAAGCGTACCGTATTCAGGACAAGGCAAGAAACGTTGGCTTCGACTGGGAAGATAAAGGTGATGTATGGAAGAAAGTAAGGGAAGAACTTGATGAACTGGAGACTGAACTACGCAAGGAAGACAAGGAACGTTCTACTGAAGAACTCGGCGACTTTATCTTCAGTGTAATCAATGCTGCACGTCTTTACAAGATTAATCCTGACGATGCCTTGGAAAAGACAAACCGCAAGTTCATAAACAGATTCAACTATATCGAGGAACACTCTATCCGACAAGGTAAGCCACTGACGGAGATGACTCTTGAAGATATGGACAAGCTGTGGAACGAAGCAAAGGAACAAGAAAAAACAAATAATAAAACGAACTGAGATATGAGACGAGTATTTTATTTCATCGCTGCCATTGCAATTGCCATCATGGCAGTGAGTTGTGGAGACAAGAAGAAAGGCTCTAATGAGAAAATAGAGAGCATCAAAGAAAATTCTCCAGCTGACACTACTATCTACGGTAGATGTGGCGACGGAACTTCGATGAACTCTCTTCAGTTGATAACCGACAAGGGGGACACTATCGAATTCACTATGCAAGGAGTTGACACATGCAGCAACGTGCAGGGCGGTCTGCTCGCCGGTGACCGACTTGCCGTAATTGGATGTAAGACTGCCGACGGGGAGATGTTTGCACAAACGGTACTTAACATCACGTCGCTAATGGGGAAATGGACAAGTATCGACCGCTCGTTCACTATAGAGGAAGGCGGTGTCGTTGAAGGCGACAACCAAGAGAAAAACACTTATCTTGACTGGAAAATCCTTAACGGGAAACTTATACTTTCGTCTGATACATTCAGCGTTTATTCTCTCGGACCAGACTCGCTTCTTCTTGAGAATGCTAACGGCATTTATGCTTATAAACGAGTGATGAAACAACAGTAATGGCAAGATTTCAGATTCATATATTAGGTTGTGGCAGTGCGCTACCTAACCTTAAACACAATACCTCGTCACAGGTCATCGACATACACGATAAGATGTTTATGGTCGACTGTGGCGAGGGTACTCAACTGCAATTGCGAAAAAGCAGAATCCACTTCAGCAAGATTAATGCAATTTTTATCTCTCATCTACACGGCGACCATTGCTTCGGACTGATGGGAATGATTTCCACTTTTGGGCTCCTTGGACGCACTGCCCCACTCCATATCTATGCGCCAAAGGATATGGAAGAACTGTTTGAACTGCAGAAACGAATGTTTTGCTCAACTTTTGAGTATGAACTTGTTTTTCATCCAATTGACACTACTAAAAACGCTGTGGTTTACGAAGACAAGAGTCTTATGGTAGAGACTGTTCCTCTGAACCACAGACTGCCTTGTTGTGGATATTTATTCCGCGAAAAGCCCGGACTACCACATATTAACCGTGAGATGTGCGACTTCTATGGCGTGCCACAGAGCCAATACAACAACATCAAGAATGGTGCCAGCTGGCACGATGCCGACGGAAACACAGTGGAAAACAATCGTCTCGTAGTACCGCCAGCCCCCCCATTGTCTTATGCATATTGCTCAGACACGAGATACATGCCAAATCTGCATAAAGTGATCGAAGGGGTAGACATACTATACCACGAGTCTACTTATACGGATGCTGACGAAAAAAATGCCAAAAAGTATTTTCACTCCACAGCCCGTCAAGCTGCTACCGTGGCAAGAGATGCGAAGGTAAAAAAGCTTTTTCTGGGGCATTACTCATCAAAATACGGCGATGAGTCAGTTATACTAAACGAAGCAAGAAGTGTATTCAAAAACTCATTCCTTACAAACGAAATGGACATTATCGAAGCAACGAAACTACTTCCGTAGGTTTGACTTTAGCCATACTGCCGACATATATATATACGACAAGACTGCCAAGCCTAAACATACAAGACAAGGCAAGAAAGAATAGTCGCCAACTTTATAAGTGCTAATAAACGATATGGAACATCCTGCAGCAATACCGAATTCAAAAGACAAAATATAGGTGCTCTGGGATGTTCCGCGCTGACAATGATCTCCAACGTTTATAAAAAGGACCTGCAACGCTGACGATAAAGCCGCAATGCCATATCCCGTCAAGATAAAACCGACATAATGACAAGCTGGCGACATGCTGCTGTATGACGACAAGCAGAATATTCCGCAAGCCAAAATCAACAAGGAAATATATACGAAGACATGATGTGATTTTGCATTCGGCATAATAGAACGTATTCCGAATGCGACAAGAAAGCCAAGGAAAAGCGACAAGAATAATAAAGCGTCATTACAACACACAAGTGTTATTCCCATTACCATGGCTATTGCTACTGTCATGAAAATCAAAGGATAACTCAACGGATTGAAAAATCTGTCAAGACAGAACAAATGCACGGTATCGTCGGGCGCCTTAAAAGGAAACTGCACACTCGACAGTATACCAACAGATATAACTGCAACTAATGCAGAATAATACATAGAATTAACGATGCCAGTTTCTTTATACATCACGAAGCCCAACAGTGGACCAACAACGACCGCAAATCTGTAGAACCACAAAGATACGACATTAGCCCGTGTACGGTTTGAAGACTCACAGCAGTCTACTATAAGCGTACTGTTGAGTATCAAAAATGCGAGTCCGAAAAATGCACCGGCAATGAACCTTAGTGCAAAAACAATACACGCAGCTTCTTTTTGAGTGAAACGATGGGGCAACTCCTGAGAATAATATGCCAAAGCCACCGATGACAATGCAAGCAAGAGCATCGAAATGATACAGACCTTATTACGTCTGTATTTTTGTATAAGAAAAGAACAAAATCCGCCTAAAGAAAATGTACCGATGCCGAAAGCCAATAGTCCCAAGGCTCCCTGGCATCGGTCAAGAAGTAAAATATCATTTGTCCACAGCAACAATATCGGCAACATCATATATGCAGACACGGCGAACAGGAAATTCGCCACACAGAGTTTCTTGAAATCCTTATGGTGCAAATCTATATGCCGCTTTAAATCATCAATCTGTGAACTCATAAGCCATTTATTTAATAAGATTCATTCTCGTTAGGGAAATCTGAATTCTTGACATCAGTAATGTAATTTCCTATAGCATCCGTCATCACGGTGTTTAAATCTGCATAACGGCGCAAGAATCGCGGACTGAAGCCCTTTGTCTTTCCGAGCATGTCGTCGACAACAAGGATTTGACCGTCGGTTCCGTTACCGGCACCGATTCCAATCGTCGGAACATTTATCTCACGACTAACCTCCGCTGCCAATTTTGCCGGAACCTTCTCTAAGACAACAGAGAAGCAACCAGTCTCCGCCAATAGTTTTGCGTCGCTAATAAGTTTCTCAGCCTCAGCGTTCTCCTTTGCACGAACGGCATAAGTTCCGAATTTATTTATACTCTGAGGAGTAAGTCCAAGATGTCCCATTACTGGAATTCCAGCATCCAAGATACCCTTAACGGTATCGATTATCTCGATACCTCCTTCAAGTTTCAAGGCGTCACATCCACTATCCTTCATGATTTTAATGGCATTCTTCACACCCTCCTTACGGTCCACCTGATAACTGCCAAATGGCATATCACATACAACAAGAGCTCTATTTACAGCTCTTACTACAGATTTTGCATGATAAATCATTTGGTCTATGGTGATAGGAAGCGTAGTTCCGTTTCCTGCCATTACATTTGATGCCGAGTCTCCGACAAGAATACCGTCAATTCCTGCAGCATCTACTATTCCTGCCGTTGTAAAATCATACGATGTTAGCATTGAGATTTTCTCTCCGCGCTGTTTCATCTCCACAAAACGGTGTGTGGTGACTTTCCGATTGTCTGTTACTAAATAACCTGACATTTTTCTATTCTTTTATCTTTTGTTTTGTTTAACAATATGCAAATGTAAGTATTTTTATTCTCTTAAAGATACATTTCTGCAAATTTCTTTATATGTAATGCCTTTATAGTTTCCGATAACCATATCTGAATATGGTTTAATTGCATCGGCATCATTAGTCGTTGAAAGTCCGACGACAAACATATCCGCTGCTCTGCCAGACTTCAGCCCATTGAAGCTGTCTTCAAACACGACACACTGTTCCTTGGTAAGTCCAAGTCGAACAGCAGCCTTTTGATAGCAATCGGGAGAGGGCTTACTCTCGGCAAAATCCTCTGCTGTCAAAATTGCATCAAAAAGACTCTTAAACTCCTCATGCTTTGAATATACATTCTGCATTTTCTCCTTGTTTGAACTTGTTACCACGGCTGTACGAACACCGTTACGGCGTATATCGTCAACAAATCTTTCAAAACCTTCAACATAAATGAACTTCATGTTTTCTTCAAATTCATTAAGCTCTAATGTTATCTTGTCTTGCTGCTCCTTTTCAGGAAAATACTTTTCATATATTTCAACAAGGGTCATCCCCTTAATAAGCTGCTCCATTCCTGGATGTTCCGGATAATAGCGACGGAACTGGCTCCCCCAAAACACAGTATACTGCGGCTCCGTATCAAAAACCACTCCATCCAAGTCAAACAGCGCTGCATTAAATGTTCTTTTGTCCATAACAAAAATTTTTCGTGCAAAGTTAATGCAAATACATATCCTAACAAAATTATATGCTCATGTTTTTACTTTGGCTTATACAAATAACAATGTTTCTTATATAGCCAATGTTTAATTAGGCATACATGAAAGTAAACTAAAGTGGCATCTTTTGTGCAGTATATCTGCACCTTTGATGCAAGTATACTGCACAAAAGATGCAAGTATACTGCACGCTACAAGTAATTTTAATTCATTTAAATAAAAAGAGTAACTGCTCCGCCCCAGAGGGGAAGGCGTGAGAGGGGAAGATATAAATAAGAAAAGAATGAATTAATTTCGTTATTCTCTCGATTTGCATTATCTTTGCATAAGATAAGCTGCATCTCGGGATAAGAAATGAATAAATTCATTTCGTTCTCCTCTCGATTTGCATTATCTTTGTAGGCAAATACTGAAATAAAAAAATTTATATGGAAGAAATCCTGAAATATTTCCCGAATATCACAGAGAAACAGAAAGAGCAGTTTGCTGCCTTAGATGAACTATACAGAGACTGGAATGCAAAAATCAATGTCATCTCGCGAAAGGACATTGATAACTTGTATACCCACCATGTGTTGCATTCACTTGCAATAGCTAAATCTATATCGTTCCGTCCGGGTACGAATGTTCTTGATTTTGGAACAGGAGGAGGTTTTCCTGGAATCCCTCTCGCTATAATGTTCCCGGAAGTAAACTTCAAAATGATTGACGGTACGGGAAAGAAAATAAAGGTAGTCAACGAAGTTGCCACGGCTATCGGACTTGAGAATGTCAATGCCGTACACTTGCGCGGCGAAGAGGAAAAAGGAAAGTACGACTTCGTTGTAAGCAGGGCTGTTATGCCACTACCCGACCTAATCAAAATTATAAAGAAGAATTTCGCAAAAGAACAGCGCAATTCCCTTCCAAACGGTCTACTGTGTCTTAAAGGAGGAAATGTGGAAGAAGAGATGAAGCCATTCAAGAAAATCGCTGAAGCTGTAGAAATTACAAACTGGTTTGAAGACAGCTGGTTTAAGGACAAGTTTGTAATATACGTTCCTGCCAACTAAAAGAATTTTCATTATGCATATCGAGAGATTTGTATGTAACATGTTTCAAGAAAACTGTTACATAATGAGCGATGACACTAAAGAATGCGTTATAATAGACTGCGGTGCATTTTATGAAGAAGAGCGCAAAGCAATTGTTGAATATATAAACGACAATAAACTGATGCCAAAGCATCTTATATGCACTCACGCTCATATAGACCATAACTTCGGGGATAATACGATATATGATGCTTTCTCTCTTAAACCGGAAGTTTCATATAAAGACAAAATATTAATGGAACATCTGCCGGAACAGGCTAAGGCTTTTATCGGACTTTCATATAAGGAGTCAATTCCTGCAGTTGGAAAATATTTTGACGAGGATTATACAATAAGCTTTGGTAATCATAAGCTTAGCGTAATTCCCACACCTGGCCACACCCCGGGCTCTGTCATGTTCTATTGCAAGGAAGAAAAGGTGGCATTCTCTGGAGACACACTTTTCAAGCTGAGTATCGGGAGGACAGATTTTCAATTGGGCAGCTATCCTGACATAATCGAGAGTCTGAAAAAAATAGCAAAACTATTGCCCGACGATACTGTCGTCTTGCCCGGACACTCAGAACAGACAAGTATCGGTTTTGAAAAAGCACACAATCCATACTTTAAATAAAGGTAAAAAAAATAATAGAATAAGAGAACGAGATTGAAAAAAGAAAAGATTATACTCGGTATCGACCCTGGAACAAATGTAATGGGGTACGGTCTGCTGAAAGTTACAGGCAACAAGGCTGAGATGATGGCAATGGGCGTCATCGACATGAGGAAGGAACACGACCCCTATCTGAGACTTGGAAGGATTTTTGAGCGTGTTACCGGCATTATAGATGAATTTCTACCCGACGAGATGGCTATCGAAGCACCATTTTTCGGCAAAAACGTACAGTCGATGCTTAAACTCGGAAGAGCTCAAGGAGTAGCTATTGCCGCAGCAATACACCACGACGTGCCAATCCATGAATATGCTCCACTGAAAATAAAAATGGCTATTACGGGACAGGGACAGGCGTCGAAAGAACAAGTGGCAGCAATGCTCACCCGGATGCTCAACATATCAAACAAGGATAAGGTTCCGTTTATGGATGCTACCGACGCCTTGGCTGCGGCATATTGTCATTTCTTGCAAGCCGGACGCCCTGAAGTCAGCACGAGCTATCATGGATGGAAGGATTTTATAAGCAAGAATAAAGGCAGAGTGCAAGCTAATCAGCTTGCACTCTTGAAAAAGAAATAACAAGACACAAACATGCAAAAGATTATAGATATTAATAACGGCATCGCCCGCATGCCAGAATGGAACATGGCTGAGCCGGTTAACTTTTCCCTCTGCGACGGTGAACATATAGCCATAGTAGGAAAGAACGGTAGTGGAAAATCAATGTTTGTCAGCATGATTACTGGAGCCCATCCCTTGAAACTCGGTCAACCCGTATACGATTTCAGTCCGAGCGAAAAGGCATACGTGTCTGAAAACATTAAATGCATATCTTTTGAGGATGCATATGGCAGTGGTGTGGAGCACTACTACTTGCAACAGCGGTGGAACATGCACGACATTGATGCTGAAACACCGACTGTAAGGGACGAGTTAGAGAAAGAGCTTAATATTATTGGAATTCTTTCTGATGAACAAAAGGAAATAAAGAAACATCTCTACAATGTATTTCATATTGAAGAGATGCTTGACAAATACGTGATATCCCTGTCGAGCGGCGAACTGAGAAAACTGCATCTTACAAAATGTCTGCTCTCCGCACCTAGAGTATTGATTCTCGACAACCCCTTTATTGGTTTGGATAGAGAGACGAGGGATTTTCTGAAGATTCTGCTCGGCGAACTTGCAAAATCAATGCATATTCAGATTATTCTTGTCTTGTCTAAAATTGATGATATTCCGGAGTTTATCACTCATGTCGTAGAAGTCAAAGACATGAAGATTACCCCTAAAACAACGTATGAGGAATTTCTGAAGAATATTGAGAACAGAAGGAGAATATACAATATTGATAAAACGGAAACTGAGAAGATAAGAAAACTCGTTGCCGACATTCCTTACGACAAAGCTCAAAGAGTGAATGGCGGTAGCGATGAAATTGTAAATCTAAATAATATCTGTATAAAATACGGCAAACGAACCATTCTTAAAGACCTCTCATGGACTGTACGTAGCGGAGAGCGTTGGGCATTAAACGGACAGAACGGAGCAGGAAAATCAACACTGCTGAGCTTAATCTGTGCAGACAATCCACAAAGCTATGCCTGCGACATTCGACTTTTTGGAAAGGAACGTGGCTCCGGGGAAAGCATCTGGGAAATTAAAAAACGCATCGGTTATGTATCTCCTGAGATGCACAGGGCTTATAAACAGAATATTGAAGTGATACGCATTATAGCGAGCGGAGCTAAAGATTCTGTTGGTCTTTATGCAAAACCTACTGCTGAAGAATATGAGAACTGCAAGAGATGGATGAAAATCTTCGGCATAGAAAAAATGAAAGACAGAAAGTTTCTGTCTCTATCGAGCGGCGAGCAACGCCTCGTCTTGCTGGCAAGAGCTTTCGTAAAAGATTCTCAACTGCTTATTCTTGATGAACCGTTTCACGGACTGGATGATACGAAGCGGGAAATGGTACGCACTATAATTGATACCTTTGCAAGAAGAAAGGATAAAACAATAATAATGGTCAGCCACTACAAAGATGAATATCCATCGTGTATCGACCATGAAATGCTACTTAAAAAGGTTGTGGATTTAGATTAACGACAACGGTAGTTGTTAATAATTTTCAAATTTATAACATCTAAAGTGTATTGAAGCATGATTATATAAGGATTTTATCTAAATTTGCACTATATAAACTTAAGAAAAGAATTTGAGTACTTTATGAAAAAGATTATTGCAATTTTTATTTTTTGCTCCGTATATATAGCGAACTCTAATGCCCAAAAGGTTTATCAAGAGATATTGCGACTGTCGGAAAAGGGGGCAAAAGACAAGACCAAGGATATTGACAGCAGGAAGATAGCTACTTTCAAAGTTGATGAACTAAAATATATGGCAATGAAAACACGCGAGGCAATGCCAGACAGCAGTGTTACCGTTCTCGACAACCAGGCGTATGCCATGTATGACTTCGTCAACTTGTATGTAAAGAAGCTGTCTGATGCAAAGAATAAAAAGAGTAAAGAAAACATTCTCTCTATTTTCAAAAACGCATCAATACAGAACCCACGCTTCAATGATATGGATCTTGAACTTGTGGAGAGTTATATCCGAACAAAAGGATATATCACGCAGTTCTCTCTTGATACCGATTGGATTAAGGCTATAGAGCAAGCTCGTGCTGAGCTTAGAAAAAAAGGACTATAATAGAAAAAGAAAAAACAAATAATAATCCCTCTCAGTTTTCAATAAATGTGAAGACCAAGAGGGATTGTCTTATATATATATGTTTTATCAATTCTGACCCGAGAACTGCTTTATTCTCTGTTCTTCCGACAGTTTGCAGATAAGCAAACGATTATCATGCTCGGCAACGATATATCCGTCGAGACCTTGCACCACAACCTGCTTTTCACCAACAGCATGTACTATCGTATTACGAGTATCATACAATGATACATTATTACCGATAACACCATTGCCATACTCATCATGACGGGTCTGAGTCAACAAAGACCCCCAGGTGCCGAGGTCGCTCCAACCGAAGTCTGCCGGACAAACGAAAATCTCCTCAGCCTTTTCCATGATAGCATAATCTACAGAAATATTTTCACACTCAGGGAAACGCTCATCTATCACCTGCTGCTCCTTTTCTGTTCCGTAAACGTCTGTCATCTCCTCGAAGATATTAGCCAACGCAGGCTGATATACACGGAAGGCATTAACTATTGTATGAACACTCCACAAGAAGATACCGGCATTCCAGAAATAATTCTTCTCACTGAGATACCTCTTCGCTGTTTCCAAATCCGGTTTCTCCTTAAATGAATCAACGCGGTAAATCTCCTTGTTGCGAGGAGAACAAGATGTAAGGTCTGCTTGAATATAACCATAACCTGTTTCCGGACGTGTGGCATGCATACCGAGAGTTACAATGGAATCCGTCTCTCCTGTAAAGCGAAGACAGTTTGTTATAACTCTTTTAAACTCCGGCACGTTCATTACGATATGATCGCTTGGCGTAACAACTACATTTGCATCAGGACACTGCGACTTAATTCTCCAGCTAACGTATGCAATACAAGGTGCCGTATTGCGACGACAAGGTTCACAGAGGATATTGCCTGCCGGAACTTCCGGCAACTGCTCACGAACCAAATCGCAATAAGTTTTATTTGTTACAATCCATACATTTTCCGGTGGACAAATAGACTCAAAACGATCATATGTCAACTGCAAAAGCGAACGTCCTACGCCAAGGACATCTATAAATTGTTTTGGTCTCTCCGGTGTGCTCATCGGCCAAAAGCGACTGCCTACTCCACCTGCCATTATTACAAGATGATTGTTATTCATAATCTTATCGTTTTAAATATTATACAAGTTTAAAGCCCTCATTTCTCAAAGCCGTGAGAATTTTCTGGACATGCTCATCATTTCTTGTTTCACATATTACGCGCAAGATACATGCATTTACATGCTCACTGTAATTGTTTCGGTCGTGGTGAACACTGGTGATATTTGCTCCCTCACGGGCTATTACCTTTGCCACCTCAACAAGCATTCCGGGTTTATCGTCAAGTTCAACGTTAATGATGGCAATCCTGCCGCTCTTTGCCAGACCTCTTCTCACAACACGGTTGAGAATCGTCACGTCAATATTACCGCCACTGACAACACACACAACCTTTTTGCCTTTTACCGGAATCTTATTAAACATTACCGCAGCGACACTTGTTGCACCTGCACCCTCTGCCACCACTTTTTCTTTCTCCAGCAGTTGCAGTATGGCAGCACAAATCTCATCTTCACTGACAGTAACTATATCATCTACATATTTCCGACAGATATCGAAAGTCAACTCGCCCGGTTCTTTCACACAGATACCATCGGCAATTGTCGATACAGAATCAAGAATCTCACGCTTATTGTCGTGCAAGCTTTGAACCATACTTGCTGCTCCTGCAGCCTGCACTCCATATACCTTAATTCTCGGATTAAGAGACTTCAAGGCAAAGGCAACACCACTGATAAGTCCGCCACCACCAACAGGAACAACAACTGCGTCAAAATCATCGACTTGATCTATAAGTTCCAAACCGATAGTACCCTGTCCGGCAATTACATTCTCATCATCAAAAGGATGCACAAAAGTATAACCCTTCTCATCACGCAGTTCAATAGCCTTGTTGTAGGCATCATCATAAACACCCGGCACGAGACATACCTCTGCCCCATAGCCTTTAGTAGCCTCAACCTTGCTTATCGGCGCACCGGCAGGCAAACAGATGAGTGACTTAATACCATGCGCGGTGGCTCCCAAAGCCACGCCCTGAGCATGGTTACCGGCAGAACAGGCTATTACGCCGTGAGATTTCTCTTCCTCGCTCAGCTGGGAAATTTTATAGCATGCTCCCCTTACTTTAAAGGAACCTGTACGCTGCAGACATTCAAGTTTCAGATAAACCTCACATTCAGGATTCACCTGAGGAGCGTGCACTACTTCAGTCTGCCTTATCACCTTGCCCAATTCATAACGTGCTCTATAAAAATTGTCTAAATTCAACATAGCGTTATATATTTTAGAGTTAACTTCTTTTATCTTACCCTTAATTTATCGCCTACTTTAATCTGATAATCCGGCGAGAGTCCGTTTTTCTTATACAAGCTCTTCAGTCGAATGCCATAATATTGTGCGATACTGTACATACTGTCGCCAACCTTTACTACATGAGGTCTATTCTTGTAGTTCTTGTCAGCCTTTTTCTGTTTTTTCTTCAGATAAATAACTTCACCGACAACAAGTTTGTCGTTTTTTCCACGTTCATTATATTTTGCGATTTTCCTATACGAAAGTCCAAGTTCTTTTCCGAGCGAGCGGAAGGTATCTCCTTCCTTTACGACAACATAATAGTTCTTATTATATATATGTATAGGATGAGCGATACCACCCTTTGCTGCAGGATTATCCTTATAGGCACGCTGCTCCATGAAACGGTCATATTTTTTCGCCTTGTCATATTCGTGCAACTTATACAGTTCGATGATACCTATAAGCTTTTGGGCATATGTCGGACTCGTAGCATAGCCACATTTCTTCAGCCCTTTAGCCCATGACTTGTAGTCATCCTTATCGAGCGAGAACAGGCTGCTGTATCTTGGCTGACTTGTAAGCAGAAGACTATGGTCCTCATAACTCTCAAAAACATTGTTATATGCACGGAAACATTCCTGCTTCTCATCATCGTCATGATACGTTTTACGTCCCGTCCATCCATGACACTTTATACCAAAATGGTTGTTGCCTCTTGTTGCAAGATCGCTGTATCCGGCTCCGCTCTCAAGCAACCCCTGGGCAAGAGTTATACTTGCCGGAATCTTATACTTGAGCATCTGTTCTATTGCCAAATCTCGATATTGGTTTATATATGTCTGATAACGCTGATTCCATTTCATCTGTCCCCCACAAAGCAATGTGAAGCAACAAAATACAACCAGCAAAATTTTTCTTTTGTTCATATAATCGGTAATAATGATACAAAGATAATGCAAAAATCCGATTAAGCGAACAGAATATGAATTTTTTCTTGTTTTATATTATAAGGTTTGCCGTATAAAACAAAAAAGAGCAATCTTTTCAGACCACTCTTCATATATTGCTCTCTCACTTTCAATGTTTTATTCTTTTGAGCGGTAAACGGGACTCGGACCCGCGACCCCCAGCTTGGGAAGCTAGTGCTCTACCAACTGAGCTATTACCGCAATTTATGAGCCGATACCGGGACTCGAACCCGGGACCTACGCATTACGAATGCGTTGCTCTACCAACTGAGCCATATCGGCAAGAAAAAGAGCTTTTAAGACTTTCTTTTCCTTTAAAGCGGTGCAAAGATAATACATATTTTTGTATATGCAAAATCTTTTCGACCTATTTTTTAAAATATCTATCTATTCAAATATGATTTCAAGTACTTTCCTGTTATACTCTTGTCACATGATGCGACATCCTCCGGCGTACCACAGCATATAAGCTCTCCACCGGCATTACCACCATCTGGTCCAAGATCGATAACATAATCCGCACATTTTATAACATCCATATTGTGCTCTATTATTATTATCGTATGCCCACGCTTTATCAATGAGTCAAACGACTGCATCAGTTTGTTGATATCGTGGAAATGCAGTCCTGTTGTAGGTTCGTCGAATACAAACAACGTTGGCTCCACCTTTTCCTGACCTATATAATAGGCAAGTTTCACCCTTTGATTTTCTCCGCCCGACAAAGTAGAAGAGTTTTGTCCCAATTTGATATAACCAAGTCCTACGCTTTCCAAAGGCTGAAGACGCTTCACTATTTCGGTTTGTCCGTTAGTGCCGAAAAATTCTATAGCCTCACTCACCGTCATATTCAGCACGTCGTCGATATTCTTACCACAGAAGCACACTTCAAGTATGTCATGCTTGAAACGTTTTCCATGACACGCCTCACACTCAAGTTCGAGATCTGCCATAAATTGCATCTCAACGGTTATTACTCCAGTACCCTTACATTCTTCACAGCGTCCGCCTTCAGCATTAAAAGAGAAATATTTTGAAGAAAATCCCATCTGCTTCGACAGCGGCTGGTCTGCAAACAACTGTCTTATGGCATCATAAGCCTTGACATATGTTACAGGATTTGAACGTGTACTCTTGCCGATAGGATTTTGGTCAACCATTTCCACATGGCGTATCGAACCAATATCTCCTGAAATAGACGAATACTCGCCCGGAAGTTCGGCAACCTCATCCATCTGCCGTTTCATGACAGGATAAAGTATGCCCTTTACGAGCGATGATTTTCCAGAACCGCTCACTCCCGTAACCACAGTCATGACGTTGAGCGGGAACTTTACATCAATACCTTTAAGATTATTCATTCTCGCACCTTTCAGTTCTATAAACTGATTCCATTTACGGCGAGATGCAGGCACCTGTATCTGTTCCTTACCCAAAAGATATCTTACCGTATGGCTCTCCGGATATTCTTCCAACGTTTTCTCAGTTATCTTCGAGGGATCTCCGGCATAAACGACACGTCCACCCAGTCTGCCGGCATCTGGACCAATATCCAATAGATAATCAGCAGCACGCATCACATCCTCGTCGTGTTCAACAACAATTACCGTATTGCCCAACTGCTGCAACTCCTTCAGAACCTTTATAAGACGGAAAGTGTCACGGCTATGCAATCCAATACTCGGTTCATCGAGAATATAAAGCGAACCAACCAGACTGCTGCCCAACGACGTTGTGAGGTTAATACGCTGACTCTCGCCACCACTAAGCGTATTCGACTGTCTGTTCAACGTAAGATAACCGAGTCCTACCTCTACGAGAAATCCTATTCTGTTTTTTATCTCGACAAGGAGACGCTTTCCTACAGCAGCGTCATGCTCATTCAGTTTCAAGGAATCAAACCATTCTTTAAGCTTTCCTACCGGCATATCCACCAAATCGGATATGCTCATGCCGTTGATTTTTACATATTCCGTCTCTTTACGTAACCGTCTGCCATGACACACTGGACAAATTGTCTTTCCGCGGTAACGGCTCAGCATAACGCGATACTGTATCTTATACTGGTTTTCTTTCAGCATTCTAAAGAAGGCATCAATACTAACCTGATCGTACTTGTCGCGTTTCTTATCCGACGGCAGTCCATGCCAAAGCCAGTCTTTGTATTTTTGCGACAGTTTATAATAAGGTTCAAATATAGGGAACTTGTCTATTGCCGCCCTACGGATAAACTCTCTTTTCCACTCCCCCATTTTCTCACCATGCCAACACTGCACGCATCCGTCATAGACGCTAAGTGAGGTATTTGGTATAACGAGTTTCTCGTCTATACCAATAACCATTCCGAAGCCTTCACACTCCGGGCAGGCTCCGAGCGGCGAATGGAACGAGAACATTGCATCTGTCGGTTCTTCGAATTTCATACCGTCAGCTTCAAAGCGTGTTGAGAAATCATATACGATATTTGCCGGTTGTATGGAAATTCTACACATGCCGTCTCCCTCATAGAATGCCGTCTCTACAGAGTCTGTAAGCCTTGATAAAGTATCCTGACTTTCATCCCATGCCATGCGGTCTACGACAACCCACATTTTTTCCTTAGAGAAATCTTCCGACACCTCATCTCCGTCCAACAGTTCTTCGATACGCCGGAAATCACCTTTACAGAAGACTCTCGTATAACCTTCCTGAAGAAGCATTTTCAACTGCTGCGATAGAGTCCTGCCTTCCACCTCTATTATTGGCGAAAGAACGACAAAGCGAGTACCCACAGAGAAGGTTCTTACCTTATCTATAACATCCTCCACCGTATGGCGCTTAACTTCTTCACCGCTAATTGGCGAAAAAGTATGTCCGATACGTGCAAACAGTAATCTCAAATACTCGTAAATCTCAGTACTTGTGCCTACAGTAGAGCGGGTATTTCTTGACACGACTTTCTGTTCTATTGCAATTGCCGGAGGCAAGCCCTTTATGTAGTCACACTTCGGCTTGCTCATCCTGCCAAGAAACTGACGGGCATATGCCGACAGACTCTCCACATAGCGCCGGTGTCCCTCTGCATATAATGTATCAAAAGCCAATGATGACTTACCGGAACCGGAGACACCAGATATAACAATAAACTTATTTCTTGGTATTTCTAAAGAAATATTCTTCAGATTATTTACCTGTGCATTCTTTATATATATATAGCCACTCATATAAATATATGATTTTCAATATTGAAAAGGAATCAAATTAAAATCTCAGACATAGTCTTCATGCAAAAATAAACTTATTTATTGACTTGACAAAGCTTTGGGTAAAAAAAAGATTAAGCGAGCTCAATGAAAACTTGTTTTCAAATTGCCGAGCGTGAGTTTTTTATTAAAAATTACGAAATAAAAAGAGTGCGGCCAATTGACCGCACTCAACCAACACAAAAACTAAACTAGACTTAATTAGATAATCAGAGAATTTCACAATCCCCTACTTATCGAGTGCAAATATACGGCATTTTTTTTAATGCCACATATTTTAGAGCATATTTTTATCTTCAAAAAGTTAAAAAATTACATTTTTGTCGCTTTTGACAACAAAATATGGTCAAGTATAACCATTGCCGCCATTGCCTCGACTATAGGAACAGCCCTTGGCAAGACACAAGGGTCATGTCTGCCTTTTGCTTCAAGGACTGTAGAATCACCATTTTTGTCTATTGTATTCTGAGGTTTCAACAACGTGGCTACAGGTTTAAAGGCAACGCGGAAATAGATGTCATTGCCATTGCTGATACCGCCCTGTATTCCACCACTATTATTTGTCTTTGTGGTTACACGACCATTCTCATTCACAAAAACATCATTCATCTCGCTTCCGAGACGGGAAATACCGTCGAATCCCATTCCGAACTCGATACCCTTTGCAGCATTTATACCCAGCATGGCATAGCCGAGAGCAGCATGAAGCTTGTCGAACTCAGGTTCTCCAACTCCCGCAGGACATCCTTTTATAACAGCCGTTATAGTTCCTCCGATTGTATCGCCTTGTTTCTTCACTTCAGAAATAAGAGTTTCCATGGCTCTCGCCTTCTCAGCATCCGGACATCTGACGATATTGTCTTCAACTTTTGTCAGATCATATTTGCGATAGTCGGCCTCAAGTTTTATATTCCCCACTTGGGAAGTATATGCACAAACAGAAACGCCTATCTTTTTCAAGGCAAGCTTAGCCAAAGCTCCGGCAACACACCGGCTTATCGTTATACGGGCAGATGAGCGTCCGCCGCCACGGTGGTCTCTTATACCATATTTAGCGGTATAGGTATAATCGGCATGCGACGGTCTGAAGAGATTACGCATATTGTCATAATCTGCAGAATGTTGATTGGTATTCCTTACAATAAAGCCAATAGGACATCCTGTCGACTTTCCTTCAAATATTCCGCTCAGAAACTCCACCGTGTCAGGTTCGTTCCTACTTGTAGTAATACGACTCTGCCCGGGGCGTCGCCGCCTGAGCTCATTTTGAATGAAGTCAACATCAATATCTATCCCTGCCGGAAAACCGTCAACCACGCCGCCAATTGCAGCCCCGTGACTTTCCCCGAAAGACGTCAATGTGAATATATTGCCAAATGTGTTGCGCATAATAATAGTTTTTAGTGGCAGTTACAACCGCCGTCACAATCGCAACCGCCGTCGTGTCCGCCGCAACCGCCTCCGCAATCGCCACAATTTCCGCCGCAGCCGCCGTTCATGTGATTTATCATATTTTGTATTTCCTCGTTTGTTGCCTCTCTCGACTCAACTATCGAGCCGATGAAATGGAGGTCTTTTCCTGCAAGCGGATGGTTTAAGTCGACCTTCACCTTACTGTCGCCAACTTCCAGGACCTTTCCGAGGAAGCGCTGTCCGTTCTCGTTCTGCAGTGGAATTATTGCATCAACGAAGATATGCTCTTCATCGAGTTTTCCGTCGATACAAAACATTTCGCGGTCAAGACTAAGCACTCTCTCGTCCTCATGTTCTCCATAAGCCTGTTCTTTAGCGAGCACAAAATCAAAAGCTTCATCTTTTTGCATTTCAGCAACTTTTGCTTCAAACTCATCAAGGGCAAGTCCCATACCGCTAATAAACTGAAATGGTCTGTTTGCCGGAGCCTCTTCTATCATTGTCTCTGTGCCGTTCTCATTTGTGTACAGCTTATAAGCCACGGCAATGTACTTGTTTGTTTTCTTGTCCATTATTATGTTTATCTTGTTTTATTATTGTCTGCTTAAAATTCATGCAAAGATACAACAATTATTTCTTGTTCACAATATTTGCGGCATATTTACAGACATAATACCATCTGTCGCTACAGCATTTGCACCACAATAAAGTACCTCCTTTATATAAAAGACTATCAACAAAAGACATAAAAATACACACAAGACACATCTTTAGAAAGCAGAAACAAGTTTACAAACTGCCACATAATAAAGTGTAGACGAAATCATATTATCATATCACAAATTTGATTTATATCAAAATATCCGCTGTTAACGCAAACAAGATGTCTTTTTATTTGTTTTATATATCTTTTCAGCATACCTTTGCATCGTCGAAAGGACAAAAGGACGTTCGAAAGAACAGAATTCGAGTCCGTATTTCACTGAAATAGAAATAAACAGACATAGTTATATTAAGGTAAAAGATTTAAAGGATAACCGGTTGAGGGAATTCGAGAGAACACTACCAAGACCATTAAGTATTAATTAAAATTTTAAGGATTATGAAAAGATTGTTTTTAACTGTTATGGCTGTGCTCAGCATGACCATGACTTTTGCGGAGAACGAAGAGTTGAACACCGTTAGTAACGCCAACGCTTACAAGATGACGGTTAACTACAGCCGTCTAGCTGATGCACTGGAGTTGTCGTTCGACCAGTTGGAAGCAGTACAGGACATTCATTCTGAATTTTGCGCTGACATGATGAACGCCGGTGTTGCTAATGCTGACGAGCGTAAGGGTCTTGTTGAAAAAGCTTTAAAGAAAGACCTGAAACACATGCACAGTGTATTGTCTGACAGTCAGTATCGCACATACTTGACTCTGCTCAACGCTACTATTGTAAATCGTGGACTGAACAAGTAATTTTTACTTTGTAAATAGGAAAAAAAGGATGGATTAAAGAGAATCTTTAGTCCATCCTTTTTTCATGTATGCCTGTTCGTTATCTACAAACAAGCCCCCATTGTTTACAACGAAGAATTTGCCAAAGGAGCTGCCTGTGTATAAGTACGTGCGCCAAGTTCCTTGTCAAGCATATATATGCCGTAGCCATTGTCTTTTATCATCTTGAGATTGTCGATGATATTTTGGGCATTTTCTTCCTCCTCAACCTGCTCGTCGATAAACCATTTGAGCATGCTCTGGGTTGCATAATCATTCTCCTGATGTGTCAAGGCAAAGAGATTATTAATAAGGCTCGTAACCTTATTCTCATGGGCAAGCGTGCTCTCAAATAAATCAAGTAATGACTTCCATTCCGTAGGAACTGCATCTATAGGCTTCAACTCTACCACGCCATTGCGCTGCACGATGTAGTTGAATAATATCTTTGCATGATCCTGCTCCTCCTGAAACTGAACCTCAAACCACTTTGCCATTCCTGGCTGACCGCTTTTATGGCAATATGCTGCCATTGAAAGATAAAGATAAGCCGACCACATCTCGGCATTAATTTGCTCGTTCAGAGCTTTTTCAATTTTCTCGTTTAGCATAATTATTATTTTTAATATGTCAAATTTAATTATTCTGCTTTCTTGGCATTTGCCTTATTCTGGAATTTCTCCTCATTGATGATGAAACGTTCATGCGTGCCGCGACCTATTTCGCCACATTCGTCTGCCACCGACACGGAGAATACAAGACGTCTGCCGTCTACCTCCGTCAGTTCCACATCGCATCTCACTTTCATGCCAACTGGTGTGGGTGCAACATGCATCACGTCAAGACGTGTTCCGACCGTAGCACAGCCTTCTTCCAAGTAAGGAGCCACGCTTCTCCATGCCGTTTCCTCTATCAGGGCTATCATCGCCGGTGTTGCAAAGACATCCAATGTTCCGCTGCCCATCACACGCGCCGTCATATCGTTGCCAACTGTTCTCTCCAATGAGTATTTTATTCCTTTTTCCATAATATTCTATAAGATAAATATTTTAGAAGACATAATATTTACTTTTGCAAAGATAATGCAAATCGAGAGGAGAACGAAATGAATTTTATTCATTTCTTATCCCGAGATGCAGTTTATCTTATGCAAAGATAATGCAAATCGAATGCAATATAAGCCAAACTTGTTTGGATTTATTGCTGAGATGCAGCTTATCTT
>DCBP01000105.1:0-18876 GCA_002314055.1 Prevotella sp. UBA1104
TTCATTTCTTATCCCGAGATGCAGCTTATATTATGCAAATATAATGCAAATCGAATGCAATATAATCCAAACTCGTTTGGATTTATTGCTGAGATGCAGCTTATATTATGCAAAGGTACGTTAAAGGATAGAGAAAACAAAACAAAATGGAACTAAAAGTCAATGCTTTTTATGTCTGTAAGCCGGAAAATACGTTGTCAGTCTTGCATGATATGCAAAAAGTGAGTACCTTAGCACACTATTTTTCTATACATTATATAATATGAGTATAAAAAGTATATTAAAGATAATACGTCCGCAGCAGTGGATAAAAAACGTATTCGTTCTTGTTCCGCTGTTCTTCGGTGGTAGTCTACTCGACTCTTCCGATATCCTGGCGTCGGCAATAGCCTTCGCTGCTTTCAGTTTCATTGCCTCGTCGATATACTGTTTAAACGATATCGTAGACGTGGCAGACGACCGACGGCATCCCGTGAAGTGTCATCGCCCTATAGCTTCAGGAGCGATAAGCATACCGCAGGCGTATATGATGATGGCAGTTATGATAGTCATGAGCTTTGGCTCTGCGGCATTGCTTGGAGAAAATGCCGTGAAGCTTTCGGCAGTGCTTGCCGTGTATCTGTTGCTCAACGTGGCATACTGTCTGATTCTCAAGCGGCATGCCATAGTCGACGTGTGTGTCATTGCCTTTGGCTTCGTACTTCGTCTGCTTGCCGGGGGTGTGGCTACAGAAATAGAGCTGAGCAATTGGATTGTGCTTATGACCTTCCTCCTGACGCTCTTCCTCTCGCTTGCAAAACGCCGCGACGATGTGCTCAGGATGAATCAGACCGGTCATGCACCGCGACGGAACACTATTCGGTACAATCTGGAATTCATAAATCAGGCAATTACGATAACGGCAACCGTTACATTGGTATGTTATATAATGTATACGGTATCACCAGACGTGGAAGCGAGAATCGGAACACGATATTTGTATCTTACAACCGTTTTTGTCTTGCTTGGCATATTGCGCTATCTCCAGCTTACACTTGTCGACAACAAGAGTGGCGATCCGACAAAGACGATGCTTCGCGACCGTTTCCTGCAAGTCGTGGTAGTGTTGTGGCTGCTTGCTTTTCTGTTTATAATATATGTGATATGATGAAAAAGATATATGCATTCGATTTCGACGGAACGTTGACAACGCGAGATTCGCTGATTGCTTTTCTTGTCTTCGCTTTCGGATGGAAGGAGCTCCTCAGATGCTTCTCCCTGCATCTGCCGTTGTTGCTTGCCATGAAGTTTGGCATTATAGACAGCGGTAAAGTGAAGGAACGCATCTTCGCCTGGTATTTCAAAGGTATGCCAAAAGATATGTTTGATGATCTCTGTCGACGGTTTGCCGCATCCAATAAAGGCATTGTGCGCCCAAAAGGTATGGAGAAGATTCGGCAGATTCTCTCCGAGCCGGACACTACGGTGATGATAGTCAGTGCGAGCATCAACAATTGGGTTGCTCCTTTCTTTACGGAGTTTCCGCAGATAGAAATCTTCTGCACGAGAATTGAGACGAAGAATGGAGCTCTCACAGGCAGGTTCCTTTCTGCCAATTGCCGTTGCAAGGAGAAAGTAAGACGTATTCTTGCTCTCCACCCCGACCGCCGTTCCTATTGGCTCACGGCTTTTGGCGATAGCAGTGGTGATATCGAGATGCTCAACTTTGCCGATGAAGGTTTCTACAAGCCTTTCAGAAATTAGATTATAGGGCTATTTTGAGTTCTCGAAGCTCTCCAACTTCTCCAATTTCTCGAATTTCTCAGATTTCTCCGAGTCCTCCGAGTCCTTCCAAAATAAAAAATAAAACAACAACAATATGAACAATCCCATCCCAGAATTCAAGAACATAATAATCCAAATTTTCAGAATGTTCCGCGTCAAGCGGCATGAAGCACTTCCGGCAGCCATTGCCACAATAGTTTATGCCGTTCTTAACGCTCTTGTCATCCTTAAATATGCCGACAAGTTCATGCAGCCAACCAGGGCTGCATGGTCGTTGTTCGTGAAAAACTTCGGAATATCAGGATTCGACCCCATAACATATATTGTAATTACCAGGTGGAGTCCCGACTATAATATCTTCCGCCATCCGTTACTGGCATTCTTCGTTTATCCATTGTCGCTGCTCGACGGTTGGCTGATTAGTGCTACGGGAGTGAATCTCGTGCAATATATCGTAGCTATAATACTGCTCTTCCTTGTGTTCTATTCCTTTATCTTCGTGATGAGGATATGCCGCGACATTATAGGATTGAAGGGGTTGGATTCAATATTGCTTGCTTCGTTGCTCTTCAGCTTTTCGTATGTTACGGTGTCGTATATCGTGCCCGACCATTTCGCCCCATCGATGTTCATGCTTCTCATGGCTCTTTATGTTTGCGGAGTAAAGTTGCGCGATAAAAAGCGACTCGACGGCTGGCAGACGATGCTCATGTTTCTCTTTACTGCCGGTATCACACTGAGCAACGGCATTAAGATATTTATCGATGCTCTCTTTGTCGACGGCAAGCGCTTCTTCCGCCCAAGATACCTTCTCTTTGCCGTATTGATACCTTCGGCAGTTATTTGGGGCGTTGCCCGTTGGGAATATGCATATTTCAAATTTCCGGAAGCTAAGCACCGTGCTGAACTGAAAAAGAAAAAGAGCGATGAACAGAAGGCTAAGGACTTTGCTCTGTTCCGCGACACTACGAGTCTTACTGACTCTGTTGAGATTCAGAAGGCTTTCGACGGAATGATGAAAAAGAGAATCAGGGCTAAGTATATAGCAGACCATAAACAACCGGGCTGGACGCATAAAGGAAAACCTATAGCTAACGGCGAATTCTCAAGTTGGACAGACATCTCTACACCGCGCTGGGATTCTGCCGTAGAGAATCTCTTCGGCGAGTCTATACAGTTGCATCCCGATCAATTGCTTGGCGACACGCTGCGTGGCAGACTAGTTCTTGTATATTATAACAACTGGCTTAACTATTGTGTGGAATTTATTGTCGTGGCTCTGTTCCTGTTCGGTATATGGATGGGCAGAAGAAGCAAGTTCCTGTGGATGGCAATGTGTGGCTTTGGTTTCGATATGTTTATACACTTGCTACTCGGTTTCGGACTTAACGAGGTGTATATCATGGGTGCCCATTGGCTTTTTGTTATCCCTATCGCCATGGCGTACATGCTGAAACGGCTCGATGGTAGGAAACTCACTGCCGTGCGTTCGCTGATAGTCATCTTGACCATCTATCTGCTTGCATGGAATATTCCGCTTATTGTGGAATTCCTGATGTAGAATTTATTTTATTCGCGTTAAAATCTCTTAAATAACCAAAGGCCTTGTATCAAATGTATATGAAATTTCGTCTAATGTATGTTTGATGCAGGGTATTGCAGCGTTTTATTGTGTTGCGAGGCTGCTTTATGTTTAATATATAATAGGTTATTAATGAGGTTAAGAAGATTAATGCTTTTTATTGTCTTGGCTGTTGTTTCGGTTGTAGGAACAATGGCGCAAGGCAATAATTTTTCCTATAAAGTTATAGGTGAGGTTGCCGACTCAATAAACGGCAAGGGTGAACCGTATGCTACAATCGGCATCTATCGCCAAGGCGAGGAGAGCGGCAAACCTGTTGCTATGGCGGTTACGGATATTAACGGCAAATTCTGCGTTGCCTCTAAAGGCGAGGGTAAATATGTCTTTACTGTCAGCTCCATGGGGCGAAACACTATTCGCCGGGAGTTTTATGTCTCTTCGAGTTCTAAGGTGATAGAAATGGGACGACTGCTCGTCTCCGACAGTAAGACGGAACTTCAGGGCGTGGAGGTTGTTGCCTATAAACCACTGGTGAAAGCTGATATCGACAAACTGACGTATAGTGTGGAGGATGATCCGGAGTCGAAGGTGAACACAGTTATGGACATGTTGAAAAAGGTTCCTATGGTTAGTGTCGACGGACAGGACAATATCAAGGTGAACGGCAGTTCTTCGTTCAAGGTGTATGTAAACGGCAAACCTAACAATATGATGACAAACAACCCGAAGGAGGTGTTGAAAAGTATGCCGGCTTCGAGCATCAAGAAAATTGAGGTGATAACAAATCCAGGTCCGAAGTATGATGCTGAGGGCGTGGGCGGCATCCTCAACATTATCACCGAAGGCAAAGGTCCGGAGGGCTACTCGGCAACCATTTCCCTTCGCGGTCACAACAAGGGCGGTGGCGGAGGTGTCTTCGCTACGGTGAAGAAAGGTAAGCTGACGGTGAGTGCCAACTACAACAACAGTTTTCAGAATAATGGAAAACAGAGCAGCAACAGTGAGCAACAGACGCTTGATGATAATGGCGAGGTGGCAAGGGTGACGGAAATCAGTAATTTCTCCAAGCCAAAGAGCCAATGGCATGGCGGTAGTATTGAGGCGAGTTATGAAATTGACACCCTGCGCCTAATTTCGGCATCGCTTTGGATGAACAGCTATCGCAGTAGACAGAATGACAGCGGCATCACACGCTCGTATGTTCCTTCGGCAGCGTCAGACCTATACAGATATTCTCGCTTCAACAATAATAGAGGAAACTATACGAGCATCAGCGGTGGTATCGACTATCAGCGTTCGTTCAAGAACGTGAAAGACCGTCTGCTTACTCTCTCTTATCGTATTGAGACGGATCCTAATACGAGCAAAACAAGACTTTCCTACTCTGATATGTATGCCGATGAGACATGGTTTGATTATCTGCACCGCATCAAGAACCAGAATGTTGACGGAGAGCAGAGCAGTACGGAACAGACTTTCCAGTTGGATTATACCACTCCGTTTGCCAAATATCACACTCTTGAAACCGGAGCGAAATATATTCTCCGGCAGAATAAGTCGACTAATGATAAATATGACATCGCGACCGACGGCACTGGCGAACCGGCATACGATGCCGACAACAGTTCGCATTTCAAGCACTGCAATGATATCTTTGCTGCCTATCTCGGCTATGGACTGGCTCTGAACAAATGGTCGGCAAGGCTCGGACTGCGCTATGAGCATACTTTGCAGAAGGTGGAATATCTGTTAGGCAAGGGCTCTGACTTCTCCAAAAACTTCGACGACCTCGTGCCGTCGGCTAAGCTCGGATATAAGTTTACCGATATGATGAACCTCTCGCTGTCTTACAAGATGCGCATCAGCCGTCCGGGTATATGGTATCTCAATCCGTATCTCGACGACAACAATCTGGAGAATATCAGTCAGGGAAACTCAAATCTTGACTCGGAAAAGACCCATTCTTTCGATTTGCAGTTCAGTAGCTTCGGACAAAAGCTGAACCTCTCGCTTACTACCGGTTATAGCTTTACAAACAACAGCATCGAGAGCGTGTCGCGAATGGTAGACGACAATACTATCTCCGGACTGGAGAATCCGACAGGCAAGCAGGTTAGATATACCACCTATTATAATATAGGAAAGACTCAAAACTTCAATATCAGCGGTTATGTAAACTGGACTCCGTTTACAAATACCCGACTTACGGTGAATGCATGGGGTGGATATGCCCACATGAGCGACGGACAGACGCTGAAGAATCACGGATGGAACATGTCGGTTTGGGCTAATGCGCAGCAGACCATCGCCAAGACGTGGACGCTTTCGGTTTCTATGTATATGAACACACCAAATGTGACTCTCCAGGGTAAGGATGGCAAATACTACAGTCACGACATTTCCATAACAAAGAAAATGCTCAACGACCGTCTGAACATAACGTTTGCTGCGGGAAATCCTTTCAAAAAATACTTCACCTATCGCCAAACTGTGGCCGGCGAGAATTTCAAGAGCAAAGGTACACTTAAATTCGACCAGCAGTGGTTTGCACTTGCCGTGAGCTACCGTATCGGAAAACTTGAAGATGGAGTGAAGAAGGCATCGCGAACCATAGAGAACGATGATGTTATGCAAGGTGGAAAGAGCCAAGGCGGAAACGGAAAGGGACAGTAGACGAATTTTGATAACAACTCCAGTTTCTGTTTTCAAAACAAAAAACTCGCAAAAAACTTGCACATTATATTTTTAGTAAGTAATTTTGCACCCGCTTTCGGATGGGAAATACCCTTAGAAAGCGGTAATCGGGATGTAGCGCAGTTGGTTAGCGTACACGTCTGGGGGGCGTGTGGTCGCTGGTTCGAGTCCAGTCATCCCGACGGATTTTTATAATTGTAAAGGGGAGTAGGTTTTCCATATTATACCTATTCCCCTTTTTTTATATTGTATCTACTCTGCCTCCAGAGGAAGAGGGGAAGATATAAATCCGAAAGTTAAGTTTTTTATTAGTTTAAAGAACCAAAAGCGAATTTTTTTTAGTCTGTATTATTGTATAGTGTACTTTTTTTACCCCATTTAATTATAATTAGCTAATTTATTTTAATTTTCTATGACGATATGAAATTAATTCATATCTTTGCAAAAATAAAACAGAATCGTTGAAAAACAGTGTTTTGAACAGTTAAAGAGAAAAATATAGATCAATTACTAATTTTATAAACAAAGCCAATGAAAAAGTGTTACGCTTTTATGCTTTTAGCTGCGGCATTTGCTGGGACAACCAGCGTCAGTGCGCAGACTATTCTCGACGAAGGTTTCGAGACTGAAAGCACAGAGACTTATTCACAGCCGGTTGCCAACGGGTGGACCCAAGTGGATTCTTACACTGGTTCGACAACAAAGTTCAAGTGGTCGAACTATTACAGTGAGAAAGGTACGATAACAGGCAAGCACGTTGCACAGTGCGACGGCTCTCTTGGTGATTATGAGGCAGAAGGACAAGGTCCTCGTGAGGAAATCCTTGTTTCGCCGGAACTTGACCTTAACAACACCTACCAGTTGAGTTTCGACTGGAAAGTGAGTCCACAGGCATTTACCGACAAATCGCGCTACGACTTGCAGGTGCGCATCGTGAAAGGCGACGACCTGAAGAATGCCGAAACAATCTTCTCTATCCAAAACCAGGAGGATTTGAAAGAGAGCGGCGTAGTTTATCCGTTTGATTCGTGGTCTACACAGACCAGTAAAATCGACTTGAGCGAGTGGCAGGGGCAGAAGGTGAAAATCGCTTTCGTATACAAGATGCTCACCACTTATGCCAACGTGGTTTATCTCGACAACGTGCTTGTGAAGCAGGCAGCACCTGTTACCGGTCCTGTGGCTCAGCTCGACAAGACAAGCTACGACTACGGCACGGTTTACCTCGGAGAGAAGTTCTATTCAGAGCAGTTCAAACTCTCAAACAAGGGTAAGAAGGGACTGAAGATTACAAGCGTGGAACTGCCACAGGGCGTTACGATGACCATCGACCCGGCTTCTGTAGACCTCGACGCTACAGAGTCTACACAGTTCCAGTTTGTTTATACTGCCAGCCTCACCACTCCAGAGAATGCCAATGTGGCAATCCATACAAACGGCGGCGACTTCACCGTTGCGCTGAAGGCAGCCAAGACAATGGTGCCGGATGGCATGACAGAAGAGACCTTCGAGGCATACTTCCCACCGGCAGGATGGAGCAACGACGGATGGAGCGGTACGAAGACGGCGCTTGAGGGCGACCGCTCGGCTTATGCCGGTGTGTCTACACAAGACAACTATCTGGTTTCTCCGCGTCTCGACCTTACAAATGGCGGCAAGGTGATGTTTGAGTATTACAACGACTTCGCTTCTGAGGACGGCTCTACATATCAGAGCAACGATATCACTCTCGACCTCTCTACCGACGGTGGTAAAACATGGACCACGAAGTGGACATTCGATTACCAGAATGACGATAAGCAGAACAAGAGAATCTTCGAGACGGTGGACCTCGGAACAGGTACCGACAACTCTCGTGTTCGCTGGCACAACACTGGCGTAACAGCCGACGATGGCGACGTGCCAGAAACCAGCACATTCTATCTCGACCGTGTCTTCCTGCCTACTCTCTATGGAGCTGACGGAACACCAGACAGCGTAAGCTACATCTCTCCGGCAAAGGAGGCTACTGGTGTTTATCCAAAGGATATCAAGTTTGAGTGGACACCGGCTCAGTTTGCAAAGAGCTATAAGATTTATATCGGTAAGTCTTCGGGCAACTACGATGTAGTGAACGGTGCCGATCAGGGCAATACTCTGACATTCACATTGCCAGAGGCTAACTATGAGACTACATACTACTGGAAGGTGGCTGCCGTGAATGGCAAGGGCGAATATGCCGGAGCCAAGGAGCAGACCTTCACTACTCAGAAGAATGCTACAAACACAGAGTATCCTTATTCTATGGACTTCACAGGTGTGAAAGACCTGCCAGAGGGATGGATTTCAAGCAATACCACTTCGTATGGCGAAAGCCGCAACTGGAAGGTGCTCGAATCTCAGGGCAACCCTGCTCCATGTCTCTTCAGCATGTGGGTTGGCGAATATCAGAAGGTTTACAGCTCCGAGGTGAGAACTCCTGAGTTTAAACTCCCAGTGGGCGAGGAAGTAAACATCTCGTTCGACTGGATTGACCGCCACCCTGTAGACGCTATCAAGGACGAGAGCGGACTTGCAAAGAAATACAATGTAGAGGGCGAGAATGGCAACGGCATTGAGAAGGTTACATTCGAAATCAACGTTGACGGACAGTGGAAGGAGCTTTCTTACCTGTCGCAGGACTACGACAAGGCTCTCCAGAACACTTCTGTGGGTGAGCGCTACTACTGGATTAACGAGAGCTTCGACCTGAAGGAGTATGCCGGCAAGACTGTTCAGTTCCGTTGGGTTCACTACGGATACTCTGGTCAGGACAAGGGCTGCGGTCTCGACAACGTGCTCATCGAGGTTAAGTCGGACAACAAGGCCGTATTCAACAAGACAAGCTGGGATGCTGGCAAGGTGAACTACAACAAGGCTGTTAATTCTGGCGACATCTTCACTATCCTCAATAAGGGTGAGCAGGCTCAGACAGTGAAGAGCGCTACATTCGCTACTCCTAACTTCACCACTTCGCTCAAGGCTGGCGACAAGATTGCAGCCAAGGACGGATTGAAGTTCAACATTCATTTCAATGCTCTTCAGTCAGCAGCCGAGGTCAGCGATAACCTCACCGTTGAGTTCGAGAGCGGACTCACAATCTCTCTCCCTGTAAAGGGTACAGGTCTCGCAGAAGATATCCTCTACTACTCATTCGAGAAGAATGACCTTGAGCAGAGCTGGCTTGCCGATTTCACTCCAATCGATGTTGACCACGCAGCTACCGTGCCGTTCACATGCTACGGTACAGAGTTCGACCAAAGCGGTGGTGTATTCGCCTTCGGCGTGGCTTACGAGACATCAAATCTGCAGAATGTGGCTCCTATCTCAGGACAGGCATTCCTCGTAACTGGAAACCCACTCGATGAGAATACCAAGGGCGACAACTGGCTCGTATCGAAGAAGCTTACTGCAACAGCAAACTCTTCGTTCGACTTCTACGCTCGCAACTGGGAGAGCAACAACAGTGTTCTTCCTTCAGGTATGCACCAGGTTGGCGTTTACGTTAGTGAGACTTCTCCTTCTGATACCAAGACCTTTACTGAGGTCATGAAGCTGCAGGAGATTCCTTATCTCGACGGTCACAACTGGAAACACTATACTGTAGACCTCTCGGCTTATGCCGGTAAGGATATCTACATCGGTGTTCGTGATTACACAGAGGGTTATCGCTTAGTTGCATTCTACGATGACTTTACATTCTCTCACTTCGGTGGCACGACAGGTATCAAGACCATCAGCAGCGAGATTAACCAGGATGCTAAGGTTACCGTTTATAACATGAGCGGTATCGAAGTTGCCAAGGGTACAGGCGTAGAGACATTGAAGACTCTATCAAAGGGTGCTTACATCGTTAAGGTTCAGACCGCTGAAGGCACCAAGACTATGAAGATTGCTCGCAGATAATAACTGCACAATAATATGAAAGGTAATGGTTGCCACCTGTCAACGACTTGTTCGTCAGGGGTGCCGTTACCTTTTTCTCGTATTAACAGAAAATATTTATAAGCAATGAAAAAGAATTTATATACCATGCTGTTTATGGCGGTGCTTATGTTTCTCGCTTTACCTCTGGCGGCACAGGAAAGAGATAAGACCCTGAATATCGCTGTAACAGATGATACGGGTGAGAGTCTGCTCGGACAGACGGTAAGCGTGAAGCAGACCGACTACGGATTGAACTATTCCATTGTGGTTCTCGATGCCGAAGGCAAAGCCACGCTCAAGGCGTATGCCGGAAATCACTCAGTTACCGTGGAGCGCAGCGGATACAACACCGCAACGACAACTTTTAACATCGCCGAAACGGAAACGGAGAAAAATATCACCTTGAGGCTCACCGAGAAGACACGTACTCCGTTCTCTTTGGAGGCAAATCTTTCTGTTGACCCATATACAGCGGTGAAGACGCTAACCATGACATGGAACACAGAGAAACCGGCTTTCTTCGATGACTTCGAGAGTTACGATGCCTTTGCCATCAACTTCGGCAACTGGACAGGAATCGACGGCGACAAACTGAATGCTGCTCCTCTTCAGGGCGACTATCCCAACCGTGGACTGCGCCAGTATGCACAGATTATGAATCCGCTTGCCGTAGACCCGATGTGGTATTACGACTATCCTGTGCTCCGTGCCTATGACGGTAAACAGTATGTTGGTTTCGTGCGCACATCATCTGGCGATGCCAACAACGACTGGCTTATCTCTCCGGAGATTACCGTAGGTACCGACAATATCCTCTCGTTTATGGCAAAGGCAGCCGATATTTATCTCGAGAAATTCATCGTGTATATCACCACAAAGACCGACAATCCGGAGCAGGCAGACTTCGTTCAGCTCTCAAGCGGAAACTACGAGACTGTAGACTATAAGGGATGGCACAAGAAACAGTATGACCTCTCGCAGTATGCCGGACAGAAGGTGAAAATCGCTATCCGCTACATCAGCGAGGCAAATAACGGCGGGGCGTTTATGTTTATGGTAGACGACTTCTATGTTGGTCAGCCCGACTATACCGAACAGACTGCCAATGCTCCTCGCCAGACAATCGTCGGCAAGGCAAAGAGAGTGGAGAACACTCCGGCTCTCTCTCCAGCAAACCCAAATGAGGTGTTCGATATTTACTTCGATGACAAATTACTCGGTACAACTCCGAACTACTCTTATACAATTGAAAATTTAGCCGACGGCATACACACTTACGGTGTAAAGGCAAGATACAAAGTTGCCGAGAGTGAACTCGTGAGAGGAACTATTGATGTGAACAATACCGGCTATGCCCACCTTTCGTTTAATGTGTCTGCCGACAGCAAGGCTACGGTGGATGGTCTACAGGTGAACATGCTATCCAAAGCAACTGGTGAGAACTATACAGTATCAATTGCTGGCGGCAAAGCAGAAATAAAAGCTCTGCCAAAAGGTGAATACAACATCAATATCCAGAAGGGCGCCTTCAAGGAATACAGTGTGAGCGAGAACATCACAGCCGACAAAGAGTTCAATATAACTCTTGAGGATGACGTGCAGAAGCCGTATAATATCACGGCAAACATCAGCGATGGAGCCGACGGCAAGAAGACTGCCGTATTGAAGTGGAACCAGATTCTCGGTTTCAAGGACAGCTTTGAGACTTACGATGATTTTGCAACAGGCGAGTTTGGCGGATGGAAATCTATCGACAACGACAAGATGCCGGTTTATGCGATTTCGTCTGACGGAACAGACAAAGGCTTGTATAAGTTCCCAGGCTCTGGTACGCAGAACAATCCTACTGCAATTCCTCCGATTGTATTCAACGCATGGAAAACAGTTCCGGCAATGCTGCCTAAAGACCAGGCGATGCTTGCGCCCGACGGCGACAAATATATTGTGTTCTTCTCTCCGCAAAGAGCAAAGGCAGACAAGTGGCTCATCTCTCCGCTCGTGGATATCTACGACGGATATCAGTTGAAGGCTACGGCAAAGGCATACACTACATATCCGGAGAACATCGAGTTTGCTGTATCTGAAAACGGCAGCGACAATCCTGATGACTTCACCGTTATCAGCACCGTTAACGAGTTGCCAAACTCTCAGTGGACTGAATATTCCACTCCGCTCGACAAATACGTAGGAAAGAAAGTGCGCGTTGCAGTGCATTACACTTCTACAGATGCTTTCTTCGCTCAGGTGGACAACATCAAGGTTGAGCCGGAAGACGGTAGCGGCACCGTGATGGACTATGGTAATGTTGTTAAGTTCAACGTTTATCTCGACGGCACAAAAGTGGGCGACACCACAACTTCTGAATACACGCTCAACGGCTTGACCGAAGGCAACCACACCATTGGCATTGAGGCAGTATACAAGAATGCCACTTCGGAGATGGCTACTTATGAGCTTGTTGTTACGGCTATCGGAGAAGTAAAAGTGAATGTTGTTCCTCAGAATGCCGAGATATTCACACTTTCCGGTCAGAAGATGAACTGCTCCGTTGATGCTCTGCCACAGGGCGTCTATGTAGTGAAGAGCGGAAACGCGGTGATGAAGATTCGCAAGTAATAAAGGAAACTGCTCCGCCCCTGGAAGGGGAGGCGGGGAGGGGAAGATTATAATATCAAGAATCATAAAAGAGAATAGAAATGAAAAAGATTAGCATATTGATGTTGCTCCTTGTGCAGTGGCTCTTTGTCAGTGCACAGCAGGTGGAGATTAATGCCGGCAGAAGAGTGGCATACGTTCCCGCCACCGTCTCGGCAAGGGCAATGGCAACAGAGGGCAACATGATGAAGGCTCCACAGCGAGCTCTCGCTGCAACAGAGCGCGGAGTGGGCTATTGTCAGGGCGACAGCATCACGACAAATGGTGCACGCATCGGAACAGCCGGTTCGTATGACATGGCAGCGATGCTTACGAGTCAGACAATGGCAAACTATAAGGGATGCAAGATTGTGGGTGTGCGTTTCGCCGTGGCAGAGTCAATCGGCAAGTCTAACATCTTTATATATAAGGTGGATGAACAAGGCAATGCCGAGGAAGTTGTTCGCAATTCCGTGCGCCGCACTTCTAAGGGATGGAACGACGTGCGATTGAACTCTGCACAGGAGATAGAGATAACCGGCGACGACCAGTATATCATGGGCTTCACCTATAACGAGAGCGAGGAGATGGTGGCAGCCAAGAGCGGAGCACTGTGTTTCTATGGCGAGAAGGTGTCCAGCTCTTACGCTGCCTTGATACTGCAGAATGAAACATTCAACTCTATCACGAATCTTGGCGACCTTTGCGTGCAGCTCATCATAGACGTGAGCAGTCTGCCGAAGAAGGTTATCGGTTTGAATAGTATCCTCAACGGCACAAGCTACAAGAAAGTTGGCAGCAAGATGGACATCATGATGTCTTACACCAATGCCGGACTGGAGCCTGTCAACTCCTTGCGCCTTGGATTAAAAATAGACGATGGCGAACCGACTTATTATGACATCAACGGAGACAACAACAACGATTTCAAGAATGGCTTTGCACCGGGAAAATCCACAACATTCGCCACGATGTTTGAGATGCCTTCTACAACAACCGTAGGCAGACACAACCTTAATATCTTTGTTGCCCAGATAGACGGCGAAGCACCGGTAGCAACAGAGCGCGGCACATTGGCAGACCCGTTTGTGGCTTACAACAACGGATTTGAGCGTCAGCAGTCGTATATCGAGCAGTATAACAGTCAGAGCAGTTATCTCGCTCCCTTCGTGAACGACTATTACTCTCAGGCAGACAAAGACGAAGATGCCTGCGTGGTGAACATATATCAAAAGGGTGAGCCGCTTGCAGTCGAGTCATCGCTCTATCTCAACGACCTATATGCCTACACCTATCCGTGCAGCACGTCCAACCGTTTCTTCTATGGAATGGGAGAGACGCATTACGCTTTTGATGTAAACGATTATGCCCAGATAGTGCCAAGCTGGGTGTATGACGGCATACGAGTCTTTGTAGACGAAGCAAAGTCGTTCCCCTCATTCGCTACTGTTTATCTACAGACTTCTTTCGACAATGCTACAAGGGAAGTAAGCGTGGATGTTAATGGCGACATCGCCGATGAAGCCCCGGCAATCTTCGGTGATATGGCTCTCACCGTGATGCTTGCCGAAGACAATGTGGTTGGCAAGCAAGTGGTATACAACAGTACTATCGGTGGAACCTCAACAACACAGAAGTATGTCCACAACCAGGTGCTCCGTGCTTACCTCACGCCAGCCGTTGGCGACAAAATCAATATCGAGGGCAACAAATATTCAGCCCACTACAGCTATACTCTGCCCGCCGACTGGAAAGCTGACGACATCAAAGTTGTGGCATTCGTCACCAAGGCATTCGACAAGGTTACGACAGACAACATGCAGATGGCAGACGTAACAAACTGCAATAGCGTGAAGCTTGGCAATACCACAGCAATCGATGGCGTGGCAGCCGACGAAGCTCAGGTAGAAGCAGCCGACGGTATTTATACTCTCGACGGAGTGAAGGTGAGCGAAGACGCTGCCTTAAAAGGCATTTATATCATCCGTCATAATGGCAAGAGCCATAAGGTGGTAAGATAATATAATATGATACTTCCCCTATCTACGGTTTATAAAAAATAACCAGAGATAGGGGATGAATTGTATTAAATATATTTTTAATTAAACTTTATATATAATTTTCTTACTTTTTGTTTGTAAAGTTCTTAAAATAATGTAAATTTGCAAATAGAACGTATATAATAATTATCATTTAACTTTCAAGCTTATGAAACAGATTAATTACATCTTCGTGTTTCTGTTCGCCTTGTTCTTCGGAACAAACGTGGCGCAAGCTGATTCGTTCAGTCCTTATTCGGTAGATTTCAATACCGCGATAAGTACTACGGCACACGACTTCAAGGTGGCTTCCGGTTGGGGGCACATCGTGCAGTCGTATGATGACGACAGCGGTTGGAATACAGAAACTTACTATGTGGATTACGCATACGGTGCTGATACGGGGCGTGACGGCAGCGGAGCGTTGAAAATCGGTTCGCAGACTATTGGTTCCGGTTGGTATTCAAACACGGTAAACGACCTTCTCGTAACTCCGCAGATAACCGGAGCTTCGAGCATCTACGTAAAACAGGTGAACTCTTACGGTACCATCAAGTTTTACAAGGTAACAAAGACAGGTGCCAAGTATACCCGTGGCGACGAGATTACCCTCGAGACAACACCAACCCTCTCAACATCCGACTGGGTAAAGGTGGACATCCCGGCACAGACGGAACCAACTTATATCGGTATCCGTGGTAACAACGTATATATCGATGACTTCTCAGCCGACAAAGCCGAATATGAGCTGGTAAAGGCTTTGAAGATAGACAAGGTTACAAACAACGGCAAACAGGAGCCAGACTGCAACGCAGAGGGCAAATTCCCGATTAACTACACCGTGCAGTACACCAACAACGGTGATGTTGACCTCACACCGGGAATGGAGGGCTACTCCCTCAGCATCGTAAACTACAGCAAGGAAAATGCCGTAGTCTACACCCTGCCGCTTACAGAACCGCTTGCAGTAGGTGCATCAGCCACAGCAACACTTGCTACAGATGTAGACTATGCCACATATCCAAGCCGCAATCGTTATGATGTGATGGAGAACCTCACTCAGACGACAAGCTATGGTACATGGATAGAACCTACGAAATATGCTCCGGAGATGCAGATACGCAACAGCGACGGACGCATTGATGCCGGCGAGAGCTTTGCTTACGGTATGGTGAACGAGCCAACTTCAAAAGATTTCACCATTCGCAACAACGGTGCCGCTCCGCTTATTGTAACGGCAGTCGACGTGCCGGAAGGCTTTAGTCACAATCTCACCTTGCCACTCACAGTGGCTCCTCATCAGGATGCAGCATTGAGCATCACCGTAAGTAATGCCGTTGCCGGTATCTTCTCGGGCAATGTTACAATCAAGGGAAATGACGTCGACGACTTCACGTTTGCCGTATCTGCAACCGTGCTCGACCCGTCGAAGTATTTCGAGAGCTTCAGTAGCGAGGACGTTCCGGCAGGAATGATTCTTGAAGGCAGCTGGGAAATCAAACAGCGCGACTATTCTTCAAGCGAGAACCCATATCTTGCATCAAACGGCTCTCGCGGTCAGGAGACAATGCTCATCACTCCGTTGCTCAAGGTTACAGAGGGCGAGAAGATGACTGTTGATGCTGCCCGCACCAACTATTACCAGTCTGGTTCAGACGTATATCTCAAAGTTTACTATTCATCAGACCGCCAGAACTGGACGCTCGCCAAGACTATCGCTTCAGAGGACATGAGTTCTTCAAGAGCAGTAAGCAGCACTTACTATTATGGTGAGCTGAAGACATTCGTAATCGACAATATCCCTGCCGGTAACTATTATATCGGTTTCGGTGCCGGCTACACCTGTGTCGACAATATCTATGGATTCGAGAAAGTCAATGTTGCCCATGATGTCATGGTGGCAGAGAAGAAATTCCCTTCTGTCGGCGTGGTAAACAACAAGTATGAGGCAACTCTGAAAATAAAGAACCTTAACACCGCAGCTGAGGCTGCCGGCTCTTATACTCTCACACTCTATGCCGACAACGAACCGGTGGCAACTGCCGAGTCTTCAGAAATCGCAGCCACAGGTCAGGCCGACTTCACTCTTGCTTATACTCCTCATGCTGCCGGAACGGTAAAGGTGTATGCCGAGTATAAGAATGCTGCCGACAACTATATAGTAAAGACTCCAGAGGAAGACGTAACAATAGCCGAGGAGCAGGCTGTATCTGATGTAGTAATCGGAAAGCAGAACGGCACTCAGAGCAACGAAGTGTTCTATCTGAACTATGCCGACAATAGCAAGGGCGGTCTTTGCGACTTCATCTATAATGCCGAGATGCTGACGAAGTTTGGCTTGAAGGCAGGCGACAAGGTTGCCGGAGTTTCATTCACAGGTTCTCCTAATACCTCGAAAACCGTTAAGCAGCTGCATCAGACTCTCGCCTACGGTATGGTTGCTGAGGCTGAATATAAGGCAGGAGAGAATACCGATGCATTAACAACAGTAACAATCGTTGACGGCGATGACGTTACCTTTACCGAAGGAACCGATTACGTTACTAACGTAACATTCCCGACACCGATAGTATGGGACGGTACTTCAGCAATTCGCTTCTATACTTATGTGAAGAGCGATGCCGGAAACTATATCAACGTAAGTTATCCTGTTGACACCGACTACAATACCGCAAACTATAAGTCTGGTACTGCTAAGGACTGGAGCTCAAAGACTACTCCATTAGCAACCTTCGCCATCCAGAAAGATCCGGCAACAATCTCCGGAACCGTTAAATGTGGTGATGCTGCCGTAGCAGATGCATCAGTAACACTGAAGAGTGCCGACGACGTAATCTACTCCGGCAAGACTGATGCCAAGGGAGCATATTCGTTCTCTGTAATACAGACCGAAAAGACTTACACCTTGACAACAACAGCCGAGGGATATGTAGACTATACAGAAGAGAACGTTAGTGTTGCTTCTAACCTTGAGAAGAACATCACTCTGAAGAAGAAGGCAGTCAGCGTAACAGGTAAGATTATGTTCCACGATGCTCCAGTGGCAGATGTTGCCGTAACGCTCTCAAGCGGAGAATTGAACTATACTGCTACTACTACCGACGAGGGCGTTTATACCTTTGCCGAGGTAGAGCCGGGCAAGGAGTACATTCTGAAGGCTGTCAAGGAGAAATTTAACGACTACACTTCGGAGCCGGTTGAAATCACCGAGAACGAGTCGTTTGCCGACATCGTAATGACAAAGCCTAACTTCAAGGTAACTGGTCAGCTGAAGTGGGGCAACACTCCAGTGAAGGGCATTGTGGCACAGCTCACATGGGTAAGTGCCGATGGCGACGATATGAAGTACGGTACGTTTACAAATGACGACGGTAAGTTTGAATTCTCTAATCTGAATGCCGCCTACGTATATACCTTCAATATTGTAGATATTAACAATGAGTTTGAGAACCAGCCGGCAGTGGCTACCATAGAGAACGGTGAGGATGCAGAGGAGAACTTCTCGCTCACCATCAAGCCAGTTGTAGTGAAAGTTGCAGCAGACGGTTATATGACCTACAATTACAAGCGTGCTCTCGACTTCTCTACTACTCCGGCGCTCAAGGCATACGCTGTATCAGCAGTGAACGGTAACTATACGGAGCTTACTGAATTGTCGGAGGTACCAGCAAACACCGGAATTCTTATTGACGGTGCTGCCGGAGAATACGAGGTAATGCCGATAGAGACAGCCGCTGCAGTAGAGAGCAATCTGCTCGTTGCAACAACTGCCGACTATACTATCTCTGCCGAGAACGTTGGCAAGGCATGGGCGTTGACAACCGACAACGGCAAGAACGTATTCAAGTCTGTTGCCGGTACCACAGTGGCAAAGGGCGGTGCATATCTCGACTGTGAGTCGTCGGCAAGCATCATCTATCTGAACCAGACCGACGGTATCCATGCAGTAGATTCTACATCTTCTAATAATGGTATGCTCGATCCTACCAAGCCGATGTATAACCTCGCCGGTCAGCAGGTAGACAGCAGCTATCGTGGTGTCGTTATCCAGAACGGCAAGAAGATAAAGAAGTAAAATACATTAAAATTCAATTAAAAGGAAAGGTACTTGCATATCGGCAAGTACCTTTCTTTTTTATATAACTATAAAATCGTAAACCACTGCTATAAAATCGTTAAACCATAGCGAATAATTCATTCACCACTGATGAACCATTA
>DCBP01000105.1:18942-19104 GCA_002314055.1 Prevotella sp. UBA1104
TTCACCACTGATGAACCATTATCCACCACTGATGAACGATTTATTAAATGCTAAACTCTGTCTTTTACTTATATTATTCATAGAATGATATAAGATAGAGGGATAATATATATTATCTCCTGTTGATTATGACAGTTAGAAATCGTAACTACTCAGCACCCT
>DCBP01000130.1 GCA_002314055.1 Prevotella sp. UBA1104
AAATGATGTAGGGTATAGCAAGCCCGAAGACCTCCGCATTTATCCACCGCCCCTTGTCGTCTATCGGGTAGACGAGAGCGTAGATGAGAGCGAGCATCACAGGAATACCCGGCATCGTAACCAGTCCCCACAATACGCAGAATACCGCAGCAAGACCAGCTGCCCATTTGTGTACCTTGCTGTCCTCACCCTTGTAGTGAGGTGCAGCAGCGACAAAGAGCAGTGCCGCAGGAGCGAGGAAACCGAGGAACTGAAAATCTTCAGGAGCTCGCTCTATCATCGGTGGCATAAGGAGAGCTGCCGACAAGCCGACGCTAAGGCTGAACAGCCATGCACCGCCCTTGTAGGCATACTCCGAGATTACCTCCTGTCTGCCGTACTTCTTAGCCATTGCAAGCAGATAGCCAACCATGATGCAGAGGGATGCTAATGTCATCATCTCCATATCGCTACACCTCCATTTTCAGTTGTGCCGGATAGCCTGCCGTAACGTCGTAAGCGAGTACCTTGTCTATGTCCGTCATGTCGCTGACTTCCGCCTTGTGTGCCGCCGTTACATTGAAGCATTGCAAAGCATACATTTCGAGTGCAGACAGGAGCTGAATAGCCTTGTCGCAGTCTACCTCCAGCTTCATCTCTCCGAGCCACAGGGTCGTTGTTTTGTTCCCTGCCGCCTTGGCGATGGTCGTGGAGTTCATCAGTCCCACTCTCGTTGCCTTGTCGAGCCAAACGACGCTGCCGTTGAGGGAAAAGCCGTTGACCGAGGAAGATGTGTCATACTGCTCAATGTCATTCACCACCGCCGCCTTTGCTGCCGTGAGTATATCATCGTCTGTCTTGCCGTTAATGTTGAGCCAGTAGGCATCATACGCATACTCCGTTACTTTGGTCGCATCCTGTTCGTCAATAGGTTCAAGAGTGCGTTCCGTTTCCCTCTCGTTCAGCAGAACGAGAACTTTCTTTCCTCCATTGCAGATTGTCGCCTTGGGCTGACGTTCCGCAAACTGCATTGTTTCTTTTTTCATATACCTAATTTTTTGCAAATTAATTCACATGCCTCTTCTTTAGTTGTATGGAACTCTTCGAAATAAGCTTTTGTTCCGTCGTGTTTTACGTGCAAACGCTGATGAAGCTCCTGTATTCCGTCTTTAACAAGCTTGAAGAACTCTACTACTTCTTCGCTCCCCTCCGTGGAATGACAAAGCCTTTTTGTCCCGTTGAGAAGATGGATATATGTAAGCCTTACCATATTTCCGTCGCGTCCTTCTTTTCTTTTAGCTTCAGATGGCTCTATTGAATATTCCACAGGAACAATCTCGCTGCCATTCGCCAAATCACGGAGTTTCACTTTATCTCCTCTTTGTGTTCTCACGGTCATTCCGTGTTTGTTCACCAGTTCCATATATCTGTTTTCTATTAGATATTCCAACCTCTTGCTGTCGGTCTTATCCAACATCCCTTTATACCCTGCATAATGCTGTTTGCCCTGCTTCCATGCACGTATCGCCCTTCTTCTTATTTCAGCTCTCACATGCACATAACTGTCTTTATAGTCATATTTACAAAAGCGGAACCCGTCAGACACCTTACGCATCTGATAATCAGACTTAACACTTAGTCCGTACCTGCTTTCGTAATATGACATCAGAAAGCTCATAGCCTCTCTAACTTCCGCCTTTGCTCCGCCGATAAGCCTGTTGTCGCCAAAACAGAAAAGCTCAACGTTATATCTCCGCAGCAGTTCTCTGTCTGCCGAAACAACTGTAAACATTGCCATTATCTGACTAAGGCATCCGCCTATCGGCAGATATTCCGTCTTGCTGAAAGCCAACAATAGTAGCCACCGTGTATATGGGCATACTATAACGCTGAACATTTCGCCGAGTACGACTTTCATTTTCAGCGTTTCATAGAAATGGTGAATATCAGTAAGACCCACCCACTTGCCCTGATGTGTCTTAACCCAATGGCGTATTTTGTTTACCATACAATATCGGCGGTCGTTACTCAACAGACTTCTTCCCTCTATTCCGGAATAAATATTCCTTATCATCATATTGCGGAATTTCTGCTCTATCACGATAAGTATCAGTGTCTGAACTATTCTGTCATACATCGGGTAGATGTCTGCATTTCGCTTCTTATCACCCTTTCCCTTCTTGTGTATCACTCTCCTGTGGCTATCGCCGGGGGTATATGTCATATCGGTGAGTTCCTTTCGCAGACGGGCGCAGATTTCTTTCTTTTTTGCTATATAAAGCGACGTGTTGGAGTTTGTCCTTTCCATCGTCCTGTCAAAAGCATACTCTATCAGCAGGCGGTTAGTGAAGAAACGTTTTAAGCCTTTCAGCTTCCTTTTTCTGTTTGCTGTCTTCAATTCTTGCATTACGGCATCCATATCGGTAGCCGTTGCGTTGCTTTCCGCTTTGTTCTCATCACCCATAAAAGGCAACGAGTCGTAATCGCACCGCCCATACCCACCTGTGGCGGTATGGCTGTCTTTAATCTTTGAGCTTGCTGCTCGCGATGTGGGGCTTCCTTTCATTATATCCTTATCGACAGCGAACGCCCCAGCGTAGTTGTCATTGCCATTGCCAGCGTTGTTGTTACAATTCGCAGTCCGAACAGACGCTTGACCATTATTCGCAGTGCAACCCGAAACGGAGCCGTTCTCCCCACCTTCGCTTTTGGGAGGATTCACTCCCTTACACATCACACCGACATTCCCGGAATTAAGATCCCGAGGTGCAAAAGTTTTTCTCTTTTCCTGTATGATGTGAATATTTTTCTTCATTCTTAATTTGCCGCCCGGACCGGGGCTACACTAAGCCGTTTCGCCCCTTTGCATCCGATTTGAAGCCATTGCCTTTGCCAAAACCCATTGTTTGCTAAGTCGCAGCTTGAGGTTTATTGTTATTGTTAATGTTTATTACTCTCGATTTAAATTTGATTATAGCTGGACAGCGAACGCCCCAGCGTAGGTGACAAGGCCACCGCCAGCGTTGATGTGACAAGACGCAGTCCGAACAGACGCTTGACCACTAAACGCAGAGCAACCCGAAACGGAGCCGTGCACCTGTACACTATCATTACCATGATTATTCGTTGGATATAGCCACAGATACGCATTTTCATGCGTTCTAAATCCTCCGCCTCGTTGTTTTAAACAGAACAAACCCATGGAGTAGTTGCTCTTCATTGTCCAAAATTCGCCATTAAGACCTGAGCCTTTGCCCACTTGGTAAACCTTTGACGCGCCTTCAAGCATAGGAACTGTGCTATTCTTGCCTGATGCTTCGTAAGCGGTGTTATTTAACACCGTAAGCGGTTTAACGTCCTTTACTTCAATGGCATCATATTCCACATCCACCACGCCCTCGGTATCTACACGTATCACGTAGTAGCCATAGTTCAAGTGGCGGAACACTCCGATATAGGGTAACGTCCAGCCTCTATATATAGGCAGGCTTCTCTTCATGATTGCTATTCCGCCTGTCATATCCGTTGTCTTGTCGTTCAAAACCAAACCATCACAACACTCCAACTTGGTGTATGAATTTATCACGGCAGTCATCACACCGTCCGCCAACCCCTCGCATCTCGGCACGTTGCGTATCACGAAGTAGTGCTTGCACGCTTCCATGCCCTCGCCTGTGTCAAGATTCACGCTTCCGTCAGACGTGCATACCATATCCCCGTTTTCGTCATAGTGGAATATATTGCTCTTGCTTCCTATCCTGTCAGCAAGTCCTGCTTTCATTACGGCATCAAGAACACGCTGCGCTTCAAGCATCTCCACACACAAGTATCTGTCGTTGCCGACAATACCTCTTACCAATTCGGTGGCAGTCGCTGTCTGTCCACCTGTATATACATTTGTCCACCAATTCTGATATTTTTCCGTTCCGTCAGCCGTAATGAACTTCCATCCGTTCACACCGCTTATGGCATCGTCATTGAAAAGACTTGCGCTCATCGTGTTGTTGGTTATCCCCACGCCGAACATGTCAAGATTGGTATGGCACACACTTCCTATCTCAGAGAACATCATGGCGAGCAAACATTCCATATACTCGAAGTGCAGTCCCATATAAGGCTTGCACGTCAGATTGTCCTCGTTCTTGTTTTGTGCATATTGGATATTCAGAACGGAAGAGAACTGCTTGGATGCATATCCGCCACCGCTCTTCTTGTATACGTCCTTGAATATCTTATAATCCAAAGCATTAGCGTATGAACCCATTGCTGTTGTATTGTACACGCAGTGAGCCTGTGAGCGCACATCGTCAAGGATTTTAGCGTTCACCGTAGCGCAAGGTGTGAAACCAAAGGCAGGAATCTCCTTTGACTGAACACCATACCATACAGACTTTCTGTCGCCGATACCTATGATGTTCATTTCCCTTCCGTCAATATCCTTTGTGGCTTTCAGCAGGTTCAAGCCATCCTCCACGCAGAGCATCACATCTCCGTCCGTTCCGTCAATCTTCACCTCCTCGCCGTTCTCGTCGAGCGTCAGTCTGCCCGGAGCGCATCGGTGGGTAATCTTGCCGTTCTTCACCGTACACAGACGGAACTTCGCTCCCATAGTGTGAATTTTCTCCGCCGTGCCGTATGTCGTTTCCGCATCGCCGCTCGCATCGCCGTTCATTCGCGCCATGCCCACATAGCCATCCTTGTCTACGAATGTATCTACGGCAGTTTTCAAGTCCATCACAAGCGAGCGCGTTTCATTCTCCTTCTGCGAAATATTGCCCAGCTGCGTCGAGATGCTTGCCATCACACCATCACGTACCACCTTCATTGTCAGGTCTGCCGTGCCCACCTTGTACGACACAGCGACCTTCAAGGAATTATTACCCTGGAAGTGGCTCATAAAACGGCAATACCCGTCTTTCGGCAATTCTGCCCCGGCATTAAGTCTGACGAGGGGGGAATACGAGCCGACAGTGGTAAGATATTGATAAGGCAGTTCCGTTACAACAGCCCCCGTTTCATCTGTAATTGCAACGTCTGTTGCTCCGCTATCTGCGGTTGTGTAACTATAAGTATAGATATGCGTCTTGCCTAAGTATGTAGCCGTTGCCGTTGCTATCGTTCCGTTCTCGTTGTAGGTATACGTGTAGTCGATACCGCGCTTCTCCACCTTGTCTATTTTCTCGGCAAAGATGCACACGCTTCCGTCAATCACATTCGGCTTGAAAAGATATTCATTGCCCTTTTCCGCCGTAAACTCCGCAATCGCCCAACCGCTCTTGCTCACCTTCACTCCGTCAGTCGATATAGCCACGTTGTTCTCCTTTGCGGTGAGCGTAATATCCGGTCTGTCGCTGTATGCACCCATACTTTCTTTTATGCGGTCCACATCCTCCGCCACAGAGTTAGCCTTAACCACGGCAGCAAGGTCAAGAGTTTTCTGTGTTCCGTTCCTGTCGGTAACTTGCAGCACGTTAGCCTCGGTAATGGTGGCATCCACCTTCTCCGCTCCCTCGGTAGCTGTGTTGCAGTTCTTGATAGCCGTGTCCACTTCCCCGACCTTGGCGGTGAAGCTCTGCTCTCTTGTCTGTTCAGCGGAAACACGTGAATCTTCATTTGTATCTCTTTCGTTCTCCGCTCTTACACGGCTCTGTTCTGCTGCAACTCGAGAGGTCTCGGTTTCAACTCGGGATTTTTCTGCTATCTGTCTCTTGTCTTCTTCAAATATTGTATTGTCAAGTTTGTTTTTATCCTCAGCGCTCATTAGCCCGGTCGTACCTATCGTTGCTGGTCTCACATATGACGTAGCCTCATCTCCATTTATTTTTGTTGCAACAATATTTAGCACATCGCCCACCATTTTAGTGCTTATAGAGGTTACACTTTTTGCTTCCAGTGATGCAGTGTTTACCTTAACGCCATTGCTTAGACTTTCTACGTCTTCCGTATTCGCCTTCTTTGATAACTCGGACTTGACTGTTTCCAAACTCTTTTCAACGGCAACTCCTCTATCTCCGGCAAATGCAGTTTCGCTTGTTTCCCCCAAGGCAAGGCTTGCACTTATCTCTACAAGGCTGCTGCCACTCCATCGGTATGTTTTCCCCGTTGTCGTGTCAACATAGATTTTCCCGGATTCAGGTTGCCTGCCGCCAGTTGTAAATGTACCAGTAATTGTACCAGAAATAGGAGTTCCCCACGTATTAGCATCACCCCAATTACTATAAAAGTCCTTTCCGTCATACAAGACAAAGACATTGTTTTTGGCAACATACTGCACTCTACACAGTAAATCTTGCGATGTTTTCATGGAGCTCATTGCCTTAGCCGATACTTCCCCTAAAGTAAAGCCGCTGAATTCCACAACATCATCAACATAACTCGGCAACTGCGATGCCGGAACTGTTCCATCTACTAATGTAGCATACTCACCCTTTGGTTGAACGTCTTCCGTATTCGCCTTCTTTGATAACTCGGACTTGATCTTCCCTACAAGGTTCGTCAGTCCTGTTTTGTCTAAATATTTCTTTTCATCTGCCATAATATTCCTATTTAATTGTTGTTCCAGACCTCATCAATTTCGCTATCCGACAATGATGATATTTTGTTTAATGCATCCTGTAAATTAGATATATTTTTATTCATTATAGATATTATAGAAGCTATCGTATCATCAATGAATGGACTCCATTCTGACCATGTTCCCATGTCTGACAATCCATGCGATGCGCTATTGTTGTACACTCGGCTATACTGGTATATTTTATTGTCCGTGTGCCCATTGAAAGCTTTTTTGCTGCTGTTATAATAACAGTGTGTTGTGAGTATCTGTGTCGTTACATGCTCCATGTCGTCGCTAAACAACAGTAATACTCCCACATTTCTACTGCCATAGATTGGATTGGTTGATGTTACGGCATATACCACAGGTTTACCAGCTTCCCCGTCTGTCGTGTTGTTGAGTTTGTCAAGATCATTCAAGTCTACGCTTTTTACCCCTTGCTCCAACCTTTGCTTGTCGGCTGCACTCATTACTCCAGCCTTCGTTGTTGTAGCAGCCGCAATGTTTAAAACTTCATCTAAGTCTTGATAACCGTCCTCTCCTCCGTTGTTTTGCATCTTCCCGATTTCGATGTCAACCTTGTCTTCGGTTATTGTTCCCGTTACATCTACAACTATCTCATCCGGTAGAGTATCGAGCTTGTCCTTGTTTGCCAAGAGAATATTGTTAAAGAATGCCCTTTCTTCTGGTGTCAGTATGCAGCCGTCTTTCAACTTTGCCTCTATCGCTGCCACCCTTACGTATATTCCGGCATCTTCATCTATGTCCTTTATGGTTACTGCTTTGTCTGCCAGCTCAACCACATAGTTTCCATTGCTGTCCTTGCCGTTTATCGCCCCTCGCTCTTCTACCTCGTGGAGTACAAGGGCAAAGGCGTTTGTCTTTGTTATGTATCTTGTTCCTGCTTCCGTGTCTTTCAAGACGAGGTCGTACGTACCTGTATACTTTTGGGTGTCTGACGCAAAGATAAAGCATACCACATTGTCGTTTATCGTGTAACTCTCTATCTTCTTTATCTCGTAGGCACTCCTCAAATATAGTTCTGTCTTGTCTACGGTCAGCGTGTTCTTGCCTTTCGCCGACGACAGGTCTACATTCCATGTTACGGCAACGCTGTTGCCTATCTGTATTTTGTTCATTGGTTCTTCGTTTTATTGATTCTTGTCTTCTGCCCCCAAGTCGCTTGCCGCAACTTGATAGAAGCTTGCCGCACTCGCATCTCTGAACGCAAGCAATGTCAGATATGCTATATAGTAGATGAATGATTTTTCTAATTTTGTTGGCACGCTTACGGCTGTTGCATTCTTGTTTACGGTTGGAGCGTTTATCAGCTGCACACTGACTTCCACGCTATCGCCCGGTTCTGCCGTATACATCTTCAAAACGCTCTTTCCGCCTTCTGTGCACAGCACCGTCGCTGGCTTGTCGGGGCTTCCCATTGTGGTTCTCCCCTGCTGCATCAGTGCCACGTCTGAAAATTCACTTACTGGGGTTGGACTATAAAACCATGAGCTTAGCTTTGCCGACAGTACTCTTAAAAAGCTGTCCGGCAGTTCTACCGTAACTACATCATTATAGCCTCTTGTTGCCTTTAATATTCCGTCGGCTTCACTGCTCCCACCTTTATATGAGCTTACCATACTGCTGTCTATCTTGTTCTGCGGTGCATTTTGCAGCACCCACTCTAAAGCGTATGGTATCTTGTCTTTTATTATACTGTCAAGGTTTTGGGTGTTCTCCTCACCTGTTACGTCTTGGTTGCCTAAGTTTGACAACTCATCTATAACGGATTTCACCCTTGTTAGTATTTCGCTCACGTCCATAGTCTACCCTCCTCTTATTTTTTCTTCTTCAAGTTCGGAAAGTCCACTCCATGGCTGTGCGCTATCTTCAAGGCTTCGTTTATGGTGTGCGCCTTCTCTTCATAGTTGTCTGCAATGAAATCTACTGCTTGCTGCAAGGATACAACGTCTTCTACTGGGTTATAGTTCTCCTGTGTCGTATCTTCTTCGCCATTTGTTTCCTCGTCGTTGAAGGTCTGTACACACTGTATAAATCCCCTTTTATAATAGTTGCTGCTTTCGATTATTTGCTGCCAAAATTCACTCGCTACTCTTACTGTCGGCAATACTCTCAATGCTGTATTTCCATTCTCGAATATCAACTTGCCTGCACATCCTCCCGGTGCCCTCATGATTACTTCTGCGTGGTTTTTATACTCGTTCCACCTGTATATCTTTATCATTGTTTTGTATTTTTTATTTGTTATTTTTTTGTATTGAAAAAGGAGCGGAGGAGCCGTTTTGGCTACGCTTCGCCCCTTTGAATCTATTATGTCAAATGTCTCTTACATAATTACTGACGTATATCCTGTATACGGCTTCCATGTTACGGTACCACCCGATACTGTTGCCTGGTATACATAACCCTTCTTGTAGGTCTTGTAGTCTGCGGTCAAGGCGATAATCATCTTGTCTGTTACCTGTGCATCGTCAGGAAGTGTTGCCGAACTGATTACCTTTGAGCGCATCTGTGCACCCGGCAAGCCAAGGGCTCTGTCGTCTGGAAGAACAATGATTGAGTTGTAACCTCTCAATGCGATACCATCTGCCTCGGTGTAGATGAAGCGCTTTGCCTCACGCACTTCGCCAGCACCTTTCGACATATCGTTGGTCTGCTCTTTCTTCGAACTCTTTACGTAGCGTGTTGCACCATTTAAATCCAAGACTACCATCGCGTCCTTGAAGCCCAGCGAATCCAAACCTTGATCGTAAATGAATTTCAGTGTTCCAAAGGTTGTCTTCAATAGCTGGAAATCGAGGTCAAGTACTTTTGTGTCCTTAAAATCAATAAGCTTGGTTGTTCCCTCGAAGTTGAGGTTCATCAGCTCTTCCATAGCATCCTTACCGCAGAATACGTACGCCTCGTCTGACTGCGAGAATGTGGTGAACTGCAACTTGCTTATGGCGATAAGGTCTGATACTGTCAACTTTCCTTTCTGATAGCGGTAGCTGTTGGTAATCTGATTAAGGATTCCGTTTGTAGTGAACACATCTTCGATTGAACCGTCTCCGTTTCTTACTTGGAAGCGCGCCTGTGCACTTGCCCAATATCTGCGGTTTGAACGCATGTTGTACTTGAAAAGTGAATCGGCTTTGAGGTCAGCTACCTTCAACGGCAATTTCTTCTTTGTCTTCTCGTAGTCTTCTGTAAACACGATATTGAATCCTGTCTTCTGTACGTAGAATATAGAAGTTCTTGGCTGATAGTTTTCCGGGGTCAGCAGCAACTGACTCTCTGACATTGCGGTTGATGCTGCACAGATGTAGGTGTCGGCTGGAATTTCCGGACACTTCTTTGCATCCAAATCATCAACGACTGCATCGTCTGTCGGAATACCGTTCACCGCACGGCAGATTACTTCGGTTCCTGTGTTCTCAACCACATAAAGCATGAGTGAGCCTTCTTTTATCTGAGAAGTGGAAGTCGAGTTCTGCGAATAACCGGAAACGAACGGCACAAGAAGAGTAGAACATTTGTAGAACGGTTTTAGCGAACCGCTGAAATTTGTCTTTGTCAGCTTGATTGAACCATCCGACTCTGGGGCGATTTTTGCCTTTGTTCTTCCGTCAAGGGTTTCACCTCCGACACGTCCGTGCTTTACACTCCAGTTCTGAATGTGTACTGTGCGTGATACTTTTCTTGCAATGGCAAGCAATGGGGTTCGGTATGGCTGGAACTTGGTGATAATCGAGTCATACTCGTCTTCCTCCAAACCACCTTGGCGAGCCTGCGAACTTGATGCCTGTGAACCGTCAAGGTTCTGTCCTGCGGTGGTATCACCCGGTGCAAGTCGTCCCGATGGATCGTCGTCGGGGTTCTGACCTGTTCCCGAATCCGGGTCTGCGGGGTCGTGGGTCTCGTCTTTACTTAGCGGCTCCGGTCCTTCCGCACCGATTACTGCACCTTCTGCCATACCGATGCCGCCTGTCAACACTGCGAGCAGCATGAACATCAATAGTATGCCCATATTGCCCTTTCTGATTTCCTGAATAATTTTCTTCATTTCGTTATTGTTTAATTTAAAGTTTGTTATCCTGAAGGTCTTTTCACCTTATATATTATTATTAATAGCCTGCGTCTTTCAAATCAGAGAAGAAGTTTTCTTTCTTTGGCTTCTGTTTTGCCTGTACACCCGGACCGCCCTGTGATAATGTTGGAGGCATCGGCTCGTCAAACTTCTTCACCTTGTTTGCTATCTTCTCGTTCCTTGTTTTCATGGCGGTCTCTTGCTTGGCATTCTCTATGTCGTTGTCATAGTTCTGCCCTTTCTGTATCATGCGCCATGTGTCTTCGGTTACTTCACCTCGTAGTCCTGCGTCTATGATGTTGGTAAAGAAGTCTACCCACATCTGATTGGCTGTATCTTCGTCAAGCCCGAGTTTCTTCAAGGCTTCTGCACTCTTGGCGAAATTCTTCTGTCGCTCTTCGTCTTCCTTCTCGCCTTCTGCCTGTTTCTGCTGAAAGGCTGCAATCTTCTCCGACACTTTCTTTCTTGTCGCCTCGTCTTCCATTGCCTCGTTAATGTCGATGCCGTGGTCCGCCATCCAGTCTATCGGCGAATAGTCGGGGTCGTCATTCTCTGTTATGTCCTGCATCATGGCTGCAAGCCACCGGTTCTTGCTGAATGTGTCGTTCAGACGTTTGCCGCTCTCACGGTATGATTTCAGCTTCTTTCTATCGTCAAGCATCTTGCCGTAACGCTCTTCTTTGTTCTCAAAGTCTACGTCCGGATAGTCTTCACCGAACGCAGCTTTGTAGGCGTCTCTGTTGGGTGTAGGCGGTGTTTCTTCCGTCTGCTCCTGCGCTTCCGCCATTGGCTGTTTCTTTTTCTCTTCTTCTTCCATTTCTTATAAGATTTTGGTTTTCTTCGGCAAATATATATCCTTGTCGCTTTTCTTTTTCCGATACCGCTTGTTTGGGGCTTTTTACGGCATTTTACTATCGCCTCACGCCTCTCCCATATTGCGCCAACGGAAAAACAAAAACCCTATATCTCTATTTTTGCCTGCATAAAACGTTTTATTATGACTGTAAAAAATTTACCTACTCTTAGCGATGTCATGCCTTCACATCATACCGATACGGTGAAGCGTAGAAAGGCAAGGCTATCGCAATGCAAACACGACCCCGACCTCGTAACAAGATGCAACAAGGCTTGGGAGACTAAAAGGAATATTAGGGAGGTGCGTGAGCGGACCAACAATTACACGTTTGGCGACCAATGGGGAGATGTCATTTACTACAAGTGTGGATACGTCACGGAACGTGAATATCTTAAACGTAAAGGTAATGTTCCGCTTACCAACAATATTATGATTTCTATCTTCAATACGGTGGCTGGTCTGTATGCTAAGCAAGCCACCGAGCCTGTTTGTTTTGCTCGTGCACACGATGCCCAGTGGTTGTCTGATATGATGTCCGCAACTACCCAGGCGAACTGGCAAGATACATTTATGCCCGATGTCCTTAATACCGTCTTTAAAGACTATCTCACAGGCGGTGTTGCTATCGTTCGTGAAAGTTACGAGGAGCGTGATGGGTTATTTGATACTTGGACGGACTATGTTAATCCTAACTTCGCATTTTGGGAAGGCGGTTCTGACCCGCGACACCAAGACGTTACGCTTATCGGAATGCTTCATGACTGCTCTCGCCCGGAGCTTTATTCTAAATTTGCCAAACCCGAATTTGGCTTGTCTGTTGATGATATTGATACTATCTTTTCTTTTAACGAGGATTTTGATGAATCTTCGGGACTTCAACAGAATGAAGAGAATACTCTTGAAAATCTTTCCTTTACGTCTCCTGCCAACAAGTCTTTCCGCCGTGTTATTGAAGTGTGGACTAAGGAAACAAAGATGCGCTATCAATGTGTTGACCCTATTGCCACAAACGCTGATGATGCTCGTTTCCGTTGCGAACTCGGGGATATTGATAAGGTTCGTGCTATCAATGTGGGCAGAAAGAAAATCTACGACCAAGCTGGAGTGCCCAAGGAGCAGCGTGCTTATATCAAGGCTGAACTTATTGTAGACTCTTATTGGTATTACACTTTCCTTACTCCCGATGGCACTATTCTTTGTGAAGGGGAATCGCCTTATGAGTTCAATAGCCATCCGTTTACTGTTAAGCTTTTCCCGTTTGTCAATGGCGAGGTGCACCCGTTTATGTCTAACATCATCGACCAACAAAGGTATATCAACCGCCTTATCGTCATGCATGATATGGCTGCCCGCTCTTCGGCTAAGGGTATCACTATTGTTCCTAAGAGTTGTATTCCGGATGATATGACACCACAGGATTTTGCTGATGAGTTTACGGAATATGACGGTATCATTTTCTACGAAACTTCTCGTCTTAACCCTAATGCCCGACCGGAGATTATCACTTCTAATGCCGTTCAGATCGGTACTACCGAACTTCTCCAGATGCAGCTTAACCTCACAAGGGAGATTACAAATGTCAGTGGTGCCTTGCAGGGCAAGACTCCGTCTGCCGGAACTTCGGCTTCCCGATACTCGCTTGAACAGCAGAACGCCACCACATCGCTTTATTCTCTCCTTTCTGATATGACTGTATTTACGGAGAAGCTTACCCGTAAGAAGGTTTCCAATATCAAGCAGTATTACGATGATGGAAGGCTTATTCTCAACAAGGATAATACTAACCTTATTGAATACGACCGTCTCTCGGCTCGTGATGTCATGTTCAAGGTTTCTATCAAGGAGAGTGCCGCAACTGCCGCTTATCAGACGCAGGTCAATGATACAGCTCTGCAACTTCTCCAGCTTGGAGCTATCAACATTCAGCAGTATCTCCAGTGTGTCAATCTTCCGTTTAGCGACCGACTTCTGCAACAGCTTGAATCTAACGAGATGCAGCAGCAGATGCAGCAGCAACTTGCCATGCAGCAGCAGGGTATGTCTCCGCAGCAGCAGGCGCAGTCCGAACAGAATGTACAGCAGGCTCAGCAGATGATGCAGTCGGCTTAACTTTAATATAGGAGCGTATGAATTTAGAGGATATTGATAGAGAAATTACCGCCATTGTTGCAGAAAACTCTCGCCGAATGAAAGAGATTTTTGGCGATTACGACCCTATCACGGGTGTCGGATGTTACGACTTTGACAATCGTATCAAGGTTGAGATTGCTGATTTTGTCTACCCGATTATGTATGTACCCAAGGAGTGCTTGCTTAATAGGCTCTTTACTGATGTCGTGCATGCCGGGTCTATATATAGGTATATTACTGATGTGTGGGGCAAGCAGTATTCTGATGTTCTCCACTCTGCGGTTACTATGGAGATTTGCAAGGCTCGCATGCGCGAAGATCCAGAGTTCGCGATGTATCTTACCGACAAGATTGTCGATAAGCGGTCCGGTGCTTTTATCAAGTTTAAACTGAATTATCCTCAGCGAAGGTTGCTTGCCCTCTTTGAGAAACTCCGCAAGTCGCGACAGCCTATCTTTGTCGTTATTCTTAAAGCTCGACAATGGGGCGGTTCTACTCTTACTCAGCTTTATATCAAGTGGATGCAGGACTTCCGCCATCCCGATGGTTGGAACTCTATTGTCCTCGCACAGGTCAAGGGCACGTCTAAAAAGATTAAGGCTATGTACCGCAAGGCTATTGAGGCGCAGGCTGGCTGGACTGTCGGTGCTAATGGCAAACAACTTATGATGTCGCCCTACGAGGGGTCCACTGACGACTTTGTTGTTTCTGACGGACAGAAGCCTATCCGTACTTCCACTATCACGGTAGCGTCTTTTGAGAACTTTGAGAATGTCCGTGGTGATAACTTCCACTGCGCACATTACTCCGAAGTGGCGAGTTGGAAATCCACTGACGGACACGACCCGGAAGATGTCCTCTCTGCCGTGTCGGGTGGTCTTGAACATATTCCCGACAACATTGAGGTGTTTGAGTCTACGGGTAAGGGTATGGCTGGTTTTTTCTACGACAAGTGCCAGTCTGCAATGAACCCGGACAATAATGATGCCTATAAGTTTATTTTCATTCCTTTCTACTATCTTGAAAAGGATATGGAGAAGGTGGATAATGATTATGAATTTGCGAGGTGGCTGATTGAGAATAAGGATAGCAATACTTACTCTAAGGGTTATCGCGAATCAGGTAAGTTCTTCTGGAGGCTGTGGAACCTTGGTGCTTGCTTTAATGCTATCAACTGGTACCGCATCAACCGCAACCGATATTCCGACCATGCCCACTTTGCTACTGAGGCTCCTGTTGACCCGGTGGAGGCTTTCCGAAATGCTGGCAATCTTGTCTTTGACGCTTACTCTATTGACGAGATGCAGCAGATGTTCAAGCGTACTCCTACTTATAGGGCGGATATTCAACTGCCGTACAGCATGAAGAAATGCCGCGACTTGTACAAATCGGCTAAGATTAATTTTAATGACGACGGGGATTTGAAGATTTGGCAACTGCCGAACAACAACATTCTCGATATTCGCAACCGCTACTTGGTGGCTGTGGATATTGGCGGTAAGAGTGTGCGCTCTGACTATACTGTAATGACGGTTCTCGACCGCAAGGGACTTATGCCGGAGATGAAGGGTGGTGTTCCGCAGGTTGTTGCAAGGTGGCGAGGGCATTGCCGACACGATATTCTTGCGTGGAAAGCTGCGGCTCTCGCTCATTTCTATGACGATGCCTTACTTGTCATTGAGTCCAATACTGCCGACCGTGAACGTAACTCTAATGCTGAGGGCGACCACTTCGCTACTATCATCGAGGAGATTGCCGACTTCTACCCTAACCTCTATCAGCGTTCTGTCGGTTCGGAGGAGGTGGCTGACAAGAAGGAAATGAAATGGGGTTTCCAAACTAACAAGCTCACCAAAACTCAGCTTATTGATAATATGATTGCAAGTGTTGAGGATAAACTTTGGGACGAGCCAGACGAGGCTTGCTACAATGAGCTGCGCATCTATGAGCGCCATGATGATGGTTCTCTTGGAAATATCCGCGGCAAAGACAACCATGATGATATTGTCATGTCTACGGCTATCGCTCTTTGGGTGTCTATGTCGGATATGGACAGACCTTCTTGGCGCATACATTATCAACGTGAGCGTACGCACGAGGGTGTCTCCGAAGCTTCGATATAAACTATCCGTCTTGTCAGTCCTATTAGTCTTATAACAAAAACAAGAAAATATGAAACTGAAAATAAACATATCACAGGTCTTCGACCTTGCCAACGACCGCATCGGGTCTCTTGCTTCTCGCATCAGAACTAAAGAGGGCGAGTCTGTTTACACTAACGCCATTCTTTCTTCAAGGGAGAAGATAATTGTCGAGCAATATATTCGCGAGGCGCTTCATGCCTTATGGGCTGTTGCGCCCGAACGCATCTCCGATTATCATAAGGATGGAGATGATTATCTCTTCTCCATCAATGGGGGTAGGGATGCCGACGACCTAACGGAGTATTTCAACGATGCTACGCTCGGCTATGTGGTGGCTTTCTGTATTGCCCGCCATGTTGCTTCTGTTCTTCCTGACTATGCTAAGATTTATGCGGACGAGGCTGATGCTAATCTTGTCTCGCTCCGCAATTCTATCTTCTACAAGTCGGGGTATCTTACAAGTTCTGACCCTCTCGTGAATACTACCGGGTCTGTTACACAGTATTAGTCCTATCAGTCTTATTTGTCTTATAATTTTTTTTGAATATGAAAACGATACAACTTACTTTACTGCGTTCTACTATTATTGACGCTGTGAAATCTGAAACACTTATTACCTCTAATGCTGATCGTGCAGCTGATGAGAAGGCTTCTCGTCTTGCTTACCACGAGGCGGTTGGCGATGACCTTTATATCGAGCGCAAACTGGAGCGTGATATGCTTACGGCTGCCGAGGAACTTAAAACATTTTTCTCTGATTACGCAGTACAGGGCAGACAGACTACGGCGGATAATGCCGTTCTCCTTGATATGTCTGATTCGTCTGCCGTGAAATACCGCATGTTCTTGTCTGACAGGTTTAATGATGCTTACGTGGACTCTCTCGCACGTCTTGGGTCTGATTATATCAAGAACAAGATGCTTATGCTTTGGTGGGAGAACATCAACCCTCAAAGGGCCGAGATTTTCCTTAACTTGTCTGACAAGACGCTTACTCCTATCATGAGGTGCTTTAACCGTTTGCCACCTCAACCGCCTGCTTATCCCTACCCTAAAACTATTTCTGCCCCCACCGAACCGCAGAATATTATCAAGGGTAATACTTACAAGCTCCAGTATTCTATCAAGCAGGGGGATATTGATGATGTAGAGGTGTCTTCGCTTAATCTTAATGCTGTTTCTGTGGATAAGGTTGAGAATGGCTTGGTTTCTGTTTTTGCCAAGGATTGCGGTTCGGCTACCATTCAGTTGTATTCCCGACACGACCCTACGGTTAAGGCTCTAATCTTGGTTAATGTCAATGACGATAACGTTTAGTTCTCCCGGCGGTCCGATGTTCTTCCGCAACTGGCAGAACAATATACTGGCTGTACTTATGGCGGTGGCTTTCATCTGTGGATTCCATTGCCCTATGGTTTGGAATGTATATGACTTTAACCATCTGTTGTATATCTTTTCCCATGCCAATATATTTCACTTGCTTGCAAATGTCTTTGTGCTTCTTTCTTTCGGGAAAAGTGTCAATGCCTTTGCTTGGCTTGCTGCTGTTGCCGCTTCTTTCCTGCCTATGCCTAACGTCCCTACTGTCGGCATGTCGGCTCTCCTGTTTGCCCACCTCGGCACTACGTGGGCTCCGACTAAAGGGTTGGGCATTATGTGCAGAAAGATTCTTCCGTGGACTGTTGTCTTCGGACTTCTCCCCGGCATTAATCTTCTTATCCACATCTACGCTCTCTTCTTGGGGTATGCGTTCATGTATGTATATTATCACTTTATAAAATCAAATTAGTATGGAACAGATTTTTCACGACCCGGACAATCCTCAGTGTGATGCCGTTGAGCGTTATGCTCTTGACCCTGTTCTCCAGCGTGCTTGCGACGAAATGACTGGCAAAGCCACTCGGTGCTGCTGTGAACAGAAGGACACATATCATATTTATATCATGCGTGCGCAAGTTATCTACGATATTGAGGCGCAGCTTAGTATTATCACGAAGTCTCGCCGAAATGAAGCGCAGGCGCAAGACAACAATATCGAGAATATTGATGCTGTCCGTCCGCTTATCGACCGGTGGTTTGGCAAGTATCTTTCTTTGGTTAAGCGTAAGCTCGCTTCTGTGTTGAAGGAGGAGCGTATTCTTTCTACTTCTAATAATATCAAGGATAAAGAGGAGATTGACCTCGTTCTTTCTATCGGTGATTGGTGGAACTCTAATGCTCTTGAACCGCTCTCTAATGCCGTTCACGACTTTATTGTCAACGGTTGCATATACGAGTATCTTCTTCTCTACCTCACTCCAAACGACCCTGTTACGGCTACCAAGGAACAGCAGAAGGAACTTGCCTTTGAGGAAATTCACAATGCCCTTTGTTCTTACAAACCGGGCAAACTCCGAAAAGGCATGCACCCTTTCCCTTAACAAACCTAAAATACCTACCATACAAAAAGAAAGGACAGCCATTCGCCATCCTTTCTTTTTTTTATTGCTTATTTCATATTGTCAATCTCGTTTACCAAATCCAACTTTGCTTTATCCATTTGCATCTGCATGGCTTTCGCCTCGTCGTCGCTCAACTCTCCGCTATTGATTATCTTGCGGCATTTCTTGAACACTTTTTCGTTTTCTTTGATTAACGCATTTATTCGCTTGTCTAATGAGTTGCCGTGTAGCTCCGCATTATACTTCATGCTTATCTCCGGGTTATCCTGGTTCTTCTTCCATACTCTCATATCGTGGTCGTATTTGTCGGAGAGTTCCTTGTATTTGGCATACTTGCTCAGACCTCTGTAATATACAGTCTTTTCTGTCGGTGTACTATACATGGCTCTTACCATCGGTACTTCTCTTGTCGAGAAACCGTCCCAGTCGCCCGTAACAAGTCTCTTGATTATCTTAGCGGTTCGGGTTGCATCACTTCCTGCTCCACCGAAATAACCTTGCACGATGTTGTTCCATATCGCAGGATTGTTCCACTTTCCGTCCCAATCACCTTTTGTTACTGCCGTTCCACCCGAAGCCTTGTTTATAAACTTGCTGAGGTTTACAAATGGCTCGAACTCACCTGCATATACCTTCAGATATTCGGGATCGTACTTCATATAATCGTAGTCCTTATATATCGGCTTACCAGTCCAGTCTTCATTATTGGCTACTTGCCACACTGGTTTTGCATAATCTGGCACTGCTGCATTTACAGGGCTCATGCCTTCTCCCATGAAGTCTACCGGGAGTATCTGTGTTAGCTGTGCAGCGGCATCGAGCCATATATTATTGGCCGACTGCAATCTCTTGTCTTCTACACTTCTTGCAACATCGCCAAGCCCGTAGAACGCTCTTAGTTCTATTGCCAATGGTATCTTCAACCATTTGTCCTTGCCAAGGTAGAAGCAGAAATTATTCCTTCTTTCCCACTCCGGCAGACTTGCATACTTCTCGCCATCGTCTCCTGCCAAGACTTGGTTAAGCAAAGGTATAAGATAGCCGCCCAGTACCATAGGTATTCCTATCATGTTAATCGTTGTCTTTATAGGATGCTTTACCATATTCTTCTGTAAAGTTCTCAAGCCTTGCATTCCAGCATTAAAGAACATATAGCTACCTCTACACCATCTTGCAGCATTTGCTACAAAAGCCTTCTCTATCCATGTCGCCCCCGGCACATCAAAGGCTTTTGCCCCCAAACCTCGGCGGTTGAAGTTTACGCTTACTTCTTTCGCATCGGTGATACTTCTCATTATGCTTCTTCCCATCTTGCGACTTGTGGCGTAGCAAGCAAAGCGGTTTAGGTTTTCAGCTCTTTCGTTCAGACCTTCGATTACTTCGGGTAGAGAATGTAACACCTTGCCTACTGTCTCCATGGCTTTCCGTCCTCCGGCATTCTTTCTTATCTCGTCCTCGAAGTTGTCTATCGTCTTTGTCTTTACAAATCCGGTCTTACCGCCATTGTCCATAAACTCATAGAACAGTTTTTCGAGGTCGCCCTTTGGAGCTTTGCCTTGTTTGTAATGTGCCCACATGTTGAAGTATTCACCACGTACTTTCTCGTGTACGTTAGCTGTTAGCATCCCTATTGTCTGTCCGCCCAACAGTCTTGCCTGCATTGCCGTGAACCTTGCATAATACTCTGCGTTTTCCTTTATCGAGATATTGTTATTCGCAAATAATGTATCGCGGCTAAGATTACTTACGGAGAAGGTTACGTTATACGATGTAAACATGCTTCCCATAAATCGCATCAATCTGTTACCGTGTTCATCACTCTTCAACTCTCCGTTCAGTGCTTGCGCTGCTCTCGGATTACCTGTGAAGATTATCTGTCTCTGCTTGCCTCCGAACCATACGGTAACGATATTCTGCTTCTTGTGCATCGGGTCTTCAAACGGCTTTGCATAACCCCCCTTTTGCAGGGTCTTTGTTGCTCCGCCTTTTGCTTGCTTGGCTTTCATATCGTTCTCGAAGTCGGTTATCTCTTTGCGGATTGCCTCTGCACTCATATCAGGCTTTATGTCGGGGGTGGCTACTTCCCAATACTCATTTCCCAAGCTGTCGTATTTCTTCTCGTACCAGACATCGCTCACCATTACTGGAGGGACTTCGGTCAGTCTCATACCGCCATTACCGTCTTCCTCTGTATGTTCTTTCAGCCATGCGTTTGCAAGGCGATACATTCTCTGCTTGTTGGCATTGTCTTCGCCTCTTGATATTGCCCTTTCTGCCATTGCTGCTGCTGTGCCTAATGGACTTTGTGCAAGGGTTGTTCGTCCTTTGGCGGTTTTCAGACTTGAACTTGCAAGCTTGTTTGAATCGCTGTGCATATATGCGTAGCTGTCTTCCATTGAGTCTTCCTTGAATCCTCGCATCGGAATATACCAGTTGAACATTCCCTTGGCTCTGTCTTTGGCTGCACTGCTTACTATTCCATATTTGTGGTCGCTCTCCAGTGCATATCCGGTTACTCCTCTTACTGCCGACCATAGATTTTCAACATCGTCTATTCCGATTGTATTCTCTGCTTGCATCACGGCATCTATGATTGCGCTGTCGCTGAACTGTCCGTTTACTCTGTACTGCACGATTGACGATATTCCCGAATAGTCGTTTCCATTTGGATCGTACTTGTCGGCTACACTGTCTTTATACCATTTGTTCAGCTTGTCTATCTTTGCGTCTACCGCTTTGTCGCCTGTCTTCGTAAACTCAAAGTCTCTGATAAACTTGTCGAGCTTGTCGTAGTATTGGTGCAGGTCTATCTGCCCTTGCTCCAACAATGTGGTAAGATAGTCTTTCTCGGCATGGAACTCATCCCTGTACTGCTCTATTCCTGTAAAGGTTATCACGTTTGCTTTCGGATCGTTTTCCCTTAGCTCGGCATTGAACTTCTTTATCCTCGTATCTATATTATTGGCTACATCTCTTACAAGCAGCACACGGTTTCTCTCCAGTCCACTCTTCATGTAGATATACATGTTCACGTTCTCATAACCTCTTTCTCCGCCTCCAAGTGCTTTGGTTGGCTTCCTTAGTGCTTGCTGGAGGTCTTTCAGCTCTCTTCTCTCGAAGTTGGCTCTCTTCTCGGCTACTACCGAACTTTGGTTTATTGCTCCGTGATACACGTCCATTGATGAATCAAAGTTCTTTATGCTCTTGCTCATCTCTTTCTGTGTCGTGTCCAGACTTGCCATGTTGTCTTTCCACGCTTCGGTTTCGCGGTACTGCCAACTGCCCAGTCTTTGCTCTATGGCATCCTTTGTTGCCGTTTCCTGTGGCGTGTCGTTCTTGCTGTAATCAAGGCTACCCTTGCGGAAAAGTGTTTTAGCCTCTTCTATCATTGCATCATCACTGGTTTCCTTGCGGTATCTCACACTCTCTTGTGCATCACCGTGATTATATGCAGGCGAATTTATAACATCGTCAAGTGTTTCTTTTCCTGTGCCGTGGTTTAATCTCCAAAGGAAGGAGTTTCTCTTCATCTCGGTATAGGTATCGCCATTCTGCAAAGCTCTCTTGCTCTCCCAAAGCCAGTACTTCACATCGTCCACATTCGGGTTGATATTATATCCAGCCTTATGGATTGCCTCGGTAACATAATGTTTGATATGACTCCAAAGGTTGCTCAATCCTATATACTTCGGATATTCCTGCGGTGTCCACACGCTTTCTTCTGCCTTGTCTGCAACCCACTCGTCCATTGCGGTATAGAAGTCCCAGCCGTTTTTCATCATGCGTTCATTCACTTCGGCTGCTTCTTCTGCGCTAAGGTGGGTATACATTCTGCGCATCATGTCTCTATAACCGCTTTCGCCAAGGAGATTTCTCATTCCCTTGTGTCCTACAACTTCATGCACTATACTCTTCTGTGCATCATACTTGTCGGTTACGTTCGGCAGATACAGATGAACTTCCCCGGTCTTCATATCATACCAAGCCTTTACCTTCTCGCCATTCTCGATAGCCTTGCGCACTGTCTCATTCTCAATATCCTCCAAACTGTCGTGGATTGTAGTTCTGGTATTCAGCTTCTCGGTAGTTTTCAGAACAGTGGCTCTGTGCTTCTCCATCTGCTCCTGCTGCTCTCTCTCGCGTGGAGTAAGTTCTCCGCTCGTGGCATTTTCGCTTTCGTCCTTGCGGAAACGTGTCTCTCCATCTGCTAAATCTTTACTCTCGTCAAGAAGTTTTTTCCCTTTATCGTAGGATTTTCCAACTCCATTTAGTAACTTTGCAGCAGAAATAGAGTTGTTGGTTGTCCTGCTCACATGGAGACTGTCGGATTCTTTCGCTGCCTCAGAGCCTTCCAACAGCTCTATTCTTGTTACCTCATAGCTGTGAGGCTTATTCTCTTCGCCGCCTCTAAACTCCTGCATGGTCGTTTTTACACGATAAATTTTACCATCAAGTTTCACGGCACCATACAAACGATGAACCAACACATTATTTCCATATCCATTCCCTATGCTTCGGTTTCCGTCTTCACCCTTGTTATAATCTGGGTGTATCTCGGTTTCGATGCTTTCATGGATAACATCTTTAAGATTTGGGAGAACAGAAAGATGAACACCAAGGTTGTCGCTCTTTTTTGTGGCACTTGAAGACAAATACTTATCGATAGCGTTCTTACTTATAGTATAAGGTGTGCCATCACGCATTGTTGGCAAATTTGATTTGTCCGTTGTAACAAGATTAGACTTTGCCCATTCTTCCGCATTATCAAGCATCTTGCCTACATCTTCACCGAACCTATGCTTCTCCACAGACACAACCTTAACGCTTTCCTTATTTAGGTTAGGCATTACGATACCTTTCTCTTCCACAGCTCTATCTCTAACACCGT
>DCBP01000099.1 GCA_002314055.1 Prevotella sp. UBA1104
GAATCACATGCTGTATCTCATGGTCAAGAACATTGCTTGCGTTTTCCGTAAACACGCCGTTGTCGTCCGTAAGCAGATAACTGTTCAGCACAATCTCATTTTGGACGTTATTATAATGCCCGACTTCACGATAGCCCATATCCTTGAAAACAAGCGGCATCTCCTTTAATTGCGGATATGCTGCCAACAGTTCATCTTTTTCCCTGCCGTCCTCAAGCATTTCGCCCAAAGTGGCGCGCTCTTCTGTTCCCTTTTTCACAAGCCGCAGACCGTTCCATAGGGAGACATCGCCTGTCTCGTACCGCCATTTGCCGTCCGCTCCACGTTCCCAGCCTGTAGCCATCTTGATTGCCTTAGCGTCTTTCTTTGCTTCCTCCATCTGTCGGGCAACATTCAAGTTGTCAAGACGTGTGCTTACTTCTTCCGCCTGGTCAAGATTTGCGGCACCTTTCTTGCCGATAAGCGAATATTTTTCCTTATTATTTTTTGTGGATTCAGAAGAATTGTCTACATTTGCAGCAGAGTTGAGCGGAGGAGTGGAAAGGCTTTCCACCTTATCATTAGGAGATAACATAATGAGTTCGCCGCCATTTCGTTCAGCTTGTCTTTTTATTCTCCCAAGATTTCTTTCATCAAGTGTATACCAACCAACGACTTCAACATTATCTTTGTTGTCGTTCACTTCCAATACAGTAATGGGACTCTTCTCATTCAACTTTATTGCAACCCAATGATTAGGTTTCTTTGTCGGCTGAGAACGACCAATCAAATCTGTATTATACAACGCATCATTCAAGACCTTACGACTTTCTGCTGGCGTAAATTTATGGGCATTCCAATTCTTTTCAAAGATGTTTTTCTTTATAATGATTGGTTTACCGTTTGCACCAATTGCAGCATCCACATTTTGAGGTATAGGAGGCAGTTGTACATTACGAGTAGCATTTGTAAAATTTCTATCTGTCAAGTCATCAACAGACTTAATTTTATCAAGCTTCAGCGTTCCGTCATCATTCAACGGATTGCCTTGGTTATCCACATTGCTTTTCAATGAGTACTTTTCGCCATCGACCTTAGCGTACTGTCCCTCATCCGTATTAATCCATGCCACATCTGTCAGTGGCACAGTCTTTTCATAAACTTTGCCGCCACCTGCATAGTCGGACGCTTGCATATAAGAAGGAGTTACAAACACGCCATTCTTAATAGCCTTGCTGCTGTAGATAGTAATCTCGCCTGTTTCAAGAGCATCTTGCAACATATCGTTTGTAATGTCTGGATAAGCAGACCATTCGTCATAGTCATACTTCTCCGCTTCATTACGAGCTTCCTCAACTGATTCTTCCAATGTCTTTATATCTTCAACTTTTCTGATGCCTGTATGATAATCATCCAACATAGGATTGGTCTTCAATATAATATCCAGCTGTGCTTGCTTCCTGTCTTAATTTTTCAGTGAATATTTTTCTCCATTTTCCTTTGGGTTCTCAAAATTCCTTACTATATTTGCAGCAGAAGAGAACTCTCGGTTATGTGTAGCGTCCGCAATTGGAGCGGAAGAGCTTATATAGTCAAGGGTTCTTTTTTTGTCTGTATAGAGCATCTTCCCACTATTTATCCAAGACAACACACTATCACCTCTCTTTCCATAGACAGATGTTATAAGGTTTATGTCTTGCACTTCACCTTTATTTATATCTATACTTGCCAAAGCGTTCTCGCCATTAAGTTGTAGTTCTGTAAATATAGAATAACTACCTTTATAGCTGCCATCAAATATGGCAATAGGTCTTTGCATTGCATTTGGCAGATCTTTCAAGTCTGTTGGAGAATACGAATGAACTTTAGCCTTCTTTAGTATTTTATTTCCGTACAATCTTATATCACGGTCAGGAATACCAACACTCTTGAGTGCAGATGAAGGATTACCAACAGAAAGTATTTCTTTATCTGCATTTTCTCTTGTTAGTCCCTTGAGCTGTTCATTAAACCTGTCATTCACTTCCTTCAGCGAATATTTTTCTCCATTTTCCTTTGAACTTTCAAATTTCCTTACTACATTTGCAGCAGATGAAAGCTCTTCACTTGTTGTGGTTCCAGCATGGGGCTGGAGTGCCTCGATAAAGTGAAGGGCTTTCTCTTTATCTACATTACTTAGTCTATTTGTATTTATCCAATGAATAATACCACGTTCTCCCTTTGGATACAAGGATGTTATTTGATTCACTTCAAGAATAACATTATTCTTTCGTTTCTGTTCGGTCGCTCTAATTGCTACGATAAAATTCTTGCCGTCATGTTTTAATTCCGTCAATACTATATGATTATTTTTTACAGTACTGTTGAAAATAGCAATAGGATTGGCTATGGCGGTAGGCAAATCCTTTATATCGTTTGCAGAGAACGGATGATTGTTCTTATACCTTTCATTTGATTTACGAACAAACTTGTCAAAGTCCATCTCTATCTCAGCATCAGCTATTCCACCGTCTTTTAAGAACTGGCTTGAATATCCCAAATGAAGAACTCGGTCTTTTTGATTTGGATTTTCTATCAACTCTGAAAGTCGTTCATTAAACCTGTCATTCACTTCCTTCAGTGAATATTTTTCTCTGTTTTCCTTTGGGTTCTCAAAATTCCTTACTATATTTGCAGCAGATAAAAGTTCTGAATTATCTGAGGCTTCCGCAATGGGTGCGGAGAGGTGCAGATAATTTAGGGCTTTTTCTTTATCCACATACTTCATCATGTTGTGGTTTATCCAATAAACTACCCCTTTACCATTCTTGCCAAACACACTGCTGACAATATCAAAGTCTGCTTCTGTTCCTTTACCTAAGTCAATAGTTACAAGGAAATTTCCATTTGCAGTTTTCAACTCCGTAAGGACAGAGCGATTGCCTTCACGTCCCAAATTGTTAAACACGGCTATAGGATTCTCCATCGCTAAAGGTAGATTCTTCAGTTCTATTGGTTCAAAACCATGTTTTCTAATCTTCTTTGCAAGTTTACTTCCATTCAGTCTAATAGGTTTATCAGTTACACCTGCAGTCTTTAATTTGGTTGATGGTCTTCCCAAATCAAATACGAACTTGTCTGCATTCTCTATCGTAAACTTATCCAACTGTTCATTGAACCTGTCATTCACTTCCTTCAGCGAATATTTTTCTCCGTTTTCCTTTGAACTTTCAAATTTCCTTACTATATTTGCAGCAGATAAAAGCTCTTCACTTTTTATTGTGGTTCCATAATGGTTTTGGAGTGCCTCGATAAAGTGGAGAGTTTTTTCTTTGTCTATATTGGTAGCCTTACCATGATTAAACCAGTTAATCACGCCCTTAGCATCCTTCGGGAAGAGAGTGGTTATTTTATTTACAGACAACACGATACCACCTTTCCTTTTTTGATTTTCAGTCTGAACTGCTACAATGAAATTTTTATCCTCTTTCTTCAGCTCAGTCAAGATAACATGTCCATCATTTCGCCCATTCGTATTGTAAAAAACAGAAATAGGACGAGCAATAGCCATAGGAAGGTTTTTCACATCAGAAGGATTGAAAGGATGTTCATGTACATATCCTTGCTTAGATTTGCGCATAAGTTTATCAAAATCCAATTCAATTTCAGCATCAACGATACCTCCATCTTTTAAGAAAGAACTGGATCGTCCCAAGCGAAGAATTTTATCCTTTTGATTAGGATTTTTCACCAACTCATGCAGCCTTTTGTTAAAATCATCATTCACTTCTTTCAACGAATACCTGCCATCGTCAGCCACCTTTCCATTTTTCAGTTCATTCAGTTGTTTCCGGATTCCCATCAGTTCCTGATACTTTGAAATCATATCCTTGTACTCCTGTGTCTGTTGTATCTGTTTCACTACATCTACAGAAGAAGGATTCGTTTTCAACATCTCACCCATCTTTTCTTGAATATCCTTAGACATGGCAGCATACTCCGCCTTTCTGTTGTTATAGTCGGCAGTCAGTTCGTTTATCCTGGATAGAGTTGTATCATTCTCCTTCCTGAAAGTATTCGGGAACTTGCCTACAAGATTCTTCACATTGTCCTCAAACGGTTTGTTTAAGTCAAACAACTTGTAGTTACCCCATTCCATCTTGTTGTAATACCTTCTCCAATTGTCTGCTGCCTTTTTCTTTTCCATATATTCCGGCACTGCACCTGGTCTATCCATGTTCACGATAGCATACTGAGAATATTTGTCGGGTCTGTTCTCTTGTGCATAGTTGTATGCATCCTCGGCAGCAGCTCTCTCACTTTCGTTACGAATAGAGAAACGAACCACAGGATGTTCCAAAAACTCCTCAAAGTTGTTTGGCACGTTATATGTGTCCGACTTAGATGTAATGCTTGTATAGTCAGCAAATGGTTTCAACTTCCGGTTGCTTCTGTCAAGCCACTTGTCAAAATCCGCCTTCTCAACAGCAGAGATGTTGCCAAGTCCTGTCCATCCTTTTTCATAGTTGGAAAGGTATGCTTCCTTTGCAGCGTTAAGCGAATCATAGCCATACATCACTTTGTGCTCATCAAACGAACCGTCTTTGTTCACCTGGTCTACTATATACACGGTGCCGTTCCAACTGTCAAGGTCTGCCTTGTCGTTGATGAACATATCAAGGTGGTCTCCATCCTTACCGAACTTTCCACGGATATAGCCGTAAGTGTCGTGCATCTTCTGCTTCCACTCCTTGCCGTTCTCATCCACGCCAGAGCGGTATGAGCCTTTCGGACTCTCTATGGTATAGTCATAACCACCGAACTTGACATGTCCTTTCTTATAGTTGCCGCTCTTCTTCTGGGCATCAGTAGGTTCTGTATCTGTCTCACGTATGGCTTTCTGCAAGCGAAGTGAGAATTTTTCTCCGCTTTCCTTTGATGTTTCAGAGGATTTGTCTATATTTGCGGCAGATAACTCCTGAATAGTAGGATATTCGTGGAAATTGAGTCCACGCAGAAGTGCCTGCTGTTGAGGAGTTATTTTTTCATCATAAGCGACAAGTACTTCTGTTCCTCCAATTTCTCCATGATGAGCGAACACGGTCTTAATACTATTGACATCAAGTTGAGGCTTGCCCTTTCCTTGGTTAACACGTTTTACATCAATTCCGACAGCTACTGGCTTTCCGTTGTGATTTATATTTACATATAATCTGAACCTGTCATTTGCTCCTTGATAGCGAGTAATGGCAAATGGTTCCTTTATGGCTTTAGGTAATTCATGCCATTCTTCTTTCGTCAAATCATGATCTACGTCTTTACCCTTATGAACTTTGATGCTTTTGAATGATAAGGAAAAACCGTCTCCTTTGATTCCAACATTTTTCATCCAAGTAGGAGTTTTCCCTAAATCATACCTTTCACGCAAATGCTTAGATTTATCAAAGTCGTCTTCAAACATTTTATCTATAATGTTATGAAATTCGGTAGCATCATCTTTGTCCCTCTTCAGCGAGAACTTCTCATGTTCAGCTATCTGCATATCCTCAGGCTTGAAGATAACATAGTTCATGTCGCCTTCCTTGGTACCACCCATTATAGTACCGGCAGGATATTTAAAGCCTGTATAACCGAGAGAAGAGAGAAATTTACTTGCAAATTTGGGAGCCGACCTCATGCACAATGCCTCATAATAATCACCTACAGTCTTACTACGATCGAACTCTTCAATTGCATCATTAATCATTTCCTTATCAAAACTTTTATCATCTCCTTCTTCATCATGGAATCGCTGTTCTGCTTCTTTATATATAGGAAGTGCTTTAAGTTCAGGATCCGTTTCTTTTTCTATGTATTCCCTTATTTTTTCTTTTAACTTAGGCTTTGCCTCAGCATACCAATCCAGATAGTTGCTTCCGTTGTCGTTAGGGATGTTCACCTCATAAAGATTCTTTGCATCATTAAGATTTGCATAACTCTTGCCAATCTCCTTTGAAGATGTAACATATCCTCCCCATCCGAAAACTTGATCGCCAGCACCTTCTCCCATGTGGTCGAAGTCAAACTCTGTGAAGTCGGCACCACTGCCGTGATATACACGGAGAGAGAACTTAGGAGCATTAGCAATCTCTTGATTTATATTGTTTACCACTTCATCAGTAACAGTATCTCCATCCTGTATCTTCTGTGGCTCACGTCCAGCTTTCCTTACAAGTTCCGCTTGCTCTGCTCGTGTCAGTAGCCTGTTCACCTTCATTGCGCCTGTAATGACCCAAGGGTCTGTTTCCGGATTAGGATTTGTGCGGTACATATAATATCCGTCAGTCGGCAGATGTTTCAGTCCTGCCAAAGAGTGCTGATATTTGCCATTGGCATTAATGCCTTCTGCATGTGCTTCGCCCTGATAGTCCTTGTCGGCTGCATACTCCACCTCTGCAAATACAAAGTTCTTCGGGAACAAAGTCTTGTTGCCGTCAGCGTCTTTTCTATTGAACTGCAGAGCGTATGGAATGACACCGAGATGCCAACCTGGACGATATGCCAACTTCCCACTTCCGCCCTGTGTTCCCTTGCCGCCTTGTTTTACTTGCGGTCTTCCGGTCTTGCTTTCACCGGCTATAGGAGCAGCGTCAGCATCGAGCCATACTCCTACTGGTGTTGCTGCACCATTTGGATTTGCCACCATTGGCGGATATAGTTTGCCGTCTTTGCCAAGCACAAACACCTTATAGCCTATACCTTTTTTCTTTGGTTCTGGCTTCTGCCGAAGCGAATATGATACTTTTTCATCATTATCCTGCAGATTTTCTTCTGAAATATTTGGATTTTTAAAATCATTCAGTATCTTTGCAAGCGAAAGTCCTTGATTGGTTTCAGCTTGCATGTGGCTAAAGAGGTGCGCTGAGCTAAGCCAGTCAAGGGCTTTTTCTTTTTCACACCACTTTACAGCATCTTTAAATTGCTCTGGAGAGAAGTCCAAAAGACGCTTTACTTCTTCCTCTGCGTTCTTGTCATGAATACTACTTACATTGTTCATTTCCACAACATTGCCTTCTGCATCCAATTCCAAAGCAATAGACAATTTGTTTCCACGAATCTCTGTGTCAGTAATAACCACCATATTTGGCTTGCTTAATCCATGTTTATAAACCAATATCGGTTTCTGTATTGAATTAACCAAGTCCTTTACATCATCAGATGTCAATGAATGTTGGTTCAGCTTTCTGTTCAGCACCTTTGGAGAGAGCGTTATTTCATCCACATCAACACCACATGCTTTCAGTACCGGAGAAGGTGCCCCTAAGTGCATAAGTCCCTTGTGTGTCTTTTTCTTGAAATTCTCAATCTCGCTGTTGAAGCGTTCATTTGCATCACGCACACTAAACATTTCTGTATTAGGAGAAACGTTTACCTCCTGTCTTTCTGCTAATCCTGTAGGGTCTTTAAACTCTCCGCTATACAACGCTTGTTTAATTGCGCTCACTATATCAGCCAAAGGCTTCCCTTCTGCTTTACGAAGTTTTATGGCATTGTAATAATATTCTACGATATGTGCATTTCCATCATTGGTTATACCTACATTGCTCTTATTTGTTACAACAATACTTATAGCATTATCCTGTCCGTTTATATCAAGATTTGATGAAGTGGCATTATGATCACTAATACGTATTGTTACGACATTACCGTTTTTACATTCAAAGTTTGCATATTTGCTTGACTTATCCTTCATGTCAACGTCCAAAGCATCTGCCATTTCACCGACAAATGTCTTTGGCTGAGTTGAAGAATTCTTGTATTTTAATATTAAATTATCAATATTTTGTAGTATCTTTGCACCATCAGCACTTGAGATGGCAGTTAATGACCTTGGATTTATTCCAAGCGAGGCGGTTTCAAGTGCTATTCTTTTCTTTGCGCTTAATTTCTCACCATTGGTTTCTTCTGATTCAGACGATTCAAATGTCCCATTGGCAGTCCTCACATATACCTGTTCTATTGTTCTGATTGCATTTCTTGCAGCATCAGAATATTCTGTACCAAAGAATGCTGTCTTTACCTTCAACAGGACATCGTGCATCTTGGCAAGCAGAGGGTGCGACATCTTCAGTGCAAGAGAATGGGCAAGGTTCATGTCATTTATCATCTCACCGATGGCATCTGCAACTGTTTCTTCTTCATAATAGCTGCGGTCATAACCGGCAAGACCTGCATCTCTGTACCTCTGCTCATTGTCATCAGTCATTCCCTCATACAAATCCTCGCCATACATATTCTTGACAAGATTTTTCAACTCATCATACATGGCTGGAGATTTCATCTTTATCTCATGCGTCATTTCATGCCCGAAGATAAACTGAACGCCCTCAGTAATGGAAGAGTCAAGAGTAAGATATATGGTATTGGTTTCGCTGTTATACCAACCATTACCCTTCATGTCTGTCCTTTGCCATTGTATCTTGGCACCCATCATCTTAGCTATCCGTTCCAAAGACTTGCGCAACTTCTTGCCAATGACATCATCTACAAGCTTAATGTCATTCACACGATTCTTTTCAACAAATGCTTGCCTTTCTTCTGGAGTCTGTTCTTCTGTCTCATCCTTTGCTGAGAATGGAGCATCATCAGCTGATGGAGCATCAAACGGCATTTCGGAAGTATTGTCTTCCGCTGCATCATCAGACGGAGCTGTATCGGTATCATCTGAAGTTTCACTGTTACCTTCCATGTCGTTGTCGGTATTTTCTGTCGGCTGCTGTTCTTCCTCTTTTGCCTTCCGTTCTTCAGCATAAGCAAGGTCATCAGCCAGTCGCTTCTGTCCTTCAAGTACTCTTTCCGCTTGTGCTATGCGCATATCCTGGATATAGTTTCTCAGTCCAAAAGCCGTTTCCCCACTTGTGATAATATCAATAATTGCATTGCGTACATCCTGGTCTGTAATATCCTGCAAGTTCTCCGGTCTCTCTTGCCATAGATCATGTGCCAACTTGTCTATTGTTTTTCCTTTGCCTTCCTTGGCAAGGAACCCGGTCTTCGCAAAGTCTGTCCTCGAAAGTCCTGTTTCTTGTTTTACTCCCTTTGATGTTTCTGTTCCGTCATAGCTAAGGCTATATGGAGCTATATGACTTGCCACATATTCCTCAACGGTATTTGCCGTATCATCAAACACGTCAATGCCTGTACCATCATATAGGCGATGAAGAAGCGAACCTACAGTGTCATTGTATAGTTGTGCCACAGCCTGTGCATTATCCTTGACACTGCTCTTCATGCGGTTAAACTTCCTCCTTGCCTTGTCTATAAGGTTCTGTCTGCCCTCTGGAGTATCTTCTTCCTTGGCAAGCTGTCTTTCATTATAAGCATCTGCAACAGCCTTTGCTGAATCATACTTTTCCTGTGCTTCAGCAATTGCCTTGTCTTTTGCATCCTTACTTGCTTTCTGCTCGGCAAAGCTACTACCGGTTACTTTCCTGTTTGTAGCATTGTCAAGTGCTTTCTTGGATTTTGATACATTGTCGGAGATTATCTGTTCTGCATCTTCCCCAAACTGGGTATCATACAATTCTGCCGTCTGTTTTGCCGTCAGCTGAGAGAAGTCGGGATTGCCGTCTTCTTTCATTGGTACTTCCGTTCCGTCTTCAAGTGTAATTTTTTCGCTGTTCTCTTGCTTGTTTGATTCATTTGATGTACCTTTGCCTTGTGAATCGTTGAGCGCAGCAGTAGACTCTGACTCCTTTGTACCATGAGAGGTTGACGTGGGATTGGTAGCGATTCCTTTTTCTTCTTGTGTTCTATTGAAATCCACAGCCGTAACAACCCAATTTTTTTTCTTTCCATCAAAATCTTTTCTTATACCAACAGCAAAGCCATTAAGCATAAGGGTATATCTATTCTTTGACTCTTGGAAAATACGTCCTTTATTGATTACTTCATCAATCATATTGATAGCATCATCAATGTTTTCAAAGTCTTTGCCTTTACCTATATGCTTCCCGATAATATGAGCCAAGCCCATCTTGTCATTTCCCCACACAAGGTCAATGTCCCCTACATCATCACGATGGAAAACACCAAGCAAATCTCCGCTCTTATGACTTATCAAGAAGTTGAATGCTTCCTTGACCTTTCCTTTGAACTGATTATATATATTTCCAAAAGTACCTTTGCCAATTGGCTGCAAGTTCTCATTCTCACCTCTATCCTCCTCTACAGAAGAGGTTTCAGACCCCTTTCCCGATTCTTTAAGCATCTGCTGCCTTTCCTCTTTGTACTCATCAACCGACATCGTTCCTAATGAGATCACCGCAGACTTCTTTACCATCTTTGCTTTCAGATTGCCTTCATTGTCAAGCACCATCACTTTTGCACGGTTGCCCTGGTTCTGAATGAAAAACACCTCTTGTGCATCCGGAAACATACTGGTACCATTCTCATTTATAACATCAGCAATCTCTATCTTACCGTCATTGTTGATTACTTCTGAATAATCGAGATTATCCTCAACAGGAGCATTGTCTTTCTCTCTCTGCAACTCACGTTCTTTTTCGTGCTGTTCACGTTCTAATTTTGCAGCTTCCAGCTTCTTAGCATCCTCGGCATCCTTCAGTTTCTGCAATTCTTCCAGTGATACAGGAGTATCTTGCACATTGCCGTCAAGGGTTATCATTGCTGTGCCATCCCCATTGTCTGCAAGAACTTCGTAGGTATGTTCATTACCTTCAGCATCCGTTATTGTGAACGATGATCCTTCTCCAACTGTTCCATCTATAATGCCAGCTTCCTTGCGTATTGCCTTTTCTTTGGCATCTGCTATCGCTTGGTTCTTGGCTTCCTCTGCATTGACCTCTTCGCCAATGGCTGCAAAACGGCTTGCGTCAGCATGTTCTATCTTCCCGGTCTGAGGATCGTAATATAGAATCATGTTGTCGCTTTCTGATACGTTTATGGAGCCATCTTCATTTGTCGCAATGTTACCGCTCACGATATAAACGCCATAGTCTTCTCCACCCTTTGTTGCCTTTATTGTAGCATTACGCACGGTGCCACGGCTCTTGTCTGTTACCATGTCCGCCTGTCGTGCAGCTTGCTGAGCTGCCATATCAATATTGTCATCGGCATTGTCTATCACACCCTGGTACTTCGCATGTGAATTCTGGTAGTCATATATTACATTATCAAGCTTGTCATCTTTGCCTGTAAGTGATTCTAACTCTTCATCACTCATGTTTGCCAACTGCTGTTCGGAGATACCCAACATACCGGCAAGTTCTTTTGTCTTGTCTTCGTATTCTATCTGAACATCATGCTTGTCTTCGTCTGACGTTTCGCGACCTTCCACGTATGACTGGTCTTGCTCTATTGTCTTGTCATCCGTCAGACCGAGTTGTGCAGCTTTCATTGTTCCGATGTTCATGCCTCTCAACGTCAGCATACATCTTGCATAGTTGAAGGCGGCTCTTGCCTGTTCCTCCGTCAGCTTCTGGTCTCTCACGATGCTTGCCAACAGTTGTCCTGCATTTTCATTTGGAGTGTTGTCTATCTTTTCCTTCATCTGCGCCCACTCATCGCCTGAGAACAAATCCATTCCTGTATTGTCCCATTTGTTCTGGAGATGCTTCATCTGATAGTAGCGTGGCATATTCAAACCTCTTTGTCCGGTATATACGGCTGTACCGAATATTCCCATACCAATGCAAGACAAAGCTACGGAGCCGAATGTTTCCCACTGCTGTTTTGCATCAACCAAGTCTGAAAGCTTCTGGTCTCCGATAAAAATTGCATTTTCTGCTGTTCCTGCAACTTCCTCCATATACTCGCCCCACAGTCCGTTGATACCTCCTTTCGTTGCATAACTTCTTATTGTGTTGGCTAAGTCTTTGCGTGATAGCTTCGATAACCATGCTGCCATATTCCTTAGCCCCATAGCACTGCCCACCTTTGTGTGTGCCATGCCTCTTATGAATTTCAGCGAACTTGGAAAGTGCTCTCCAAGGAACTCTGTCTGTAATTCTATATTTTGCGACATCTCACCTTTGTATATAGCCATAGGCAATGTCTCACCTTGCCAGTCAAAGCCATCTCCTGTTTCTGTAACTGTTCCATTGCGTCTGTTGAGGATTTCTGCACCGGTCGTTGCTGCTCCTGTCGTGTTCTCCATGAAGAAAGCCTGCCGAAAATCCTTACCGAGCATACCCACAAGACTGACCATTTTGTTGCTTGCAGCTTTTTCTGCTAATCTCTCTGCTGCACTCAATGCCTTCTTACCTGCTGCTTTGTATATTGCTCCCTTGACGGTTCGTGCGATAGCCTTGTCTGCCATCGTAGTTGCACCTTTTGCAAATTCACCGCCTGCCATAAATTGCAGAGTAAACGGAGCGGAAACTAATCCACCTTTCTTTATATTATATGATGATGGCATCAGAGCACCCTCAACGGCATCCGCATCATTTGCCTGCGACAACAACTTTAAACTTGTGTAGTCATCCTGAGTTATGTTTCCTCCATTTTCCACTTTACGTGCAAGAGGGTACATAAGCATTGCGTCCTTTAGATCTGTGATACCAAAATCCCATGCTCCTAATTGCGTGATTCCTGATGTCTTGACTGCATGCCCCCATTCTCGACTTGAACTGTTCCTGCCTTCCAACTCGTCTATTACGGCATCATACTGATTGATTTGTTTGTCGAGTTTACGAAGGTCGCTTGCATAAAGCTCTGAACCGTCCTGTGCCGTCCTGGTGTAAAATTCAGCCATAGTCTCGCCATGATCTGGTTGAGGAATCTTTTTTAGCTTATCCATTACCATCTCTTTCTGAACCTGTGCCTTCGTCCTTCGCTGCTTCAGTTCTTCAAGCTGCTCATCCTTGCCTACATTCATTAAATAATGTAACACTGTTCCCTTTGGCAGTATGTCTTCTTTCAGATAGCCTTTCTCATAGAGTTGGTCTACTGTCTCTTTCTTCTGTTCGTCTGTAGCAAAGAGTAATGAGTGTCTAATGTTTCCTATCTCTGTATTTATATCGTCATACAGTTCTTGCTTTGTCCGTGCATACATGTCATTTGCACTTACTTCTTTGCCGTCTATCTCATATTTCTTGTCTCTCCAGTCTTTTCCATAGACATACTCTAATGATCCTTTTGTAATATTGTCAAGCCATCCGCCTCTTGGGTCAAGCGAGGTCTTGATTACATTGCCCACTTGCACCGCTGCTGTCTCCTGCTGTGGCACATAGTCAAAGTTCTGGTTCGTAAGAATCTTGGTGTATTGCTCCCTTGCTTCATCTGGAGTTATAATGTCCCCCTTGTCATTGAGATTTTGCATTATCGGTGTTCCGTAATTCATATCAAACGGCACCTGATAACCTCTTGACTGCTCGAGTATAGGGAACTTCTTTATTAGGTCATCCGTTACTGCAACCATTTTTACATTTGGATGATTCTCTATTCCCATCCTAACCCTACCTTCTTTGGCAAGTTTATTATATGTCTCGGCATATTGTTTGTCGTATGCTGCCTTCTGTTCGTCATAGCTCTTTTCTGCATGGCGGCTGTCCACAGTTGCTGTCTGCTGTGGTTGTAATGGCTGTTGCGTCTGTGGCTTCTGGGATATTTGAGCACTTTGCTGAACATTCTGCTGATTGTTTGTCTGAACCTCCTGCTGTCCGTAACCCATATCCTGACTGAACTTATTATAGTCGGGAAGGTCATATTCTTTTGCCACGGCATCATAAAGTCTCTTGCGCTTTGTATCATCCTCCATGTCCTTGCTGAACTGGTCATAGTCTGGAAGATCATACTCTTTGTTTATATTGTCATACAGTTTTCTTCTGTTGTCGTTGTCTGCCATAATTGTAATGTTTTATTTGTTTAATATGGTCTTGCCTTTTTCTTTTTCCCATTGTTCGCGGTTCCGCCTGTGGTATTTCTGTGCTGACTCGGTTTCTTGCCTCCGCCATCTGCTGTGGATGAAGATCTGCCTTTCACCTTATCCATGATATATCGGATATTGTTTTGATTCACACCTTTGGCTCTTATCTTCCTCATTACATCTGTGATTTGCTTCTGTCCGTTAGGATCATCCATCATGTCCCAGTATTCATACCAATAACCGGCATTGCCCTTGTTGCCTTTTGAAGAACTTGCTGCCTTGGCTGCAACTTTCTCGGCACGGAGCCTTGCCGTTGCAGCGTTGTATTCATCTATTGATATTTTATTCTCCTTGTACCACTTATCAAGTGTAAGCCTATTGTCCTTATACTCCTTGTCGTTGGTGTACTTCATCTTGGCAAGGTCTATCTTCTGCTGATTCTGGTCTAACTTCTTGTCATTCTGGTCTCCTTTTCTATTGGCTATATCCACAAGTGCATTATGGTAACGAACTGTCTCTCCAAGCGTTTGGTCATTTTTCCTTGCTTGCTCATCCAGTTCTACCGCCTTCTGATAGCCGCTCAACCACGCTGAATGGTTCTTTTCCCTCTGTGCGTCCATTATCTGCTTGCGCTTTAACATGGCTGCTGTCATGTCTTGCTCTGGATTGTGCGCTACTTTTGCGCCCTTAGTGGCAAAGTACATGTTGCTCAATGCTCTCAGACCGTCTCCTACAGATGCAATTATTGCATTTGTGCGTTCTCGCTTTAGCCGCTTTGCCTTCTGTGCGTCTGTTTCTTCCTCATTGCCATTCATTGTCTTGAACATATCTACATAGCTCATTCGCTTTGGCTGCTCTTCTTTCTTTACTACTGGCACGCTTGATATGTCCGCATCATCCGGATCCACGCTTTGGCTCACATTCTCTCCCTTGCTTATTGCTTGCTGTGTAGCGATAGTCTTTTCTCTTGCCGCTTTCATCGCATCATCCTGTGGAACAGCAGTATTTTCTTTGTCTATCTGCTTTCCCATCGTGTCAAGCTGTTCTTCGGTGAATGTTGGCGGCACCTGTGGATTTGCTTTTTCTTCGGCATCCACACCGCTCTGCTGCTTGGTCACGACATCCTGTGTCGTTTTCAAACCGTTCTTCTGTTGTAAAAAACTCAATGCGCTCATAGACTATGCTTTGTTTCCTGTCGTTGTACTTGTCATGCCGTTCTTCTTTCCGGCATTGTCAAGAAGGTTGGCTATGTTTGATGCTGTTCCTGCCACGCCGGCAATGGTATTTGCAGTGTTGCTTGCCTTGTCTGCTTCCATCTGCATCTGTGAGTTCTCAATGTTCAGTTTGTTTTGCTGATACTGCTGTTCTATGGCATCCTTACGGCTGTCGTTGGCTGCCACTATCTGTGATGTTGTATCGGCAAGTGCCTTGTTGTTGGCTTCTTTCACTGCCGTTGTCGAATCTTCCGTTCCGCCCATCACGGCTTGTCTGCCTTTGGCTGCACGGTTCCTGTCCCTTATCTGCTCCTGCATTTGGGTCAGCAACCTTATCGTGTCGGCACGTTTGGTCGGATCTTCATTATATTTCCGGTCATACCATGCCTGATTTTCTGCCTTTCGCTGCTTCAGCATTTCTGCTTGTTTCTTTGCCGCTTTCCTGTTTGCTATTCCTCCTGCTATGGACGAGGCAAGGGAAAGTCCTGCTCCTATTAAAGCTCCCCACATATACTTATCTTTGTTTCATTATTAATAATGCAACAAAGTTAAGTATACCTCTCCGCATTGCTGTTTTATCCGTTAATAGTCGAATGCCATAACGTTGCCGTGTTAATGGATAACAATCACGTGTTTGTTTTTTTAGCTATCTTTGCCGGGTATATTCTGGAATTATGGCGATAGATAAAAATGAAAAGGGGCAGTTTGCCAAAGGTCGCAAAAAGACCGGTGGTGTGCAAAAAGGGTATGTCTCTCCGATTAAAAAGGAGTTCCGCGACCTTATGGCGGATTTTTCAAGGGAAAACTACGACAAGTTCGTTTTCTCCATGACTCAGTGTGAGCCTAAGGATTTTTGCCGGTTCTATCTTGAAGCATTGAAATTCAATCTGCCAATGCTGCAGTCGGTAGCTCTTGAGGGTACAAAGGAGTTTAAAAATACTCTAACGCAAAAGATTAAAGAAATTGCTACAGGCAAAAAATGATATTCATATATAGGTTAGTTGGTTTTTTCATAGGTTAGTTTTTAAGGTATGATTTGTTGTAGAGGGAATGCGTGAGCACTCCCTCTATTGCTTTTATCGTAACTTGTTTTGCCATCTTTCCTGGAAGTCGGCTGACAGTCCGTTTAGTCTTTCTTCGGGTAGTAGACTGCCGATAAGCGCAAGACGGAAATATTTGTATGGCGAACCGCACATACCTCGTAAATACTTGTTTACTGATGTCGAAATCGGGAACCAACGGAACAGGTCATTACTACCGTAAAGTGCCATGCCGCATTTGCCTGGCTCATTACGGAAATATCCTCTTGCAATACACGAGAACATTGTCTTATACACTTCTGCTCCGCTGATTGCCATCGGTCGGGTGCAAAGGAAATATCTCATTGCATCTGTCGGCTGGCTCTGGTAGAAGTCTACTATTTGGTTGTGCCCATTTATTGCATACGCTTCCGGGTAGATGTTTATCCTTTTCTTTATGTCGCTCTCCATCGTTCCCCACATTCCGCTCTTCAGTGAATACACGTATGCGTATCGATAACTTGGATTGAACACTATAATCCGTCCGTCATAATAGTCATACACCATGTCTGCCCCCTGCATGAACTGACGGAACGGAACATATTTTATTGCGCCTTCCGGTATATCTCTAACGGCAAGTATCTTCTTGCTGTACTCTTCCTTATACAGCTGCGTATAGTCAAACACCGTGCCGTCAAGAACATCTGTTATCAGCTTTGACGTACTGCCGGTCTGCATCATGATACCTCTTTCTGTCGGAAACAGCACGGCATCGTCTATCTGCAATATTCCTTTCGGGTTGCTACACACATCTCTGTTCACCGGTTGTCGTGCCTGATATTTTCCTTCTGCCGACAGCATCAGCATCCATGTTCCTTCATCGGTAAACACATATAGCGGAGCATCACCAAACTGTCCTTCCGTTATCGGTCGGGTATTTGCCGCCATCGCCTTTATGACAGACGAACCTACTTGTACACTGTTGGAGGCTGGAAAGACAAGTGGATTCTCGGCTTCAGAGGCTTTAATAAGGGATGGGGAACGAGATATTATATTTGTAGCCGTTGAAACAGAACTTAATGCCTGTGCATATTCATCTAAGGTAGAAACTTCATAATCGATACCAAACTCTTGTAAGCCACTTGTTCTATTGCATTTTACATAATAAGAATATCCGGTATTAGATGAAGAATACAATTTAAATGTACTTTTGTTATACACATAAGTGCCGTCATAATTTTCATATCGACTATATACAATAAGGCTTGAATATCCATTAATAGGAATAGATATAATAGGATTACGAGATGATACTACTTTATTCTCAACAGAAAAAAATAACTTTTTATTATTGTCATCTGTAAATTCAAACACCAAATCACGAGTTAAATATTCATCAGACTGTTCTTCAATATAATAAAACGGAAAATTGTAATCGGTAGATTTTATTGATTCAACAACATTTCCGATATGTAGCCTGTTGTTGTAATTGTTGGTAACTATTCCACCTATATGTTTTACGTAAGGATTTGCTAACGATATGGATTCTTCCGTTCCTAATACTCTCTTAATTGCAAACTTCTGTCCTAACTGTTGATTCGCTATGTGAAGAGATTTGTAAAATTGGAGACCGTCAAACTTATTGTGGAAATCATTTCCTTGAAGATAAGGTATAGGTATGGAAGAATAGTACCAGTCTTTCTGGGATGTCTCAGGCTTACCAATATATACAGAATCTTTTAGATTAAGGAAACTTTCACATGTTGTGATAAATACATCAACGCCATCTATCAAAGTTTCATAGCCTGTAATATTACAAGATGCAGTTATCCAGAATTTTGCAAATCCTGTAGAAAAATCAATACCTTTTGAATTCTTTGGCATTGGAGTAAAACCACTTGCATCACGGTTTATCCAATATGAAAATTTTGGTGTTATCCTATTGTAGCCATAATCAGAATTACCAAAACCTACTTGTGTCGCATCAAGAATAACCAATGGACTGAAATTAATATACGTACCATCATACAACCTTACTGCTGCTACCAATAATGTACTGTATTTAAAATATTCGTCGCCAAGCTCTTCTAATCTTTTATTGACCAATGCATCGCATTTATTAAATACTTCTATCGTTTTGTTTGCTTTCGTCCTTATTGGATAGGCATACTCTTCCGTATTATCATCATTTATATAATGTTTTTCAAACAAATTCCAAAAATCTTCATCTTTAAGTTGGATTTGTTTCTGAATGACTTCATCCGTTGTACTGTTGCGTTCAATCTCTATAGACAACTTAAACTGAGATAGATTAAATTCCTTATACGTCTTTACATTGCTATCCCAAAACGCATACCAAATATCATCATCCCCGACGAAGCACAATATGTTCCCGATACTTGTAACGGAATTTACATGAAATTTATCAGCTTCTGGAAGTTGTATCTGATAAATGTCTTCAACAGGTTCACCAAGTAAATGCCAAAACCAAATATCGTTTAGATCGTCATAACAAATATAATGGGAAATTATATCGTCATCATAGTTTACCTTATGAATATACTCAATTGTCGTATCTTCAGTCAAGAACTCTCCTTCATCCACAACCTCTGTTCCTGCTATCGGCTTCAACTCCCCATCCTCCGGTATCAGATTAAGGCA
>DCBP01000095.1:0-12820 GCA_002314055.1 Prevotella sp. UBA1104
AGCAATAAAAGGAAACTGCTCCGCCCCTGGAAGGGGAGGCGGGGGAGGGGAAGAAAAAAAGGAAAAGAAATTTTTAACCATAAAATAGATAACACAAAACAAAACTATGATGTAAATAAAAACAATACTAAATTAATAGCTGTTAGCGTGGCGCATTCGTGAGAATCCGCCACGTGTTTTTTATATTTTTGAGTCTTTCTTGCCGATTTCCATATCAGATATTAAAGCAGGTTGCATTACAATTTTCTATGTAAAAAATGCCCCGATGCTTTGTATTTCAGAAGATATTTATTAAGTTTGCAGAAAAAAGAGAATGCCAAAGATATTTGAATACTTCGGCTTCGTGTTTTTCTTTTACTCAAACGAACACGAGCCAATACATGTGCATGTGGTGAAGAATGACGAAGATGCTGTCTTTGACATCATATTGGAGAATGGAGTTTTGAAAAGGTTAGATAGACGAAGGGGAAGCAGAGCACCATTAAACAATAAAGATGCACAGGTTGCAGAACTTTTGTTGCCAAATATTATAAGAATATAGTTGAAAAGTGGATAAAGTTCTTTGTGCTAAAGAAAGCCGTCCGTTCTACGAAAATAACAAAAAGGATATAATGATTATGAATTTGCAAATAATATCAGTAAAATATATCAAGCCGTTGAGCGTTGAGATTCATTTCTCTGACGGTATAGTGAAGACACTTGATGTAGGTGCATTTATTAAGAGTCATCCTCATCCGCAGTATAATGCATACTTGGATGAACGTAAATTCAAGCAGTTTAAAATAGATATGGGAAATCTTGTATGGGGAAAGAACTGGGACTTGGTTTTTCCTGTAACAGATTTGCATAAGGGTATTCTCTCTATGTAATGGTAATGTAGAAGGAAAATAATGGACAACGATTTCGATATAAGACAAGAGAATATCAGTTCGGCGGAGAAGGAATTTGAAAATGCACTCCGCCCGTTGAAATTCACCGACTTCAGCGGACAGCAGAAGGTGGTGGAAAACCTGGAGGTGTTCGTAGAGGCGGCTAAATACCGCGGCGAACCGCTCGACCATACCCTGTTGCACGGACCGCCAGGACTGGGAAAGACGACACTGAGCAATATCATTGCCAATGAACTCGGCGTGGGCTTCAAGATAACCAGCGGGCCGGTACTCGACAAGCCCGGCGACCTTGCCGGCATACTGACCTCGCTCGAACCAAACGACGTGCTCTTCATCGACGAGATACACCGTCTATCGCCAGTGGTGGAGGAATACCTCTATTCCGCTATGGAAGACTACCGCATCGATATAATGATAGACAAGGGACCGTCGGCTCGCTCCATTCAGATAGACCTCAACCCCTTCACCCTCGTGGGTGCTACGACGCGCAGCGGACTCCTCACAGCCCCCTTGCGTGCCCGCTTCGGCATAAACCTGCATCTGGAATATTACGACCCGGAAACGCTGAAGCGCATCATAAAGCGCTCGGCAAGCATCCTCAAGGTGCCTATCGACGATGATGCCGCCATAGAGATAGCGCGCCGTTCACGCGGTACGCCACGTATCGCCAATGCCCTGCTCCGAAGAGTGAGAGACTTCGCCCAGGTGCGCGGTTCGGGACGGATAGACACCAAGATATCCCATATCGCCCTTACGGCACTCAACATCGACCAGTATGGTCTCGACGAGATAGACAACAAGATATTGCTCACGATCATCGACAAGTTCAAGGGCGGACCGGTGGGCATCACCACCATCGCCACTGCCATCGGCGAAGACTCCGGTACGGTGGAGGAGGTCTATGAGCCATATCTCATCATGGAAGGCTTCATCAAGCGTACACCGCGCGGCAGAATGGTTACCGAACTTGCCTATCAGCACTTCGGCAGAAATCCGTATTCGGGGAATATCATGGAGCCGTCGCTGTTCTGATAAAACCCACCCTGGCCCTCCCTAAGGGAGGGATGGAGATACCATATAAAATAAAGCAAGCGGCTTGCGAGATTATCGCAAGCCGCTTGCTATAATAATTATACCATAAATCATACTTCTTTCACTCCCTTGGGGAGGATTATGGTCGGTCTAAAGGTTCTCAAGCCATTTTCGTCCGCTCTTGGTGTGTTCCATCCAAAGCATAAAACAAAGTCCGCAAAAAGCAGCTCCCCCTAAAGTTATAATCATTCCTTCCATATTCTTATTTTTTAATTATTATATATCCAACTCTTGCAAAGATAAATGTTCCTGCAATTCCGACAAGCAATAGTATCCATGTTGCATAGTTTTCTCCATCACCAATCACTAATGCTATGGCATTAGTAACAACCATTGCCGCAAAGCATGTCTTTGCCAAATCATAGAAGAACTTGCCAAGTGTTTCGCGGCTCAGTTTCTCTTTTTCCTTGTCGTCTCTTGCAGTCATAAATTTTTGCTTTATAAAAACTACGGTGCAAATATAATGCTTTATTTCTTTCCTTCCAACAAAAAAGAAGCAAAAAGAGAAACAGAAGGAAAAACAAAAACGGTTTACGAACTATGCCGTAAACCGCTTTCTTGTTGCAAGTGGGCCATCTAGGGCTTGAACCTAGGACCTCCAGATTATGAGTCTGTTGCTCTAACCAACTGAGCTAAAAGCCCGATCTCAACCAATGTGTGGTCAAGTTTGCGGATGCAAAGGTAATGGGTTTATGGCGAATTACCAAATTTTCGGTCGAAAATCATCGTGAAATATTGCGGTTTTGTGATTTTTTTATAAAAAATGCGGGGTAGAGGCACTGCGAAACAAGGATATTTCACCATTTATATTAACTTTGCAACGTATTATAATACAAAGTAAAGACATTATGACAGAAGAAACTTGCAAGACGGGAAGTCTTTGTGGATTGGATAATGACGGGGTGGAGAAGAGTCGCAAGCAACACGGCTCTAATACCCTTACTCCGCCAAAGCGCGATAGCCTATGGCGACAGTATATGGAGAAATACAAGGACCCTATAATACAGATACTCCTCGTTGCAGCAGCCGTATCGCTCGTGCTTGCCTTTATCGAGAACGATTTTGTGGAAACGATAGGTATCTTCATCGCCATTTTCCTTGCCACGACGATAGGTTTCGTCTTCGAGGTGGATGCAGCAAAGAAATTTGACGTACTGACGGCACTCGGCGAGGAACAGCCCGTGAAGGTGCGTCGCAACGGACATGTGGTGGAGATACCGCGCAAGGACGTTGTCGTGGGCGACATCGTCCTGATAGAAACAGGCGACGAGATACCTGCTGACGGCACGCTGCTCATGGCCCGCAACCTGCAGGTGGACGAGTCGTCGCTGACGGGTGAGCCGATAGCGGAGAAACAAGTGATAGGAGAGCTCTCGGACTTTTCCGAGAACTCTGAGAACTCCGAGAACTCTGAGAATACATACCCCGTTAATCAAATCCTTCGCAGCACCATGGTGATGAGCGGCAGCGCCACATACCGCGTTACAGCCGTTGGCGATAATACAGAGATAGGAAAGGTGGCGCGCAGCAGCAGTGAGACGCCAACAGTGAAGACACCCCTCGCCATGCAGCTCGACCGTCTGGCAAAGATTATCAGCAAGTTCGGTTTCGGACTCTCGGTTGCTGCTGCCGTAATCTTCCTTGTCCACGATATCCTCGTAGACCCGCTGTGGCACACCACAGACTATTTCCGGATGGCAGAAGTAGTGTTGCAGTATTTCATGATGGCTGTAACGCTCATCGTTATGGCGGTGCCCGAGGGACTGCCGATGGCAATCACCCTTGCCCTTGCCCTCAACATGCGGCGCATGCTGAAGAGCAAAAACCTGGTGAGAAAGCTCCATGCCTGTGAGACTATGGGCGCCGTAACCGTGATATGCACCGACAAGACCGGAACCTTGACAGAAAACCGCATGGAGGTGGCAGACGTGTTGAGGCTTAACGGCAGCGAGGAGATGCTCCGTGTAGCCTTCGCCCTGAACTCTACGGCGCATCTTGATGCTGAAGGCAGCGACAGCGGTATCGGTAATCCTACGGAAATAGCTCTGTTGCTGTGGCTGAAGGCTAATAACATAGACTATCATAAGCTGCGTGGTTTGAATGAGCCGCTTTATCAGCTTCCGTTCTCCACGGAGCGCAAATACATGGCAACTGTAATAACAGCTAACGGCAAGACCTATCTCCTTGCCAAGGGTGCACCGGAGATAATAATATCGGCATGCCAAACTTCAGAAAACCAGAAGACAGAGGCTGAACACAAACTGCAAGAGTGGCAACAGAAAGCCATGCGCACACTCGCCTTTGCATACAAAGAACTTGCCGACGAAACTTCGCCCGACGATATGGAGCGGGAGGCGCAGTCGCTTGGCAATATGACTCTACAGGCTGCCGTGGCTATCAGCGACCCAATAAGGAAGGATGTTCCGGCAGCTGTAGCCGAATGTCAGAAAGCTGGCATAGAGGTGAAAATCGTTACTGGCGACACCTCGGCTACGGCAAAGGAGATTGCTCGGCAGATAGGGATATGGAAAGACAATACAGACGAAAAAGATATAATGACGGGTGCTGACTTCGCCGCCCTTGCCGACGATGAGGCTCGCAAGCGGGCGGAGTCGTTGAAGGTGATGTGCCGTGCGCGCCCTGCCGACAAACAGCGACTGGTGAATCTGCTGCAGGACAGCGGACAGATTGTTGCCGTTACGGGCGACGGTACCAACGATGCGCCTGCCCTAAATCATGCCCACGTGGGACTATCGCTCGGCTCGGGCACTAATGTGGCAAAGGAGGCGAGCGACATGACGTTGCTCGACGACTCCTTCGGCAGTATCGTGAACGCCGTGATGTGGGGAAGGTCGCTATACAAGAACATACAGCGCTTTCTCTATTTCCAGCTCACGGTGAATGTAGCCGCCTTGCTGCTCGTGCTTGCCGGTTCGGTGATAGGCACCGAGATGCCGCTTACCGTTACCCAGATTCTGTGGGTAAACCTCATAATGGATACCTTTGCAGCCATGGCGCTCGCCTCATTGCCGCCGACAAAGGAGGTGATGGACGAAAGACCGCGCAAGGCAAGCGATTTCATAATCACCAAACCGATGCTCAGGGGCATTGTTGGAATGGGAGTGATGATGTTCATCGCCCTGTTCGTTTATCTGCTCCACTGTCTTCAGGGCGACGGCGATGTGCAGATACACGAGCTCTCGATGTTTTTCACCACCTTCGTGATGCTCCAGTTCTGGAACATGCTCAACGCCAAGGCACTCGGCAGTGGCAAGTCGGCATTCCACGGAATAAAGAACGACAGAGGGCTGCTCACCGTTATGCTAATGATACTTGGCGGACAGTGGCTGATCGTTACCTATGGTGGCAAGATGTTCCGCTGCGTGCCACTGTCGCTCGAGGAGTGGCTGGTGATAACTGTAGCCACATCTGCTGTGCTCTGGATTGGTGAGCTGTGGAGATTATTTAGCAAAAAACAAAACAACGATGATAAGTAATAAAATCCATAATCTAATCTTCGATCTCGGTTGCGTTATCGTAGACCTCGACAGACAGAAGTGTATCGAGGCTCTGGAGCGCATCGGTGCCGGAGAGATAGCCCATTATGTTGACGAGTGCAAGCAGATAGACATGTTTCTCGACCTTGAACTTGGTAAGATAGATGTGGCAGAGTTCTGTAGGGAGATAAGGAAACGCGCTCCGGGCTGCAAGGCTTCCGACGAGGAGATAAGTAGGGCGTGGGGCGAACTCCTCACGGGTATCCCCGTGGAGCGCCTGCAGATGATAGAGCGTCTGCACAGGAAATACAACATATATCTCTTGAGCAACAGTAATCCGGTGCACTGGGATAAGTCGGTAGATAACTTCTTCCCTAAGGCGGGCCATGAGCCGGAATACTATTTCGACAAGATGTTTATATCTTATAAGATGGGAATGGTGAAGCCCGACCCGCGGATTTTTGAAACCCTTATCCGTGAGACCGGTATCATTCCAGAGGAAACTCTTTTTATTGACGACTCCACGGCAAATTGCCGCGCTGCCGAAGAATTCGGCATCAATACGCTGCATGTAACCCACGGCAGCGAGTGGCTGGAGGAATTCTCTGGCGGCTCTGAGTCTTATGAGGGTTCTGGGAGTTCTAAGAGTTCTGAGGGTTCTAAGAGTTCTGGGAGTTCTGAGAGTTCTGGGAGTTATGAGTTCTCGGAGAAAATTGTAGCCACAATCGGTTTCTTTGATGGTGTTCACCGCGGTCATCGCTATCTGATAGATCAGGTGAAGGCTGTGGCAAGGGAGCATGGCGCAGAGTCGATGGTGATAACCTTCGACCGTCATCCGCGAGAGGTGCTCCACAGTGATTACCAACCACAGATGTTAAGCACGCTCAGCGAGAAAACGGAAATGATAAAGGCAACGGGTGTAGACCACTGCGAGGTGCTGCCGTTTGATGAGGCTATGGCATTATTGTCGGCGTATGATTTCATGAAGACGGTGTTGCGCGACAGACTCGGCGTGAAATATCTTGTCATCGGCTACGACAACCGCTTCGGACATAACCGCTCGGAGGGCTTTGACGATTATGTACGGTTTGGCAGAGAACTCGGCATCGAGGTGATACGTGCCAAGGCTTTTGTGCTCAACGGCGTGAATGTCAGTTCGTCGGTAGTGCGCTCCTTCCTCTCCGCAGGCGAGGTGGAGATGGCTGCAATGTGTCTCGGCTACAGATATTCCATAAGCGGCAAGGTGGTGAGCGGCGTGCAAGAGGGAAGAAAAATGGGCTTCCCCACGGCAAACATCGACATAAAGGGGATAAAGAAGATGCTGCCGGCAAATGGCGTGTATGCTGTCGTGGCGTTGCTAAGCGACGGCTCGCAGTATCAGGCGATGATGAATATCGGTATGCGTCCTACGTTTCATGGCGAGAAGACCACACTTGAGGTGAACCTCTTTGACTTTAGCGGCGACCTGTATGGCAAGCAGCTCTCGGTGTCGTTCGTAAAGCGGATTCGCGAAGAGAGAAAGTTTGAGTCGGAGAAGGCTCTAAAGCGACAACTCGAAAAGGATAGGGAAGAGTGTTTGAAGATTGAAAAATGGAAAGATTGAAAAATTGAAGGATTGAAAGGCGAAATGGATAATAAGAATAATACGACAAAGGATGTGGCAATACTTGTCTTTAAACAAGTTTTTGCCTTCATTGCTATCATAGTAATTAGCAGTTTGATTGTTCAGGGTGTATGGAAGCTGATAGCCGGTAAGGACGGTGGCATTAATGCCATGATTCTTACATCGGCAGTGTACAGTCTGCTTGTGTTGCTGGTATTTATCAGGATGAAATGGAGCGTCTTGTCGCCGGCGTATATGCAGAGCCGTCCGTGGGCAGTACTTGCATGGACTGCAGTGGCCGGAGTGGGGGCAATAATCCCGGAGATGTATCTGGAGGAACTGATGCCCGACCTTAAAAATTTGGTGGAGAAGGAGATGATGGAATTGATACACAACGACTTTGGGTATTTCACGCTCTGCCTCTTTGCCCCCTTTGTTGAGGAAACGGTGTTTCGCGGTGCCGTGCTCCGCACGCTGTTGCCACGGATGAAGAGCCGTTGGGCGGCGATAGCAATATCCGCAGCACTGTTCTCGCTAGTACATATGAATCCGGCGCAGATGCCCTTTGCTTTTGTTGCCGGACTGATGCTCGGTTGGCTATACAGCCGCACGGGGAGCATTCTGCCGGGCGTTGCCTACCATTGGGTGAACAACACCATGGTGTTTGCCATGGCGCGCCTCTTGCCGCCGCAGATAATAAACGGACATCTTATTGATATCTTTGGCGGCGACCATAGGCGGATGACACTGGCGGTAATCTTCTCGCTCTTTATCCTCCTGCCGGCAATATACCAGCTGAATGTAAGAACGAGAAAAGCTTAGCTTGTATAATTCATCGGATAATGTATTCAAGTTTCGGATTTATGGCTCTATTTAATATTCTCCTATGAATAATACAGCTTAGGAAGGAAACAAAAAAGAGAAAAACTTTCTTTGTGTCCGTGTAAAACATTACCTTTGTACGCAAAAACGAAAAGTAATGAGAAACGGAATATTCGTAGGAAGTTTTGACCCCTATACGATAGGTCATGATTCCATCGTGAGGCGCGCCCTGCCGCTATTCGACAAGATAATCATCGGCGTGGGCTTCAACGAGCGGAAGAAATATATGCAGACCACCGAGCAACGCGTGAAAACGATAAAGAAGATATACGAGAGCGAAACGAAGATAGAGGTAAAGCAGTATAACGACCTGACCGTAGACTTTGCCCGTCGCGAACAGGCGGAGTTTATCATCAAGGGAGTGCGAAGTGTGAAGGACTTTGAGTATGAGCGCGAGCAAGCCGACATCAACCGTCAGTTAACGGGCATAGAGACAGTGCTCTTCTTTGCTGAGGCAGGTATGGAGAGTATCAGTTCGAGTGTCGTCAGAGAACTCGTGCATTTCGGAAAAGACGTAAGGCGGTTCTTGCCAAATCAAATTAAGAGTTAAGAGTTAAGATTTAAGAGTTGTCGGCTTTGCCGATTAAGAATTGGAGAATTAAGATTTGAGGAATTTCAATGAGAACTCTAAACTCAAAAACTCTAAACCGCAGCGAGAATAACTCTAAATTCTACATTCAAATAACTCTACATTCAAATAACTCTACATTCTACATTCTACATTCTAAATTCTACATTCAAATTATGATAACATACAATTCAGACGGCGTGAAGATGCCGAAAATAAGAAAGCGCGACACATCGGCTTGGATAAAGGCCGTTGCCGCCACGTATGGGCGTAAAGTGGGCGACGTGGGCTACATGTTCGTCAGCGACGAGAAAATCCTTGAGGTGAACCGTGAATACCTCGGACACGACTATTACACGGATGTCATAACCTTCGACTACGACGAGGACGATATCGTGAGTGGCGACATCGTTATCTCGCTCGATACCGTGCGCTCCAATGCCGAACTCTTCGGTAAGTCGTACGACGACGAGTTGCACCGCGTCATCATCCACGGCATACTCCACCTTTGCGGTATCAACGACAAGGGACCTGGCGAACGCGAGATTATGGAGGCAGCCGAGAACAAGGCGCTGGCGATGCTTTAGTCCTCAAACGGCAGTTCCGGTTCCTGCGACCCAAGTAAATTATAACTCATGCGATGATACGGACTGACACCGTGCTGGCGAATAGCCTCACGGTGTTTTTTCGTTGGATACCCCTTGTTGCTCTTCCAGTCATACTGCGGATATTCTTCGGCAAGCCTGTCCATATAGTCGTCGCGATATGTCTTTGCAAGAATACTTGCTGCAGCGATAGCCATATACTTACCGTCGCCCTTCACGATTGTAGTATACGGCAAGTCCTTGTAAGGTTTAAACCTGTTTCCGTCTACAATCACCGCCTCCGGTCTCACCTTCAGTTGGTCGAGAGCGCGGTGCATGGCGAGGAAACTGGCATTCAGAATATTTATCTTGTCGATTTCCTCCGGCGTAACGATGCCCACCGCCCATGCCACGGCATCCCTTTCAATCACCTCCCGCAGTTGTTTCCGCTTGCGGTCGGTAAGTTTCTTAGAGTCGTTGAGCAATTCATTCTTATAGTTTGGCGGCAGAATTACGGCAGCTGCATACACACTGCCGGCAAGGCATCCGCGTCCTGCCTCGTCGCAGCCAGCCTCTATCATTCCCTCATAATAGTGGTTTTCCAACATATGCTTATTGTTTTTTTATAATATATACGTGATTTCTTCATATTTATTGTGTCTGTATATAATAGAATGTTGTCTACAGGATTATTCCGACTTCCGTTTGTTGGGACATATGAATTATATAGATTAGGGTATATTAAATCGATATTTATATAGAAAATTACTTATTTGTCAGTGTCGAATAATTTGTACACCACTGGCGGCTAATGGTTCACCACTGGCGGCTAATGGTTCATTGGTGGTGAATAATGGTACGCCAGTGGTGTACGAATTATTTGATGCAGTTATGCTCCTTATTTATTCGTTAATCTCTTTAATATACATTATTCTATGAAAAAACAGACAATATATTAGATATTTGTATTAAGTAGAGACAGCCGAAAGTTATAAAAACGTAAAAAATAACGAATTGTAGAACAATGGAACGTTTTTATATGTAATTTTGCAAAATATTTCCGTTATACAGTTTTTTTATAAAAAATAAACGGCAATAGGTATTACACATAATTAATTATAATATGAAGAAAATTTTTACTTTATTAGCTTCGGCACTCTTTGCCGTAACAGTAAGCGCAGAGAGCTACACAGGCGCACTGAAAGTAACAGTAAACGGCATTTCTACCGATGCTGGAAATGCAAACGTTGAAATGACTCCAAACGGCGATGGAACCTGCAACTTCTCCTTGAAGAACTTCATGTTCGTAGAGGGCGGGCAGCAGATGCCTGTAGGAACAATCAATCTTAAGAATATTCCTTACGACAAAGCAAGTGCAGTGGCTGTATTCTCAGGAGACCAGGAGTTAACAATCGCTGACGGCGATGACCCTTCTGTTCCTTTCTGGATGGGCAGTATGCTCGGCGAGATGCCTATCTTTATTCAGGGCTCTACCTACAACGGCAAGATGAAGGCTGTTATCCTTATCGATGCCAACAAGAATAACCTCGGAGTAATCAAGGTGCTCTTCGGCGAGAATGCAGACGAGGTGGGACAGATTCCTAACTCTGGTTTCGAGAAATACCACAAGGCCGGTTCTATCGACGAGGCTAACGCATGGCACTCATTCGGAAGCTGCGACGGAAAGTTTGCAAGTATGGTAAAGGGTACTGCACATACAGAGGCAGTGAAAGATGTTTGTCCAGGTACAACGGGAACAACATCATTGCGCATATTCTCTACTTCAATTTTGGGAATTTCAGCCAACGGTACTGTAACGACAGGACGTATGTCTGCTGGATCAGTTTCAGCTACGGACAAATCGAACCACGCTTACCTCGACATGTCAAAGACAGATGTTGACGGCAACGGTGATCCATTCTATGCTGCCCTTACAGCATTCCCTGACTCTATCGGCGTGTGGATGAAATACAATCCGGGCAAGAGCGGACTCAAGGCTTCTATCTCGGCAGTAATCACCGACGGAACTTACTATCAGGACCCTGAGGACAAGACATATAACAATGTTGTAGCAAAGGCAAGCAATACCGACATCGAGGAGAATGGCGGTAGCTGGCAGTACGTAACAGTGCCTTTCGACTATGCATCATATGAAAAGCCAGAGGGACAGGAGATTGCCGGCAGGGCAATGCTCGTAACAATGTCTACATGTGCTACTCCTGGTGGCGGTACAGGCAATGACAATCTGTATGTTGACGACCTGCGTCTGATCTACAACTACAAGCCACAGGCTCTCTCATACAACGGGGTCGCTTTTGCAGACTTTGCCACAGACAAGTTCGAGTACACACTCACAGGTGTAGACAACTTTGATGAGGATTTCCTGACTGCAGTAGTTCCTACTGATGAATACGAGGAGTCTAAGGTTGTAGTAGAGGATGAGGAGAATCCGGGCAACGGAACAGTTTTCTACACTCTTATCTCGGGTGACTTCCAGAACACCGTTACTTATACTATCCACTATGCCGGTACTACTGGTATCAACGGCGTGGAGAACTCCAAGAGCAACGGCGTTGCAGGAATCTACGACCTCAGCGGTCGCCGCGTAAGCATGAATGCCGGACAGCATGGCGTGTTCATCATCCGCACTGCTGATGGCAAGACTTACAAAGTGAACAAATAATCAGACAAGAGAGCATTCGTTGTTCTTCTAAGAATATAATCCCGGACAGGAAAGTCCGGGATTTTTCTTTTTTAAGGATTTATCAGTCTGCTGTTTTGTACTTTACCATATTATCATTATCTTTGTAACGGAATAGCATACCCACATTCAAGTGGCGGGCTATAAAAATAAGAAAAGGAGAGAAGCATTATGATAAAAAATGAAGAAAACTACATAAGGTTCGACTGGGCAATGAAGCGCTTGCTGCGCAACAAGGCTAACTATGCCGTGATAGAAGGGTTCCTGTCGTCTCTGATAGGAAAGAAATTCAAAATCCATAGATTTCTTGAAAGCGAAAGCAATCAGGAAGACGAGGAAGACAAATACAATCGTGTGGATATTCTGGCAGAGAGCGAAGACGGAGAATTGTGCATCATTGAGGTGCAGAATAGCCGAGAACTGACTTATTTCCACCGTATGCTGTATGGCGTTTCGAAGGCAATAACAGAATATATAGGAATTGGCCAGCCATACGAAGAGGTGAAGAAGGTATACTCCGTAAATATCGTATACTTCGAACTGGGACAAGGCAAAGACTATGTATATCATGGTAGAACGGAGTTTATCGGAATACACGAGCCACATGACGAACTGAAACTCTCTGTTAGGCAGAATGAAAGATTCTTCGGCAACAGAGAGAAGGATATAATGAAAAGAAAAGGAGCGGCAGATGTGTTCCCTGAATATTATGTGCTGCGTGTAAATGATTTCGACAAAATTGCAACGACACCTCTTGACGAATGGATAGAATTCCTCAAAACCGGCAACATCAGCAGCAAGGCTACAGCAGCAGGACTTGCCGAAGCGCGAGAGTGCTTACGCGTCGATTCCCTTCCGGTAAACGAGAAGCAGGCTTATTTCCGACACATGGAATCTGTAAGACACATGAAGAGCCTATTTGATACAAGTCGTGATGAGGGATATCAGGAAGGGTATGATGAAGGACGAGAAAAAGGAATGGAACAAGGGAAAAAAGAAGGAA
>DCBP01000095.1:12955-20275 GCA_002314055.1 Prevotella sp. UBA1104
AAAAAGAGGGAATAGAACAAGGAATAGAACAAGGAATGAGAAAACGTTCTTTTGAAATCGCAAAACAAATGAAGAACCTTGGGTTGACAACTGAACAGATTTCTTTGGCAACAGGTTTATCTTCCATTGAAATAGAAAAATTATAATTCTATTTTTAGAATACAAAGAATTAATAGGGTATATCGTAACGGAGATTATGTCGTTATGGTATACCTTGTCTTGCACTTTTCCCCTCATTTTGTGCGATTTACCTCCATATTCTTGTATCATAAAATATTTTAGCGTAACTTTGCCAAGAATTTTGTGAATTAAAATATAACATTGAATTTAATGAGGCATTCAATCCTTTTACTCTCGTCGCTTGCTGGATGCACCATGCTGACATCCTGTTTTAAAGACGAACCACTGAACGCAGAGTGTGATATAGAACAGGCTTACGTACAGATTGACGACCCACTGACAATTTTTACTCAGGTAGATCTTGCTACTAAAAATGTGGCGTCAAACGAAACTAACGTTGTATTCACTATAAAGCCTGATGCAGACGTAAGCAATATCCCGGTATCGTTTAAAATAACTCCTGGTGCTACAATATCTCCAGAAAGCGGCACACCGCTCGACTTCTCGGGTGAAATGCCACAGCATTACACCGTTACGTCGGAAGACAGAAACTGGACAAGGGACTATACAGTTACATTCCGAGTGAACGACCTTTATGAGCTCCCTACACATTTCGGCTTCGAGAACCACGAAATATATGATGGTGCTGGAGTGAAGGATTATTATGTGTGGTATGATATCAACAAGTTCGAAAAGAGGGTAGATACCTGGGCTACAGGAAATTCCGGATACAGAATGAGTAAACTCAACGAGTCGCACGACCTGTTCCCATCTGTGCCAGTAAATGATGGGAATGGACCTGAAAACGGTAGTTACGGTGAGTATGTGAAACTCACGACTTGTGACACCGGACCTTTTGGAAAATATTCAAATCCAAAGATGCTTATCGCTGCCGGAAACCTCTTTATCGGAAAATTCAATACCGACATAGCTCTAAAGAAGCCGATGATTGCTACGGAATTTGGACTGCCTTTCAATAAAATACCAAAGCGCCTGAGAGGATGGTATAAATACACTCCGGGTAGCAAGTTCCAGGACAAGGACGGCAAGCCTGTATCCGGAAGAGTTGACCAGGGCGACATTTATGCTGTGCTCTACCGCAACCACAGCGATGATGGTAAGGCTTTTGTATTGAACGGCAACGATGTGAAAACAAACAAATACATAGTGGCTATCGCTGAATTGGGAACAATCAACAATACTCCCGACTGGACTCATTTCGATATAGAGTTCAAATATAAAGACGGGTTCGATTTGAGCAATCCCGAATTCTTGAAGGAACTTAGAAATCAAAACGGATACAGTCTTACTATTGTTTGTACATCAAGCATCGAAGGAGCTAAATTCGAAGGTGCCGTAGGTAGCACACTTTGTATTGACGAGTTTGAACTGGAGTGTGAATAACAGTATATAAATAAGAATATGAGGAAGATAATCATATCGCTGCTCCTTGCAGCATCTGCCACGCTGACAACTGTGGCTGGCAATATTTTTGACAATTTAAAATACGACCTTCGTGTAGGATATAACATCGGAGGTGCTGCTCCTATGGGCATGCCGGCAACAATTCGTTCGCTGGATGCTTATAGGCTGACACCAAGCGTGATGCTCGGACTCGGAGTTTATAAACCTCTTGACAACCATTGGGGACTTACCACCGGATTGCGTATCGAGAATAAAGGAATGAATATTGATGCCAAGGTAAAGGGCTATCACATGAAAATTGTACGAGGAGGCGAAGAAATGGAAGGCGTATTCACAGGTACTAATCATTCTGAGGTTGAACAGTGGATGCTGACTTTGCCACTTCAGGCTACTTACTACTTTGGAGATAAAGTGTGCTTGAAGCTCGGTCCTTATCTCTCGTATGTACGCTCACACACTTTTAAAGGCTATGCCTGTGACGGATATCTACGCAAAAGAGACGATATGAATATGAAGCCAGATGACCCAAGGGGACAGAAAATAGAACTCGGAAGTAAGAACGAAGGACGTGGCGACTATGATTTCTCTGATGATATGCGCAACCTGCAGTGGGGTATGATGCTCGGTGCCGACTGGCGCTTCCACAGGTCTTGGGGCGTGTTTGCGGATTTGTCGTGGGGATTTACAGGCATCTTTAAAAGCAGTTTTACAGTGATGGACCAGAAACTCTATCCTATATACGGCACTGTGGGTGTAACCTATAAACTAAGATAATACTTTTGCATAAATGCTTTAAAAGATATAAATACGTTTAATGGTAGACAAGGAAACTTTATCATATATCAAGAAACATCGGACGGATGACCCTCGCAAGCTTGCCTTGCAGAGTCATCCGTCTGGTGTTGATATGCCGTATGCCCTGGAACAGATTGCCGGATGGCAGACGGCATGCCAGAAGCTGCCCCACTGGGCAAGTATCGAGGATATTATATATCCACCGCATCTCTCTATGGAGCAATGCTCCTCACAACCCACAGCGATATATAAACAGCAAGTGGCAAAGCGGCTGCTCGGCAACGATGCCGGCACACTCGTTGACCTTACCGGGGGTTATGGCGTTGATTTCTCCTATATCGTCCGGGCGTTCCGAAATGGTGTGTATGTGGAGCGACAGGAAGTGCTCTGCGAGGCGGCACGCCACAATTTCCCTTTGCTTGGAATAGGCAATGCCGAAATAATCTGCGGCGACGGCACGGAATATCTAAGTAGGATAGACCATGTGTCGATGATTTACCTCGATCCGGCACGACGCGACAACAACGGCGGCAGAACATACGGCATTGCCGACTGCACACCGGATGTTACGGCTCTGAAAGATGTTCTCATGGAGAAAGCCGATTATGTTATGGTTAAGCTTTCGCCAATGCTCGACTGGCATAAGGCTGTGGAGGATGTAGACAACGTCTGCGAGGTGCATATCGTGTCGGTGAAAAACGAATGTAAGGAACTGCTGCTTGTCATAGACTGTAGGGAGAACAGAAAGCAGGCGCTGCAAGTGTCTTGTGTCAATTATACAGACGACAGTACTGCAACAATGGATATTTTTAGCCCAAATAGCTGTTTAAATGCTGTCTCTGCCAGCTTTACCGACCCTGTGGAGCAATCATACATCTACGAACCAAACGCCTCTCTGATGAAGTTTGGCGGCTTTGAGCCTTTGTGTCGTAAGTATGGTGTAATGCGGATTGCCCCAAACAGCAATTTATTTGTTTCAAGGGATAATGTAGAGAATTTCCCCGGAAGACGATTCATGATAAAAGCAGTTTCGGGAATGAATAAAAAGGAGCTTCGCCATATTCTCGGAAGCATCGACAAGGCGAATGTCACTACCAGGAACTTTCCTCTTTCTGTTGCCGAACTGCGCAAGCGCTTGAAACTGAAAGACGGTGGCGATACATACATCTTAGCCACTACGCTTCAGGACGGCAGTCACAAACTGCTTGTTTGTGTACGGGAGTAGCATACAACAAAAATCAGCCCCGATGCCAATTGGCACCGGGGCTGATTTATAAAATATCAAAATTGATTATTTGATTTCAATCTTGCGGGCTTCCTTTTCGGTTGCTTTCTCAATCTTAGGAAGATCAACGGTGAGAACACCATTGTTTACGCTTGCACTAATCTTGTTTTTCTCAACATCGTCAGGCAGAAGCAATGTCTGCTCATATTTGCTGTAAGAGAACTCGCGGCGCAGATAGTGGCTCTTTTTGTCCTCCTCCTTGTTATTGCTCTTGTTCTCAATCTTGATATGAAGATTACCGTCGTGATCGATATTCACGTTGAAGTCATCCTTTGTCAAGCCCGGAGCAGCAAGCTCTACGGTGTAGTCTTTTTCGCTCTCCTTAACGTTGATTGCAGGTGCCGTAGCGTTGACTCTCGGCATGAAGTCTGTATCAAAGAAGTCGTTAAACTCATCAGGCATCCAAAGATTTCTATTCATTACTGGTAACATATCAAATACCTCCATTTTTATTTTAATTCTTTATTTATCTGTTTTCTTGAATCTCTCCAGCCCTCTTGTCTCTCGACCTTCGGTCTTTCGATTTTCACTTACTGATTATGCAATTCATGTGCCAATGGCATGAAGCTAGTTTTTATTGCCAATATGTCTTCTGTTATTGACATATCGTCAGAAAAGATTAAAATATTTAATAAATACTATGGAATATTTGACATTTTGTCAATTGCAAGCTGTTAATCTTTGTTCCATCTACCCGGTGTAACGCCCTCTGCCTCCTTAAATGTTTTGGTAAAATAGCTAAGCGACAGATAGCCGGCAAGGCGTGCCACTTCGCGCATTGCCAGTTCCGGATTGTTTTTCATCAGCTCTTTGGCGTATTCCAGGCGCAACTCGTTTATCCATTCACGAAACGACATGCTGTAATGGCTGTTTATGAACGATGATATATACGTGCGGTTTGTTCCCGTTTCGCGTGCTACATCTTCTATAGTAATACCGCCTACCGTGAATTTTCTTTCGTCTTTCCATTTCTTTAGCTGCCGCTCCAATATAGTCTCCTGCACTTTTGCCATTCCTATAGACCGTTCCTGGCTGCCAGACGGCTTGTCTTCCTTCTTGTTGCTGTTTGTTGTGCTATCAGCATATTCGCTGCCTTCATCTACGGCGAGGGCACCCTCCACATTTTCATAGAAAAGAAAATAGTTGGCATAAGATGTATAAAGATAGATATAGAATGGGATTGCCGAGATTATCCATACAAACACATACTTGCTTGGCACAAAAGTGAGAATTCCTTGTCCTACACCGAATATTATTGCCCAATATGTAAAGACCGACATCCATCGTATGTATGCCTCGCTGTCCTCAGAGTAGTAATCGTCGAGCTTCTGTTTTGCTTTACGAAAGGTTATGAATATCCGTCGTGCTACTTTCACGGCATATATTATAAAAAGAATGGCAAGGATAAACGGCATCAGCTTTCTAAGCAATCCTTCGGGCGTGTAACGCCACATCAGGTGGGTAAGCAGGCAATATACCACCCACGCTGCAAGATGCCGCTTAAAACGCTCTTTCGTAAGATGCCTACGGTCGAGGAGCATCATCAGTGCGCTGCCAAAAAGGGTTACGGCTATCCAGTATGTACACAGATTCATCAATATAGCTAACATCGGACTTGTCAGTCTAGGTGTTGCAAACATGTGTACCATATAATTTGCCGAAAGCATCAGCATGGCGAATCCCGACAACATCCTCGACTGGCGGTATGGGCGATAGTTTTCTTTCTTTGGTAATTTGCCGAAGATGAAGCGGTAGCTGAAAAATATCAGCAGTGTGAGTGATGCGCAGAGTGAGTAGTGGTATATTTCCAGTTCCATTATTTTCCTTTTTTCGGCACGAGGAGTTTCCTGTATTCTGCCGGATTGTTGAGCAGTCGGCACGCCTCTATCATCTGTTTGTCGGTGTTTAGGTTGTTTTCTATGGCTCCAGCCTGCCAATAGTAGGCAGCAACGATGTCTGCCTGTATTATTTGCTTTATGAGCGACTTGTTGCGGTCGAGGTCTGTGGCGAGGTTGTGTTTCAGTTTTTTCTCCAATGCCTCAAATTCGGGTTTTGCATCATCGTAGTAGCCCTCGAACTGTGCAATTTTCTTCAGACGGTCAAGTTCCTTGCCGCTTTCGGCATCGTATTTGAAACCACTCTTTACGACGCGCTGCTTGAAGTCTTCGTATTCCTCGTCGGAGAGTTCAAATTGCCCAGCCGGAGCTATTGTGGGGTGCTTGGATATATATTCTATCTCGTAGTTGAGCATCACTTCTGTGGAGTCGAGTCCGCTCATGCTGAGATAGTAGGCGATGTTCGGCAGCGAGTCTGGCTTCACCTCGATGTCTGGCTTTATTCCACCGCCGTCGCGCACTTCCCGTCCGTTGCGTGTATAGAATACTTTTGTCAGGCTGTCGGGGATGTGCTCGGTGTATCCGCCATGGGCATGCCTGTAGTTGATTGCCTGAATACAGCGGTTGCTCGGTATGTAATATTTACCGGTTGTCAGTTTCATTTGTCCGTTGTATGGCAAGTCTACCGGTGCCTGTACGAGACCCTTGCCGTATGTCCGGGTACCAAGTACCACGGCGCGGTCGAGGTCTTGAAGACTTCCTGATGTTATTTCGCTTGCTGATGCCGTCTCGCCGTTCACCATTACAACTATCGGCATTACCGTGTCTATCGGTTCCACTGTGGTCTGGTAGTCCTTGTTCATGCGTTTCATCTTCCCTCGTGTCTTCACTATGGTGATTCCTTTCGGCACGAACATATTTACAATGTTTACAGCTTCACTTACCGAACCGCCGCCATTGCCGCGCAGGTCAAACACGAGAGCTTTCATGCCCTGATGTTTCAGGTCGATAAAGGCTCGGCGCACGTCTTTGGCACAGTCTTCTGTGAAGCTATTGAGGTTGATGTATCCGATGCTGTCGGGGCGCATGCCGTAATACGGAAGGAAGGGTAGGGTGATAGCTCGGCGCGTGATGCGCATCTTCATTGTCTTGCCCGTAGACGGACGTTTTATCTTGAGGATGAACGTCGTTCCTGGGTCGCCACGTAGATGCGAACTGACAAAGGAGGTGTTTTTGTCGGTCATCGTTGTGTCGTCGATGCTGAGTATGATGTCGCCCTTTTTTAGTCCTGCCTCTGCCGCCGGACTACCCTCATACGGCTCGTCGATAACGACCCTGCCGAGCTGCATGTTCTGACGAATGATGGCTCCTATGCCCACGTATTTTCCAGTGAGCATATTCTTCAACTTGTTAACCTCATTCTCTGGATAATACACGGTATATGGATCGAGAGAATTGAGCATTCCCTTTATTCCGGTGCCTACTACCTCGTCGGCATCGAGCGTATCCACGTATATCATGTCGAGATAGCGGTATATGTTGTTGAATATCTCGATATTTTTCGCCACTTTGAAGTTGTGGTCTTTATCATCTTGTGCCTTTACAATACCTGCTGCAAGAGCAAGTATTAGCATGACAACTGGTATTATTTTCTTCATTTTTCTTGTTGTTTTCTATATCCGTTAATAATATAACTGCAAATCTACAAAAAAATCCCGTACTTGCCCTCATCCCGCTGTGCTTTTTTATATTCATTATATTATTTGAGGAAGCGTAAGGGATGGATAAAGAATTAAAACTTAGGAAATAAAAAAAAGAGTTACCGAAGTAACTCTTTCTGCGCTTCAAGATGGGCTTGAA
>DCBP01000035.1 GCA_002314055.1 Prevotella sp. UBA1104
AACGAACTGGACACCCTATTTACTTTATGAAACCCAATAGAGTCCAGTCTTCAGAAATATCTTTTGTTTTGAACTCCAATCCAAGTGTCTTCGCTTTGTTTGTCAACAAATCCACGTCTTGGGAGTAGAAACCGCTTAAAATAAGCGTTCCGCCATCTTTCAATCTGCTAACCATAAGTGGCATGTCGTTAAGCAGAATATTTCTATTTATATTGGCAAGTACAATGTCAAATTTTTCTTGCACATTGCCAAGAACATTAGCATCGCCATGAATGGCGGTAAGGTTTTCTATGCCATTAATAGTTGCATTGTGCCGTGTATTGTCAACGCTCCATTCGTCTATATCGTAGCCTACAGCATTAGAGGCACCGCATTTAATTGCAGCAATCGAGAGGATTCCTGTTCCGCATCCGCAATCGAGCACACTTTTACCGTTCATATCCATGTTTAGCAACTGTTTTACGATCATACGTGTAGTGTTATGTGTACCAGTACCGAATGCTTGTCGGGCATCTATTTCAATGTCTATTGGGTATGTGTCGTCAACTTTATGATATATATCGTGAATTCGGCATCTGTTGGCTATTATAATCGGGTCGAAACCGTTTTTTTCCCATTCCTCGTTCCAATTTTTGTCTTCTGCCTCACATGTTTCGAATGTTACCTTCACGTCTTCCAATGGAAAAGCGGAGAATGATGTTGCTAAAGCTTCTTCGTCAAATGTCTCTTGTTGTATGTAACCATCGATTCCGTATTCCTTATCTTCAAATGACTCATATCCGGCATATCCCGCAAGAGCGGCACATAGTTCTCTTGCGGTTTCCAATGTTATTTCATTTGGTTTTTTGTCTGTATCTTTACAAACAATGATGAATTTTGTTCTGAAATATTTCATTTTTAACTCTTATTTTACTGCAAATTTATAAAAAATAGGGGAAAACCTATCGTAGTATAGGGTTTTTCCGTATTTTTGCATGTAAAAGAGTGATAATTTTGCAGTGTGGATGTGCAATAATCCATCCGTATTTTTGTTTTAAATATAAAAAGAAGGAGATTAAGATATGAAAAAGTTGTTTCTTTTATCATTACTTGTCGGTCTGATGCCTCTTTGTTCTGTTGCGCAAGACGATATGTACTTTTCAGCTAAGAAGGATAAAGCTACAAAGAAAATTGAGGCTAAGATTAATGACACTCCAGCTTATTATAGCGGGAGTAAGCGTGATGTTGATGAATATAATAGGCGTGGACTGAACAGTTATTACCAAAACATTGAAGATTCGGCTTCTGCTGATGTAATTGATTTTTATGGTAATACTCCTGATTCCATCTATGGAACTAAGTCAAAGAAAAACATAAGTAGATTTAGCGGCTATGATGATGACGATGATTATTCTTATTATCGTAGGATGCGTTGGTTTGATGATGATTTCTTCTGGGCTTATGATCCGTGGTATTGGGACGATCCATGGTTCAGATCATATTATGGCTACTACGGACCATATTATGGCTATGGATGGGGACGCCCATGGAGATATGGCTATTATGGCTATTATGGTGGGTGGTATGATCCATGGTATGGATACGCAGGATGGTATGATCCGTGGTATTATGGATGGAATCGCCCTTATTGGGGAACAACAGTGGTTTGTAGACCATATAACAGAGGAGGAGTGACTGGTACTGCTAACCATGGTTGGGTTACTAATGGAAGGCATGGCGGCTTAGATACAAGCAAGCGTGAAGGTACAAATCTTGCTGGCTACCGTGGTTCTTCATATAATGGAAGCAACAGTACGAGTCGTAGGAATACGGATGCCTATAACCGACAGACAACTCGTCGGGGGACGGATTTCTCTAATTATAGAGGAAACGAAAACTTTAACAGAGCTAATAGAAATAATGATTTTAACCAGAACCGTGATTTTAACCAGAACCGTGAATTCAACCAATCTTACAGGAATGAATCTACCTTTAACCGTGGTTCATTCAATAGTGGCAGTAGCTTTGGCGGTGGCAGCTTTGGTGGTGGCAACCGTGGCGGTGGCTTTAGTGGCGGCGGACGCTCCGGCGGCGGTGGCCATCTCGGTGGTCGCAGGTAGAATTTGTGGTTGGTAAATAGGGAGATATAGATTGGAGCCTATGTATGACTCCAGTAAATCCTATTTCCTTATAAAATATAAATAAGCAAAATCGATAAAACAATGAAAAAGATAGTTTTATTTTCAGCACTTACATTGATTGCATTTACATCAGCGAGTGCACAGGAAACATATGAAAATGCTAAGCTTGCGTCTCAAGATCTAAATGGTACAGCTCGTTATGTCGGCATGGGTGGCGCACTTGATGCTTTAGGAGCAGATATTTCCACAATTTCGTCAAATCCGGCAGGTATCGGACTTTTTCGTCATTCTGTTGCAAATGTATCATTTGGTGTAGTTTCACAACAGGATGGAAAAAGCTTTGCCAATGGGAACAAGACGAATATGAGTTTCGACCAAATTGGATTTGTATACTCTAAGAGGGTCGGAAGTAGTTCGTTTATTAATCTTGCCTTTAATTACCACAAGAGTAGAAATTTTGACTATATACTCTCTGCCACAGGAAAACTGGATGGATTGTCAAGTCAGAATAAGTTGACTTACTTGAAAAGTCAGGACGGATGTTTTGATTTGCTTGAGAAAACTGATGGATATACAAGCAATTCTTCTACATTCTCACAAACGGATTATTTGTATTCCAATGCTTTGCTTCCTGTTACAGGGTCTCCAGGTTATATAAATGGATATCTTGGTGCAAGTGGTTATACATTTGATCGTGCACATACGGGGTATATAGGAACGTACGATTTTAATATTAGCGGAAATATCAATGACAGGGTATATCTTGGTATTACTGTCGGCATTCATGATGTTCACTATAAAGGCTATAGTAAGTATACAGAAAACTTGCTGAATAATGAAAACAAGAGTGTGGGGTGGACTACTATGACGGATGAACGAAAGATTACCGGTACGGGATTTGATGTTAAAGCTGGTGTAATTATACGCCCAATTGAAGATAATCCGTTCCGTATAGGTCTATCTGTATCAACTCCTATTTGGTACGATCTGACCACGTCAAATTATTCTGCTATCGACAATTATAATTTGGATAAGAATTATGGAACAAGAAACTCATACCCAAGTGGTGAGTCGTATGACTTTAAACTGTATACTCCATGGAAATTCGGATTCAGTTTAGGTACAACTGTGCAAGATTTCCTTGCTATTGGTGCAGGTTATGAATATGCCGATTATAGTTCTCTTGACTCTCGTATCAATGATGGCGATTCATACGACTGGTATTATGATGAGTATTACACTTCAAGCAGTTCTGATGATGAAATGAACCGTCATACAGAGAGCACATTGAAGGGAGTAAGCACTCTGAAGTTTGGTATTGAGATGAAACCGACAGAGGATCTTGCTGTCCGCTTAGGATATAACTATGTGTCACCAATGTATAAATCTGATGGCTATAAAGATTCATACATTGAGTCGCCTGGAACGTATTACTCTTCGGCTACCGATTATACAAACTGGGATTCCACAAATAGAATAACTTGTGGTATCGGATATACGATGAACAAACTTTCTATAGATTTAGCATATCAGTATTCCGTACAGAAGGGACGTTTCCATGCCTTTTCAGAGTACTATTCTGACAAAGAGGGTATGAATAATATCTGTGATGCTGTTGATGTGAATAATAAACGCCATCAAGTATTACTTACTCTTGGCTATCATTTCTAAATTAATTGGTTAGAATTTTTAACTTTTGAGATTCTGAATAAGGATGTTGGAACAATATAATATTATTCTTGGAAGTGGAAGTCCGCGTCGTAAGGAACTCCTTGCTGGCTTGGATCTCCACTTTCAAGTTTTAGTCAGAAAAGGCGTCAGTGAGGACTATCCTGATAATCTTAGTCCCCATGAAGTTGCGCAATATATTGCCGAAGAGAAGATGACAGCATATACAGATCTTCTTATCGGTAATACTCTTGTGATTACTGCTGATACTGTAGTTATCTGCGACAATGATATATTAGGTAAACCTAAGGATGCAGATGATGCTCGCCGAATGCTTGAAATGTTGAGTGGAAAAACTCATCAAGTTACTACCGGTGTTTGTATTGCAACTGCCAAACAGAAAACGAGTTTTCATGTTACAACTGATGTAACGTTTAAGAATTTAACACCAGAGGAAATTTCTTTTTATATCAAGAAATACAAACCTTTTGACAAAGCTGGTGCTTATGGAATTCAAGAATGGATTGGATATATTGGTGTAACAGCATTAAATGGCAGTTATTTTAATGTAATGGGGTTGCCGGTACAGAGAATATATGATGTACTTTCAAAGTTGAAAGATTAAAAACAAATTTTAGCTGATGGATTTCGAAAATCTTAGGGAAAAGAAAATAGCAGTTCTATTGTCTGGTGGTGTAGATAGCTCTGTAGTAGTATATGAACTTGTGAGTCATGGAATACATCCCGATTGCTTTTATATAAAGATTGGTCCGGAAGAGAAAGAAGAATGGGATTGTTCTTCTGAGGAGGATCTTGAGATGGCAACATCCGTTGCCCACAAGTATGGTTGCAATTTGCAGGTTATAGACTGTCATAAAGAATATTGGGATGAGGTAACGAGATATACTATGGAGAAGGTGAAAGCCGGCTTTACTCCTAACCCCGATGTTATGTGTAATAGATTGATAAAGTTTGGTGCCTTTCATGATAAAATGGGGTATAATTACGACCTTATCGCTACAGGACATTATGCTCAGACGGAGATTGATGAGAATGGAGACAAATGGCTTGTTACGAGTCCTGACCCTGTGAAAGACCAAACCGATTTTCTTGCACAGATATATTCTTGGCAACTAAAAAAGGCTATTTTCCCGATTGGTCATTTTCAAAAAGGGGAGGTTCGGGAAATTGCTGAACGAGAACATCTCGTGAATGCCAAAAGGAAAGATAGTCAGGGCATTTGTTTCCTTGGGCAAATCAATTACAACGATTATATTCGCCGCTATCTTGGCGATAATCCAGGTGATGTCGTTGAACTTGAAACGGGAAAGAAAATAGGTGAACATCGTGGCCTATGGTATCATACAATAGGGCAGAGAAAGGGACTTGGCTTTGGTGGAGGTCCTTGGTTTGTTGTTAAGAAGGATGTTAAGTGGAACATTCTTTATGTTAGTCATGGCTATGACCCTCAGACTGCCTACAAGAAAGATTTTCCTGTTATTGATTTCCATTTCCTAACAAAAGAAGTGGATATGGAAAGTGTTACATTTAAAATTCGTCATACACCAGAGTATCATCCTGCAACTATTGAGAAGATTGATGACAGACATTTTGTTATTCATGCCGAGGAACCTATTCATGGCGTTGCTCCTGGACAGTTCTGTGTGGTATATGATGAGAACCACCATCGTTGCTTCGGTAGTGGAGAGATAAGTATTTAGATAACATTAGAGAGAGGTCCTGATTTATACCTCTCTCTATTCTTTTTGCAGCTATTTATTTTTTATACTTATTCCTTTTTTTAAATCCAAACATTTCCCTCCAATTTGTGAAGTCTCTTTTCATAATCAATCCAATGCCTTGTGTATTCAATGATGATTTTGTAAAATATCTGTCATTGGTTTGGTTATATACTTTAATTGCAATACTCCCGGATGGTGTAAGAAGGTATTTCAAATCGAAGTCGCCTATAAATGATGATGTTGTATTTGGATTATCACGATAACCGAATTGTCCGTTTATGAGCAGTCGGTTACTGAATAGTCTTCCTGATAATAATCCCTCATACTCGGCATTGTTAAATCCTTCTGTTCCTGTACTGATATTTGTACCGAAATTCCAGTTATTGTCTTTTATCACCGTACCGAGAATATTGTTCATTTGCTGACTTATAGTGCCGCTCAGAAGACTCTGCATGGCTAAACTCGTTTGACTTTGCTGGGCATTTTCTTGTGTTGAGTTGTTCTTGTTGTCAACATAGAATCTTCCTATAGCCAACAGGTATACTACTTGCTGATTAAGTTCTTCCTCACTGTTAACCAAGGAACGTATCATTTGCTTTGCATCGTTATTTACCGTTGGTAAGTCGAAGTCGAAATCCACGTTTATTGCTTCTGGGGTACCACTGATATTCATTATGCAGTCTACTCGTACGTTGTTGCTGCTGAAACTGTTTCCGATTTTCAAATCTGCCAGTGAAACTCCATTTACAGGATATACTGCTTTAAGGTTCAGCAGTGCATTAAATGGATTTCCCCCGAACACAATACTGCTTCCTGTTTGGAATTGAAAATCTTTTTTTATAATATTTTGAATTGTCAAACCGTATGAACCATGATCAATTAAATACGTACCGAACATGTCAAAACTACCCTTGTTGAAGTAGCTTGCCTTAATTGCTCCAGTGCCATTTAATGTTATTTTGTCTCCACTGGCTTTATCCATGAGGACTCTCAATGTAAAGTCAGGTGTCGTGTTTATATTAAAGTTAAGATGCATATCTGAAGCGTCGTTTATCTTTAAACCATTACGAACTTCTTCATCTTCTGTGGCTTTTGCTTCTTCTGTATCTTTTGTATTCTTATTATTGTCGTGATTAACCCATGATATGAAATTCTGTTCTGTTATTGAATTTGGATCAGAGGCATTATATTCGATAAAAGAACCGCGCTGTGGGGTCATGTTTATATCGAAACGTATATTATGTGGCCTTCCTGTTATTTTGCATTGCCCTGTTCCGTAAACTGTTCCGTAGAATGAATTGTTTCCGTAAGATTTGAAGTCATAGCATAAGAAACGGTCGGCTTCGATATCGAGATCGTATGTCAACTTCGTTAGATTCTTGTGGTGCAGTGCACCTCTTATAATTGCAATATTCCCATTACGGTCTGTTACTGTGTCGCCATTGAACATAATTTCATTTGGCACCATGTCTATGGTGTCGTTCTTTAGATTGTAAACAGTGTTGAGAGTGCTGACTTTAATACTTCCGTCAGCTATCAGTTTTCCCCTAAGGTTTACGGTACTTAAATCTCCGTATACTTGTGCGAAGCCGTTGGCGTGTGCATTTACGTTTGATATGAAACTTCCGCAGAAACTTTTTAAAAATTCTATATTCGTATTATGTGCTGTTATTCCGAGATCGATATAATTCCTTGCCGGTGATACATATCCAGCAATTAAAGTTTTTGCATATTTACTTTCTTTTGCAACAGCGTCAATATCGATTTGTTTAGCGTCTTTGTTCCATCGTACGTTTGCGTATAGGACACCCATGTTTCCGTCCTGGAATTTGAAATCCTTAACTTGTAGTTTTGTATAAGCCTGTGGATTTTTGAGAACAGATTTCATATATGCCTTGCCCGTCGCCATGCCATTGAACGTTACAGAGTGGAAATTCACTAAATCGAGGATATATTTTACGTCAACGTCTGCATAATCTATGCATACTGAATCCTTGCTGTTATTAGTTGCTATACCGTCAATTTTTATGTGCTGCTTATCATGCGAAATGGAGAAGTTGTTGAATTGTATCTTTGATTTGTTGTATAATATGCTTGATGGACTTATGCTCCATACGGAGTCTTTCACCATCAATGTTGACGGTGAGAACTCCAAAAGTACAGTATTTTTCCCCTTGTCGTCTTTATAGAATTGTGCCTGTGTGTTGAGCGTTCCTTTTATATGAGTTGGTGTATTGTAGTCGAGGTACAATGTACTGCTTATCCTGTTGTTAGCAGCGTTTGCATAAATGTTCAGTAATATATCTTCATTTTTGTCAAGTATCTTTTTTATATTTAGTTTCGTAAAGATGGAATCATTTCTTGTGTCAATGTTCATTTCACCATTCTGGTATTTATTGCCGTTGTATGTGAATTCTGGCAATTTGACATTAGCCTTTATGCTTCTTTTGCTGTCATCAACATTGGCATAGACATTTATTGCAGAATCCGCATGGAATGGTATTCCTGCAAGTATGTTTAACCATCTTGTTTCATTTATTTTAGCTTTTAATGTGAAATTGTTTTCAGATGAAAATATTTCTTTCTCAAAACCTGGAATCGTTGAAATTTTATTTTTTATTGCTCCAAGGATACTTTCGTCAAGTGTCAGCAGGTTGTGTCTGCCCTTTATTTCTATTATTCCGAAATCTGATTTCACGGACAGAAATTCAGGCATAATCTTTGTATCTATACCTTTTATCGTGTATCTTTCAGATGCTGAAGAATATACGAAATCTTTAATGCTTATTTCTCCACAGAGATTTTTCTTATTGTTGCCTGTAGTATGTGCATTAATTTCTGCACTGAAAGTTGCATTTCCCCATTTTTCAGAAAGATGAAGTTTGCTTGGATTTATTCTTTCTATATTAGCAATTATATTAGTGCTCGGTTTGTATTTTAAGTTTTTTATATTTACGCCTACAGATGCAATTATATTGGGGTCGGAAATTGTGAAACTTCCGTTTGCTTCGTCTCTCATATATGATATGTTGAAGGTCGAGTTCTGGTATGAGTATTGTTTAAGTTGCATGTTTTCTATGCAACCTTTAGCATTTAACTCCTTAAGTTTTCCACCTTTTAGCTTCCCTTTTGAATTTAGACTTATTGTTATTTCTCCGATTTCTTTATTTTGTAGTATTTCTCCAATTTTAAGATTTTTGGCTGTGGCATTTATATTTAAACTTTCTCCTGCAATTTTTATCAAGGATTTAATCGATCCGACATTAGTTTCTAATATAGAGTTGCATTCCGCCTTGTTTGATGCCCCGTGAGCAGACCCTTTTATATGTATTTCCTTTATGCATTCTACCTGTTGTGGCAAGGATACATTCATTGCCGTAAGAGCTTTATGAACATTAGTAATAAAGTGTTGCCCTATGTTCAGCCATAGTACATTTGCGGTCCATTTTTTTGATTTTTCGAATGGTCGCATTATTCCTGTTGCTTTCAGGCTTATTGACTTGTCAGCTGAGTTTAATGTTAGATTATTTATTTTTATTATGCCATTATTTATTGAATAATCTGTTTCAATATTTAGCTTTGGAGAATATTTCGATAAGTATGGATTAAGAAAACTGAAGTCTTTTATTGCTATATTTCCTTCTATATTTCCATGTCCGTTTATACTCTTAAAATCAAGTCCTTGTGCTCCAAAAGTATATGATGCTTTTGTTAAAACTGAATTTATATGCGAGTTTTGAGTATTTAGGTTGAAATTTCTAAGCTCGGCATTCTTCTTGTCTGCAGACAGATAAAATGTAAGGTTGTTTATCTTTAGTCCCGAGCTTTCTATTAACGACAGCCTCTTTAATATGAAGCAGATACTATTTTCTTTTACCTCCCTAATTGAGATAGAAGAACTGATGCGTGTTATATTTATATGGTTAAGGTCAATTTTGTTTCCAATATATGGCATGTCTAATCTGTCGTATCTTATGGCACCATTCCTGATTATGAATGAATTGATACGCAGATCCAACTTTGATTCTGATTTCTCTTTTGATGACAGTGAGTCTATAACAAACTGATAATTAGGTTTTTCATTGAGGTTTCTCTTATACAAATTGGCTTTTAATCCAAATATTTGTGCTGATGATATATCTATTTTACCTTGTAAAAGTTGCCATACGTCGATGCTTACACTTAGTCTGGAAGCTTGTAGCATGTCTTTACCGTTCTTGTCGTAGAATTTAAAGCCATCAATAATAAGTCTATTTAGGAAACCGAGGTCAACAGATTCTATGTAGACTTTATTACCGAATTTCTTTTCCAATGCTATAGACACGCAGTTGCCGGTGTATTTCTGTACTGCTGGTATATGGAGTAGGGCAGACAAGAGTATATATGAACCAATGATAGTCCATACGATAACATTCAGAATATGTCTGATTTTTCTTATCATTTCGTTATAATAGATATGGCAACCTGTTTATCTTGATATTAAAAGACTTAAAGGAAGCACCATAAATGATGCTTCCTGTTATTCTATAAAGCCTCGTCTTCAGGCTTTTCGATATTTGTTTTCGCTCTTCTGACTATATGCTTTTTCTTTGCAATCCATTTGGCTTTGCGTTCTTCATATTCACGCATATGTCTTTCGAGAAAATTATCAGCCATAAGAATTATTTCTTCTGAAACTTACTATATATAACTGTTAGTTTTAATTTAATGTCTTTTTTATTATCCGGGTCTTTCTTTCCGTCACCACGAACAATTCTTGTCGATGTTAGGCTCATGTCGTTTTCAACTTTTACTAACTGTTGCCTTGTGTTTACAGTTTCATATGTGGTAGAAACTGGCACAACATATACTTTGTTCCAATCTTCTCTCTTCCCCCTCTGGCTTCTCATGTATTTTATGAGATCTGCAATATTGTGGAACGTATATGCGTTTGTTGCTGTACCAACAGTGCTACTCGTTGATGAATATGTAGCGAGGTAAGAAATCTTGTTATCTGGAAGTTTTCCTTCTTCGAAGAATGATTTCAAAGTGTCTTTCGGCAGCAAGAGAAGTGTGGACGGCACTCCGAAACCGTATTTTTCATACGAGTTGTTATTTACCTTGCTTAGAGCAATGCTTGCAGAGTTTATTGTATCATTTTCGTGGTTTAGGAAAATTTCATCAACAGGAATCTCTAATTCAGTATAGAGACCTGCCGGCGATTTCTCGTATGTGTATATGCTGCTGTCGTCATTAATCTCTTCGATGTTAATTTTTCCATTATTGCCACTGATTTTCGAAGACTGTATAACTTCCTCAGTTCCTGCAAAAGTAGTTACTACGTTAACAGTAGTATCTTTTTTCGTTCCATCGTCAGCTGTTTTTTCATATTTGTATTTATAGTAGACAAGCATCTGGCTCATGTTTATATATGCCATGGAACCCAAACCGTCTGTAGACTTAAAGTAAAAGCCAGGACACACTTTATGTATGAAGGCGTATGCATTTTTGTAATTGTCTTTATTTTCATAGAATTTATGCATCAGATATGAACCATAATTATAATAAGGCTTTTGGTTTTGATCATAGTATGCATATTTCTTTATATTTCCTTCATTGTCCAAAGTAGAGTTTGGCAATTTTATTTTTATTTTCTTTGCTACAGTATCTGCGGCTAAGTCGTAGAGGGTATAGGTCTTATTCACATTTACGGCTCCTTTATCTGTACGACAGAGTGTTTCAGGGTCAAAGTCAGAATAGTATTTTCCCTTTTCCTCCATGGGCTTTTTCAGTTCCATTGCCTTAACTTTCATAGTCGAAAGAGAATCGCCGAAATAATTGTCATAGTATAAATATATTACACATGAGTCAGCAATTATCTCCCCGTTTTTTAGTTTGCTCGCTATAGACTCTTTGTCAGGGAGTTGAGTCCCCTCAAGAGTATAGAACTGTGTAGTAAAGTCTCCTTTGATATATGCATTTGTCTCAGGGTCTTTTACTTTCCCAAGATAACCGGTTGAGCTTCTAGAATATACAGGTCCAGCCTCAACCGTTTTTGATGCAACAGAGAATGTGTCGCAAGTTACATCTACGTTGTCAAGATTGTCGATAATGGAAGAACCTATACCATCAGTGTTGTCATCACATGCAAATAGACATGTAGAAAGGATGGCGAGTGTAAATATTATTCTGCTAATTTTCATAAATTCGCTAAAAATTTCGCAAGCTCGCCTATTTAATTGTGACAGAGCGGGCTTGCGTGTGTATTATCCTTACAGAATTTTCTTTATTTGTTGTTTTCAAAAACTTTTTCGTAGAATTTGTCGTAATCCTCGGCATTGATTTCTGCTACGTTTGGTTGAGACAGGAACGGCATACCTTTTTCTTTTGCATATTCTACGAGCTCTTTATTGACACCTTCTCCAACTTCTACTACACCATCTGAATAGTCGATGGCGAATTTCTGGAATTCAGTAAAGTCAAATTTCTTGTTATAGTTGTCAAGAACATCGCTATGAGCGTCTTTGAATTCAAGACACTGTCGGAATGTTGGCTCAATATCGTTCTTTAAGCCATTGCCGAAAAGTGAAGTTACTATCTTTGCATTTGCAAAAGACGGTTCGTCTTTATATGCAGTCTTTACATAATATGGAATGATAGAACCTATCCAGCCTTGACAATGGATGATGTCGGGATTCCAATGTAGCTTTTTGATAGTTTCAAGAACTCCTCTTGCAAAAAAGATAGACCTTTCGCCATTGTCGTTGTATTCATTGCCGTTTTCGTCGCATGCCATTTGACGCTTTGTAAAATAGTCATCATTGTCTATGAAATACACCTGTATCCTTGTTGATGGTATAGATGCAACCTTTATTATCAGAGGATGGTCGGTTTCATCGAATATGATCATCATTCTCGACAGACGTATGACTTCATGCAATTGGCCTCTTCTTTCATTGATATTTCCCCATTTTGGCATAAAGGCTCGTATCTCATAGCCATTTTCAATGGCAGTTTGAGGAAGTTGTCTTCCTATTAGCGACAAATCGCTGTCCGGTACGTATGGTTTTATCTCTTGGTTGATAAATAAAATTTTTTTTGCCTTCATCTCTTTTTGTTTTAATGTTGCAAAGGTACGAAAAAAAACTTACTAAACTTCTACATTATTGAAAAATCGCTTAAAATCAATATTTATTGGCATTTTTTTATACATATTCTTTCTCGTTTAAGAAAAATGTTGTTATTTTGCATCGATTTTCAGTGATGTTCCGTTCTATGGATGTTAGAACGTTCGTTACAAAGAATTATCATAACGTATAATATTTAAATAATGAAAGTATTTCATAAGATAGTAGATCTACAGAATGAGTTGTTTGCTGCTCGCAAGGAAAAGAAGACTGTCGGTCTCGTTCCCACTATGGGAGCTCTTCATGAGGGACATGCCTCTTTGGTGTCTCGCAGCGTAAAGGAAAATGATGTTACAGTGGTTTCAGTTTTCGTAAACCCTACACAGTTTAATGACAAAAATGATTTGAAAACATATCCGCGTACTCTTGATGCTGATTGTAGTATGCTTGAAAGCGTAGGTGCTGATTATGTTTTTGCACCAGGTGTAGAGGATATGTATCCTGTACCAGACAAACGTCATTTTGAATTTCCTCCAGTTTCTACTGTAATGGAAGGTGCCCATCGTCCTGGACATTTTAATGGTGTATGCCAAGTCGTTAGTCGTTTGTTCTATATAGTACGTCCTGATAGAGCGTATTTTGGTGAGAAAGATTGGCAACAGATTGCTGTAATAAAGGCATTGGTACGGTATCTTGACTTAAATGTACAGATTGTGGAGTGTCCTATTGTCAGAGAGGCTGATGGTCTTGCAAAGTCTTCACGCAATACTCTTCTTTCTACTGATGAAAGAGAAATTGCACCGATGATTTACAAGTATCTTAGTGAGAGTCTGGAATATGCAAAGAGCCATTCTCTGAAGGAAACTCACGATTGGGTCGTTGATAGCATTAATGCTGTAGACGGTCTTGAAGTTGAATATTTCTCCATTGTAAATGGGGATACACTCCTCGATGTGGAGAATTGGAGCGATTCGAATAATATTGTAGGTTGTATTACCGTTTATTGTGGGAAAAAGCCTATTCGTTTGATTGATCACATTAAATATAATTGTAAATAATTGTAGGGAAGATGCTTATTGAAGTTTTGAAGAGCAAACTGCATTGTGTTAAGGTTACTGAGGCTAACTTGAATTATATGGGTAGTATAACCATTGACGAGGATTTGCTTGATGCAGCTAATCTTATTGCAGGTGAAAAGGTTCAGATTGTTGACAATAATAACGGAGAACGTTTCGAAACATATATAATTAAGGGTGAGCGTGGTAGTGGCTGTATTTGTCTGAACGGTGCAGCAGCACGTAAATGTCTTGTTGGCGATACAGTTATTATTATTGCTTATGCTCTCATGGATTTTGAGGAGGCTAAGAATTTTAAGCCTACAGTCGTTTTTCCTGTAGATAATAAAGTGGTTAAGTGATTTTTGTTCTTATTTCGATGAATTGTTATTATATATAATTTAAAACCGGATGGTTAATACCACCCGGTTTTTTTATATTGTTGTTATTCCTTATTTTCTACTTCTTCCTCATGAGCTTTTATTAGCTGCTGCTGTATGTCATTCGGAACAAGTTCGTAGCTTGCAAATTTTGTAGTGAATGAGGCACGCCCACCGGTTAGAGAACTCAAGGATATACTATAGTTTGAAAGTTCTTTAAGTGGAATCTTCGCCTGAAGTTTCTGGTAACCAGCCTCTGAGTCCATGCCCATTATGAGGGCTCGTCGTCCCTGTAGGTCGCTCATAACATCACCCATAAAGTCTGCTGGAACATAAACCTCGAGATCATATATCGGTTCCAGGATCTTTGGACCAGCATTTTTGAATGCTTCAGAGAAGGCAGCCCTTGCAGCAAGCATAAATGATAGCTCGTTGCTGTCAACAGGGTGCATTTTCCCGTCGTATACGATGACTCTCACGTCTCGGGCATAGCTTCCAGTCAGCGGACCTTGTTCCATGCGTTCCATTATTCCTTTAAGGATGGCAGGCATGAATCTTTGGTCTATAGCTCCTCCTACAACAGAATTGATAAATACAAGTTTTCCGCCCCAATCCAAATCTACAACTTCTTTGTTCTTGATGTTCATCTTGAACTCTTGTCCGTTTATCTTGTAAGATGTCGGGTCTGGCATACCTTCTGCATATGGCTCTATTATGAGATGTACTTCGCCAAATTGTCCGGCACCACCAGATTGTTTCTTGTGCCTGTAGTCAGCACGTGCAAGTTTCGTTATTGTTTCACGGTATGGAATTCTTGGCTCAGAATACTCGACATTTATTTTTTCGTTGTTTTCAAGTCTCCATTTCAATGTACGCAGGTGGAACTCTCCCTGTCCGTGTACGATTGTTTGTCTCAGCTCTTTGCTTTGTTCTACAACCCATGTCGGGTCTTCCTGTCTCATCTTAAGCAGGGCAGCCATCATCTTTTCTGTTTCAGCCTCGTTAACAGCTTTTATGGCTCGCGAGTATTTAGAGTTAGGATACTTTATGAAGTCGAAACGGTTGTCGCAGTCTTTTCCGTTGAGTGTATTGCCAGTTTTTACGTCTTTTAGCTTTACGGTACATCCGATATCTCCAGCATCGAGCTCGTCAACAGCTTGTCTGTTGGCTCCAGCGCATACATATAGGTTTGCAATGCGTTCTTTAGAGCCGCGGTCTGCATTCGTAAGGTCGTCTCCAGCTTTCACCTTTCCACTCATCACCTTGAAGTATGACACTTCGCCAATGTGTGGTTCCACTCCAGTCTTGAAGAAATACAAAGATGTAGGACCATTTGAGTCAGCCGGAACTTCATTGCCTCTTGTATTGTGTATCTTTGGCATTTCGCTTACGAAAGGCACAACGTTTCCGAGGAATTCCATGAGTCTTCGTACGCCCATACTCTTGCCGGCGCATACACAAAAGACAGGGAAAATTGAGCGTGTTATAAGTCCCTTGCGGATACCTTCGCGCATTTCGTCTTCAGTAAGGGTTTCCTCTTCGAAGAATTTTTCCATTAAACTCTCGTCGTTTTCTGCTGCTGCCTCAACGAGAGCCTTGTGCAGTTCCATCGCCTTGTCCATTTCCTCTTCAGGTATGTCTTCGATGATTGGAGCTCCTCCTTCAGGTTTCCAAGAGTATTTTTTCATTAGCAGAACATCAATGAGGGCATTGAAATCTGGTCCTGTTTGTATAGGGTATTGTATTTGTACGCATTTTGAACCATAGATGTCTTTCATCGAGTTGATGATGGAGTCAAAATCACATTTTTCGCTATCCAGTTGGTTTATTAGGAATATAACAGGCTTCTTGAGCTTTTCTGTATAGCGGAAGATATTTTGTGTGCCGACTTCAGGACCATATTGTCCATTAATAAGGACAAGAGCTTGGTCTGTGACGTTAAGTGCTGTGATAGCTCCTCCTACGAAATCGTCAGATCCAGGGCAGTCTATTATATTAAGCTTTTTATTGTTCCACTCTACGTTTAAAACAGTTGAGAATACAGAGTAGCCGTATTCTTGCTCAACTGGAAAATAGTCGCATACAGTGTTTTTTGCCTGTACCGTACCACGGCGTTTAATGACGCCACTTTCATAAAGCATAGACTCGGCAAGTGTTGTCTTGCCGGAACCCGCACTGCCAAGCAATGCGATGTTTTTGATTTCATTTGTCTGGTAAACTCTCATGTTATTATAGATTTAAGTTTGTGTCGTCTGTAAAAAAGAATTGTTTTTTTCTTTCCTCTTTCGACCATATTAGATTTAACGGCTCTAAGTTACGGTTTTTTTCTTTTTCTGCAAAAAAAAGTTCAGGATAAATCGTTTTTTTTAAACATATTAGTACTTTTGCATAAAAAAGTAAGGTTTTATGTCAGGAATTTACATTCATATCCCATTTTGTAAGAGTCGATGCGTTTATTGCGGCTTTTATTCAACCACGTCGCTTGATTTGCGTCATTCGTATGTTGATGCAATTTGTAGGGAGCTTGAACTTAGAAGTGATTATTTAAGCGAACCTGTATCAACTGTATATTTTGGCGGTGGTACTCCGTCGGTGTTGTCTGTTGATGATTTGGACAGAATTTTCAATGCCGTATATAAATATAATAAGGTGTATGGTAATTCTGATGGAGTAGCAGAATTTACAATAGAGTGTAATCCTGATGATATTACAGATGAGTTCTGTTCTTTCTTGTCTTCTTCTCCAGTCAATAGAATAAGTATGGGGGTTCAGTCTTTTTCAGACGGTTTACTTAAATTTGCCAGACGTAGACACGGTTCCAGTCAGCCGAAATTGGCAGTTGAGCGTTTAAGGCATATAGGAATACCAAATATAAGTATTGATCTTATGTTTGGTTTCCCGAATGAATCTTTAGAAGTTTGGAGAGATGATATTGATAAAGCTTTAAGTCTTGATGTCGAGCATATCTCTGCATACAGTTTGATGTTTGAAGAGGGCACATGCCTTTATGGTATGTTGCAACGTGGGGAAGTGAAAGAATGTGATGAAGAGACAAGTCTTGCAATGTTTAACATGCTTATAGATAAACTTGAAGCCGCAGGATACGAACATTATGAAATTAGCAATTTCGCTAAGCCGGGTTTCCGCTCGCAGCATAATAGTAGCTATTGGCATGGTGTCCCGTATCTTGGATTAGGAGCGTCGGCACATTCTTTTAATGGGAGTACAAGGCAATGGAATATAGGTGATGTTCGGAAATACATCGATTCAATTTCTTGTGGTAATATTCCAGCAGAAATAGAAGTGCTTACGAAAGATAATTCCTATGATGACATGATAATGACGGGGTTGCGCACCGTTGAAGGGGTTTCTCTTGATGAGGTTGAGAGACGCTTTGGCAAAGATTATTTAGATTTCCTTGAGCGTGAAGCTTTGAGATATGTTAAAGCAAAACTTTTGAAATACAGTGTCGACCACAGAAGTCTCTCTCTTACACGAAAAGGATTGTTTGTCAGCGACAGCGTAATGTGTGATTTAATGCATGTCTAAAAGATTTCCGGTATGGAGTAGCTATCAAACGCTGTCGGTATTTCTATGCTGCATCAAAGGTGCAGCATAACTGCATCTTTTGTGCCACTACTATTTAATGGAGGTAATTGTTGCCGTTTAGACTCATTGTCCCAACCAATAAGAACTTTAAGACCTGCTAGTCTGTTTCGTTTCCGGCCATTTGTATTAAGGGGTGAGAGGTAAACATTTATCCCTCACACTATCCCTCACACTCTTATGCTTTGACTATCAGCGTGTTAAGACCTGGGGTGAGGGTGTGAGGGTAAAACGCATGAAAAATATTTTTCTTTAAATATGATGATAAAATTTTTATCTAACCTGTATTGTTCATATTTTACCAAAACGCCTAAATTCCTCAGAATAATGTAGGAATTTAGGCGATGAAGATATTTGAAGTGTAATATCTTTGTCAGGTTAAAATAAAGACGTTTTTATTTATAAAGTGGACCAAAGTTCTTGCAGGCCCTGAAATCAGCTCCTTCTTTATCCATTCCGAAAGAATTCCATACCGAAGGACGGAATATCATGTCGTCTTCAACGTTGTGCATGCATACAGGAATGCGGAGCATAGAAGCAAGAGTAATCAAGTCTGCACCAATATGGCCGAAACATATAGCGCCGTGGTTAGCTCCCCAGTTGTTCATTACAGAATACACATCCTTAAAGGCAGGCTTGTCGCAAAGACGGGGTGCGAACCAAGTCGTAGGCCATGTAGGGTCAGTGCGTTTGTCTATAATATTATGAATGTCCGGGTCGATATCCACTGTCCATCCCTCGGCAATTTGCAAGACAGGTCCTTGTCCTTTAATAATATTCAGGCGCGCCATAGTAACAGGCATGCCTCCCTTAGTCAGGAAGTTGGATGAGAAGCCTCCGCCGCGGAAATAATCCCTGTTAGCAGGATACCAAGTTGTTGCATTAAGGCATTTTTCAACTTCACTGTCGCTGATTTCCCAAGGTTGCTTCATCGTAGGATGACCTTCTTTGTCAGAGCATTGTCCTGTGCCGTCAAGGGTTGTAGCTCCAGAATTTATCAGGTGAATAATTCCGTTGGCAGCTCTGCCGGTAAGTTCCTTGCCACTTACACGCTTCACGGCTTCCGGACTCCAGTAAGTTCTCACGTCAGAGAATATTGCTGCACGGTTAGTAAGCAAATGTTCAAATAACATCGTAAGTCCGTTACAAGTGTCGTTTTCCGTTGCAAATACAATAGATTCACGTATTCCGTTCCAATCAAATGATGTATTAAGCATTACTTCAGCAAAATCACCATTCGGTTTATAGTCAGTCCATTGTCTCTGCCCCTGGAAACCTCCAGCAATAGCGTTATGTCCGAGAGCCTCCTCGTAGAATCCATTATCTTTAAGTTTATCGTTACCTTTCATGAGATCACGGAAAATCATAGCCATTTTAGTAACGAATTCCCAGTCTTGGTCTTTCTCTTCTCTGTTCTTTTTCTTTTCCTCGCGGTTGCCGATATCCTCACCTTCATTGGGCCTACAATATTTGTGTACCCATTCTATAGCTTTTTCAAATTCTTCCTTGTCAAAGATTCCGAGTTCTATTCTTCTCAGAATTTCAGTCATATCAACCTGTTCAGCTCTAATTCCAAGGTATTCTTGCATAAAATCAGCATTGGCAATACTGCCGGCAATGCCCATAGCAACATTACCAATAGATAAATATGATTTTCCGCGCATTGTTGCAACAGCTTGAGCACACCGGGCCCAGCGGAGAATTTTCACCTTAACATCCTCAGGTATGGTATTGTCGTCCAAATCCTGCACATCGTGACCATAGATGCCAAATGCTGGTAGTCCTTTTTGTGCATGAGCAGCAAGAACCGCTGCAAGATACACGGCACCAGGCCTTTCAGTACCGTTAAATCCCCATACCGCCTTAGGATATGTCGGATTCATATCCATTGTTTCCGAGCCGTAACACCAGCAAGGAGTTACAGATATAGTCGCTCCAACACCGCAGCGCTCAAATTTTTCACTGCATTGTGCAGCTTCGGCGACTCTTCCTATTGTGGTGTCAGCAATGACACATTCTACAGGCGTACCGTCGCCATTCTTCAAGTTCTCGGAGATGAGCTTTGCAACAGCAACAGCCATATTCATTGTTTTTCCTTCAAGACTCTCTCTGATTCCGCCCTGTCGTGCGTCTATGATGGGGCGGATGCCTATTTTTGGATAGTTCTTCATAAGATAATAGTTTTAGATTTGTTATTTAATTTCTTGACGAAAATTTTAAAAATATGTAACTATCCCATAACTAAAATGTTGAAATTTTTCGTGTTTTTATTGATATAAATCAGTAAATGAAAGTCATGTTTCTTTCTGTGATTAAAATACAATTAAAGCAGATTAAAAATATTGTAAAAAGTTTTGAGATTAAAAAAATATTAGTACTTTTGTCCGGAATTATATAAGATAAATATGACCCTAGTGATAGTAGCTATATTGTTAATTGCCTATGTTCTTATTGCAACAAGTTGGCTTATGAAAGTTAACAGAGCTGCCGTGGCAATGTTCGCAGGCGCTGTCGGTTGGGTTTTATATATCTGTTATGGAACCGATTTCGTTGTATCGCAGCATCCTCGTGAATATGCTGATTTTCTTGCTGGAGTTGCACCTACAGCGGGAAATGTAAAAATGTTTATTTCGCAGAATATTTTCCTGTCATATGTGGGTAAGGGTGCAGAAATCGTTCTTTTTCTTCTTGCAACGATGTCTATTGTCGAGATATTGAACAACAATGGGTGCTTCGATTTCCTGACCGTTGTATTAAGGACTCGCAAGAGTAAAAGTTTGTTGTGGATGATAGCTGCCATTACATTCATAATATCGGCAAATCTCGATAATCTTACTACTACTACAATGATGCTTGTTGTGATGCATAAGCTTATAGCCAGTCGTAGGCAAAGAGTCGTATATGGAGCGGCTATTGTCATTTCTGCAAATTGTGGTGGGGCCTTGACCGTTATTGGAGATACTAACGGATTGTTGCTCTGGAATAATGGGGCAATAGATGCAACAAAATATTCATCGTGGCTTGCGGTTCCATGTCTGATTTCATTATGCCTTCCTGTATGGTGGTTAGGACGACAACTAAAGGATAGGGTAGAGATAAATGAGGTGGCATTACCATATCGTGGCGATGATACGAAACTCAACAGATGGCAACGGATATTAATGCTCTTTGTCGGTATTGGGGGGCTATGGTTTATCCCGACATTCCATAATATAACAAAGTTAAGTCCGTTCCTTGGTGCACTCTGCGTGCTCGCTTTGCTTTGGGTCGTTAATGAAGTTGTAAATCGCAAACTTATGGATGTAGACAAAATGATTCAGCGTAAGATACCAAGAGTATTACAGTATGGCGTTCTGCAGATGATATTGTTTACCTTGGGTGTGATGTTGGCTATTGGAGTCGTTGTTGAAACCGGTTTTGTATCGGTTGTGACACAGTTTTGTGACAATACAATACATAATGTTTGGGCGTTCGGTGTGTTGGCAGCGATGTTCGGCGCTTTCCTCGATACTTTTGCGACACTTGCAAGCTTCTTTTCTTTGCATGACGTAATGGATGCAACCCAACTGGGAATGTATTCGGATTCTGACTATTTGGAAAATTTTGTCCGTAATGGAATGTATTGGAAAATAATAGGATACAGTGCATCGGTTGCAGGAAATTTCTTGCTCATTAGCTCGATGAGTGGACTTGCATTTATGCGGATGGAACGCGTACATGTGGGGTGGTATCTCCGTAATGCCGGTGTGATGTCTATAGTGGCTTGGGGGCTTGGACTTGCTTTTATGTGGACAGTCTCAATGCTTGCTTGACAAACTGATGGATGAGAATAACTAACTATATTAATTGAATGTGCTTTTAGCATAACAGGTATTTAATAGGTATATAATAATTATGAAAATCAAAACTATTGGTGTGCTCACCTCTGGAGGCGATGCACCTGGAATGAATGCAGCGATTCGTGCGGTGACTCGAGCTGGTATTAGCAATGGGTTTAAGATTAAGGGTATCTTCCGCGGTTATGATGGATTGATAAACAACGAAATTAAAGATTTCACAACAGAGAATGTCAGTGGAATTATCAATCGTGGTGGTACAATCCTTCGTACTGCTCGCAGTAAGGAGTTTGAGACTCCGGAAGGACGAAAGAAAGCATATGAAAATCTTGTGAAGAATAAGATTGATGCTCTTGTCGTAATTGGAGGAAACGGTTCTCTTACGGGAGCCAAATTGTTTGCAGAGGAGCATGATGTATGCTGTATCGGACTTCCTGGTACTATTGATAATGACCTTTATGGTACAGACTCAACAATTGGTTATGATACAACTTTGAACACTATTGTAGAGTGTGTCGACAGAATCCGTGATACTGCGGTAAGCCATGAACGAATATTCTTCGTTGAGGTAATGGGACGTGATGCCGGTTTCCTCGCACAAAATAGTGCTATTGCAAGTGGTGCAGAGGCCGCTATTATTCCTGAAGATTCAACAGATGTTGACCAGTTGACTCGCTTTATGGAACGTGGTATAAGAAAGAGTAAGAGAAGCTGTATCGTTATCGTTAGCGAGAGCCCGAAATGTGGCGCTCTGTATTATGCAGACCGTGTTCATAAGGAGTTCCCAGACTATAATGTACGTGTGTCTATTCTTGGACATCTGCAGCGTGGCGGAAGTCCTTCTGCACACGACCGTATTTTGGCAAGTCGTACTGGAGTAGGGGCAATCGAGGCAATTATGCAGGGACAGAGAAATCTTATGGTTGGTGTAAGAAATAATGAAATTGTATATGTGCCGTTTACTGATGCTATCCGTTCTGACAAACCGTTTGATAAAAAACTGATTACAGTGCTTGATGAACTGAGCATTTAAAAATGTACATTTAATCCTCCATTATTTGGGCCAAAAAAGTTTGTATATACTTGTTTTTAGGACATAAGTCTTTGAAAATGGTTTAAAAGGGTATTACAAAACAATAAATATTGGCAGAAAATATTGGAGGATTAAAATTATTTGTTATTTTTGCAGCCGATAAAGCTGATCGATATATAAAACTACTAAAAACATAATTTATTATACCGCTTGGCTTATCTTTAGGCTTTAGGTTTTCCTTTTGCCATAATCTGAGAAACATGAAAGATATTCTATGATAAACTTCCATGTATCCAGTAGAAATGTAGATTTAATATTTAAAACATAAAAAATATGTCACAAAGAATTGGTCGTATTTCCCAGATTGTCGGGCCTGTCATCGACGTATACTTCGATGTTAAGGGGGATAATCCGGAGAATGTGTTGCCGAAAATACATGACGCGCTGAAAGTAAGACGTCCTGATGGCCGAGAACTTGTTATTGAAGTTCAGCAGCATATCGGAGAAGATACTGTACGCACCGTGGCAATGGACAACACAGATGGCTTGCAGCGTGGACTTGAAGTGGTATCGACAGGTGCCCCAATCCTTATGCCAGCCGGTGAGCAGATTAAAGGTCGTATGATGAATGTCATCGGACAGCCTATTGATGGTATGGAAACTCTTGATATGAAGGGTGCATATCCTATTCATAGAGAGGCTCCAAAGTTTGATGAACTTTCTACTCATAAGGAGATGCTTGCCACTGGTATAAAGGTAATCGATTTGCTTGAGCCTTATATGAAAGGTGGTAAAATTGGACTTTTCGGTGGTGCCGGAGTCGGTAAGACCGTGCTTATCATGGAGCTTATCAATAATATTGCCAAGGGACATAACGGATACTCTGTATTTGCTGGTGTTGGCGAACGTACCCGTGAAGGCAATGACCTTATCCGAGATATGCTTGAGTCTGGCGTTATTCGCTATGGTGAAAAGTTTAAAAAGGCAATGGAAGAAGGTAAATGGGATCTTAGCCTTGTAGATAAGGAAGAACTGCAAAAGAGTCAGGCTACACTTGTTTATGGTCAGATGAATGAACCACCTGGCGCACGTGCTTCTGTCGCACTTTCAGGACTTACCGTTGCTGAGGAATTCCGTGACCATGGAGGAAAGAATGGTGAAGCTGCGGATATAATGTTCTTTATTGATAATATCTTCCGCTTTACACAGGCCGGATCGGAGGTTTCTGCACTTCTTGGACGTATGCCTTCAGCTGTAGGATATCAGCCTACTTTGGCAAGTGAGATGGGTGCCATGCAGGAACGAATCACTTCTACAAAGAAGGGTTCTATTACTTCAGTACAGGCTGTTTATGTACCTGCTGACGACTTGACAGACCCAGCTCCGGCAACTACATTTACTCATCTTGATGCAACTACAGAATTGAGTCGTAAGATCGCTGAGCTTGGTATATATCCTGCTGTTGATCCATTAGGTTCAACTAGCCGTATCCTTGATCCGCTGATTGTAGGAAAAGAGCATTATGAATGTGCACAGCGTGTAAAAGAAATCTTGCAGCGATATACAGAACTTCAGGATATTATTGCTATTCTTGGTATGGATGAGCTTTCTGATGAAGATAAGCTCACTGTAAATAGAGCACGTCGTGTACAGCGCTTCCTGTCTCAGCCGTTTACAGTTGCTGAACAGTTTACAGGTATTCCTGGTGTCATGGTGCCAATAGAGGAAACTATCAAGGGCTTTAATATGATTCTTGATGGTAAGGTAGATGACCTTCCAGAGCAGGCTTTCCTTAATGTGGGTACAATAGAGGACGCTATTGAGAAAGGTAAGAAGTTGCTTGAAGCTGCAAAAGTTAATGGCTAAAATTGTTGAGATATGATGAGTTTAGATTTAAAAATCGTCTCTCCGGAGAAAATTGAATTTGCCGGTAAGGTTGACAGTGTTGTTGTTCCTGGGACTAATGGCGAGTTTGAGATTCTTCCAAATCATGCGCCGATTATTTCGACTTTGGATAAGGGACGAATTAAATTTCACGACTCTGAGGGAATGCATGAGATGGATGCCTCAATGGGGTTTGTCGAGGTGCAGAAGAATGTCGTGAACATTTGTGTTGAACTTTAATGCTTTCGCTTAACATGTTGGAAATAGAGTATATAGAGAGATGTTGTAAAAGGTATATATTGCAGAGCTTTGCTTTGTTGGTTATACTTTCGGGTGTGACTATTTGTACCACATTTCTCATATCCGGACTTGAGCTTGGAACTCCACTTCTTGTGAGTGTAGTCTTTTCTCTTGTTGTTGAAATCGCTGATGGATTGGTTTGGAAAAAGGTTGCAAGCAATAATCCGGAAGGTTTAACGACGTTTTACACCGCTGTCTCTGGTTTTCGCATGTTAATAGCATTGTTTACATTGTTCATCTGCTATCTTATAGTTGGCAGGGAACAGATGCTAAGGTTTTGCATTGTGTTCATGATGTTTTATTTTGTATTTTTAGTACACCATTCAGTGTTCTTCTCGCATGTTTCAAATTCTCACTCTAAGTGTGATTATACAAAAGAAAAATAAACTTTGATTATGAAACAATTAAGGTCATTATTTATCCTTGTGGTGCTTGTTCTGATTCCGCTTGTTGCTACAGCAAATAGTAATAAAGCGGATGATGGTAAACTTGATATACCGGAAATTGTACTAGAGCATTTGTCTGATTCGTATGATTGGCATATTGCAACATTCGGAGGAAAGAGTCTTAGTATTCATCTTCCTGTAATTGTTCGTAGCTCTAATACAGGTGAGTGGTATTTTGGAAGTGCTGAAAATCTTCCAAAACCATTCTATTTTGATGCTGAACATCATGGTAAGATTTATGAGAAAATGCCAGATAACACTTCGGTTCGTCCTCTTGATTTGAGCTTTACAAAAACTGTGGCTCAGATTTGGATTGTTGTCTTTGTGTTAATTGCTGTTTTCTTGTCTTGTGCCCATTGGTATAAGAAACGTGACGAGAAAAGTAATGCACCTGGTGGCTTTGTCGGTTTGATGGAAATGTTTGTAATGATGATATATGATGATGTCGTTAAGGCTTCAATTGGCGAAAAGCATTTTAAGCCCTATGCCCCGTATCTTCTTACTGTATTCTTCTTTATCTTCACGACAAATCTTTTGGGGTTGCTCCCAATTTTTCCTGGAGGTGCAAATGTTACAGGTAACATAAATATTACTTTCTTCTTGGCATTCTGTTCGATGGTTGCAATAAATCTTTTTGGAAACAAGGAGTATTGGAAAGATATATTCTGGCCAAATGTTCCAGTTTTCCTTAAAGCGTATCCGGTTCCGTTGATGCCAGTGATAGAATTCTTTGGTGTCTTCACAAAGCCGTTTGCTCTTATGGTTCGTCTTTTTGCTAATATGATGGCAGGACATGCTATTATATTGAGTTTCACTTGTGTGATCTTCTTAGGATGGTCTATGGGAGTCGGATTTGGTATCGGACTGAATTTTGTCAGTTGCATTATGATGCTGTTTATGAATGCCCTTGAGGTTCTTGTAGCATTTATTCAGGCGTATGTGTTTACACTTCTGAGTGCTGTATTTATTGGTCTGGCACACAAGGAGGAAGAATAATGTATAATTATAGGAATAAAGAATAAAATAAAAATTAATAACAAATTAAAAATTAAGAATTATGATTATTTCATCACTTTTGGCTGCTGAAGGTCTGGCACAGCTGGGCTGCGGTCTCGGAGCAGGTATTGCAACAATTGGTGCTGGTTTAGGAATTGGTAAGATTGGTGGTAGCGCAATGGACGCTATTGCACGTCAGCCTGAGGCTACTGGAAAAATCCAGACAAACATGATTCTTACAGCCGCTTTTGTTGAAGGTTGTGCCTTGTTCGCTATTGTAGCGTGTGCATTCCTTATCAAGTAAAAAATTAAGGAGACTGTTAAACGTTATAGAGTTAGCTAAAGAACTCGTGTTTGTAAAATAACGCAAATGGATTTATCAAGTTTGCCATCAATATTGACTCCTGATCCAGGATTGCTCTTTTGGATGCTTTTGGCATTCTTGGTCGTATTCTTCGTTCTTGCCAAATTTGGATTCCCCGCAATGGTAGGGATGGTAGAGAAACGTAAGAAATATATCGACGAGAGTTTGCAGAAAGCACATGAGGCTTCGCTCAAACTTGAGAATATAAAGCAAGAGAGCGAGAAAATCCTTCAGGAAGCGCGTGAGAAACAGGCTTCTATCTTAAAAGAAGCTGCAGAGACACGCGAGGCTATTTTGGAAAATGCTCAGGATAAAGCTAAAGAGGAGAGTGCGCGTATCATCAATGAAGCGCGACAGGAGATTGAAACTCAGAAAAAAGCCGCAATTAGCGATATCCGTAAGCAGGTAGCCATATTGAGCGTTGAAGTATCAGAGAAAATTCTTCGCAAGAAACTCGATACTGATAAGGCGCAGATGGACTACATAGATCTTATGCTCGATGAAGTTAATTTAAATAAATAAGTAGGATGGATTTAGGATTAATATCGGTTAGATACGCTCGAGCCTTGCTCAAGGCAAGCAACTTGGAGAAGCAGTCTGAGCAGGTCTATGCTGACATGCAGACTCTCGCCGCAGAATATGTTAATGTGCCCGAACTGAGTGTCACCATAGCTAATCCTATGCTCTCTAAACAGCAGAAGGAGGAATTGCTAATTACTGCTTCTGGCAATTCATCTTCAGACTTGACAAAAAGGTTTTTCCGTCTCGTTCTGAAGGAGGATAGGGGGAGTATTATGCAGTTCATAGCCAACTCGTTTATTACTCTGTACAGAAAGCAGAATAACTTGATTCGTGCAAAACTTTCAACGGCTGCAGTTTTGTCCTCTGATACAGAGGCAAAGCTGCGGAAGTTAGTAGAAAGTAAGACAAATGGTTCGGTAGAATTCACTACCGCAGTTGATTCTGAACTTATTGGCGGTTTTGTGCTTGAATATGACACATATCGTCTGGATGCAAGTATCAAGAGTCAGCTTAAGTCCATATTGTCGAAGCTTAATTAATAAAAAAGCATTATTATGTCAGATAAAATTAAACCAAGCGAAGTGTCACAGGTTCTTCTCGAACAGCTGCAAGGTATTAATAATAATCAGCAGTTTGATGAGGTTGGTACCGTGCTTCAAGTTAGTGATGGCGTAGCTCGAATCTATGGTTTGAGAAACGCAGAGGCTAATGAGTTGCTCGAGTTCGAGAATGGAACTATGGCTATCGTGATGAACCTTGAGGAGGATAATGTAGGATGTGTCCTTCTTGGGTCTACAGAAGGCATAAAGGAAGGAATGGTTGTTAAGCGTACGAAGCGTATTGCTTCTATTCGTGTTAACGACAATATGCTTGGTCGTGTCATTAATCCGTTGGGACAAGCCATTGACGGAAAAGGTGATATTGACTTGACTGATTCTTTTGAAATGCCTCTTGACCGTAAGGCTCCTGGAGTTATTTATAGACAGCCTGTAAAAGAACCTTTACAGACAGGTCTAAAGGCTGTTGATTCAATGATTCCTATCGGCCGTGGGCAGCGTGAGCTCATTATTGGTGACCGCCAGACAGGTAAGACGGCTATAGCAATTGATACTATTATAAACCAAAAGAGTTTCTATGAGGCAGGAAAACCTGTATATTGTATCTATGTTGCTATTGGACAGAAAGCTTCTACTGTTGCTGCTCTTGTTGCAAATCTAAAAGAGCATGGTGCCCTTCCTTATTCTATTATTGTGGCGGCAACAGCTGCTGATCCTGCAGCAATGCAGTATTATGCTCCTTTTGCCGGTGCTGCAATTGGTGAATATTTCCGTGATCGCGGCTATTCTGCTCTTGTTGTATATGATGATTTATCAAAGCAGGCAGTGGCTTATCGTGAGGTATCGTTGATTTTGCGTCGTCCGTCTGGACGAGAAGCATATCCTGGCGATGTCTTCTATCTTCATAGTCGTCTATTGGAGCGTGCGGCACGTATTAATGATCAGCAGGAGATTGCTGAGAACATGAATGATCTTCCTGAATGCATGAAAGGTCATGTTAAGGGAGGTGGTTCTCTTACAGCACTTCCTATCATTGAGACACAGGCTGGCGACGTCTCGGCATATATCCCTACAAATGTGATTTCAATCACTGATGGACAGATTTATCTTGAGACTGATTTGTTCAATCAAGGATTCCGTCCTGCAATCAATGTTGGTATTTCTGTAAGTCGTGTAGGTGGTTCCGCTCAGATTAAGAGTATGAAGAAGGTTGCAGGAACGCTGAAAATTGATATGGCTCAGTATCGTGAACTTGAGGCTTTCTCAAAATTCTCAAGTGATATGGATGCTGTAACGGCAATGACTCTTGATCGGGGTCGTAAGAACAATCAGCTTCTTATTCAGCCTCAATATTCTCCAATGCCTGTAGGTGAGCAGATTGCAATTCTCTACTGTGGAACTCATGGACTGATGCATGATGTGCCTGTAGATAAAGTCCGTGAATGTCAGGATGCTTTCCTTGACAAGCTTCGCACTTCTCACAAGGAAGATGTTATTGATGTACTTTCGTCTGGTGTCATCAATGATGAGGTGACAGGCATTGTGGAGGCTGTAATGGCAGACATTGCTGGACAATATAAAAAGTAGTAGCCTATGCCGTCACTGAAAGAAATTAAAGGCAGAATTGCCTCGGTGAACAGTACGCGTAAGATTACGAGTGCGATGAAGATGGTTGCATCTTCTAAGTTGCATCATGCGCAGCAGATGATAGAAAATATGCTTCCGTATGAGAATATGCTTGAGAGAATCCTTCGCACTTTTCTTGCAAGTGAGGCTGATGCTCACACGGCATTCAGTGAGGTTCGTCATGTAAAGCATGTTGCCTTTGTAGTCTTTTCTTCTAATAGCAGTCTTTGTGGTGGTTTTAATGCCAATGTGGTAAAAATGTTAAATCATGCAGTAGATGAATATTCTTCTATTGGTAAAGAGAACATTATTGTTTACCCGATTGGTAGAAAAGTTGCGGAGCAGGTTGCAAAAATGGGGCTTAAGAGTGCTGGCGATTTTACTGATCTTGCGGATAAGCCAAATGTTTCTCAATGTGTTGAGATCGCTCATGAACTCGGAGAAAAGTTTCTTAAAGGTGAGATTGATCGTGTTGATTTGATTTATCATCATTTTAAGAGTGCTGGTTCTCAGATTCTTCAGCGTAAGACTTTTTTGCCTATTGCTGTTGATGAAGTTATTGGACAGGACAATGATAGAGATTTGACTCATAAGACGGTTACTCCAGAGATGCAAGAATATTTGCGTAAAAATGCTCGAGAGGAGAAAAAGGCAGATGTATCTGTTAAGCCACTTAATGATAATTTCATCGTTGAACCAGATATGGAGACTGTATTAAGAACTCTTATTCCTAAGCTGGCCCACTTGATGATTTATACGGCACTTCTTGATAGCAATGCTTCTGAGCATGCTGCTAGAATGGTTGCTATGCAGACAGCTACCGACAATGCCGATGAATTGTTGCGTGATCTTAACTTGCAGTATAATAAGAGCCGTCAGCAGGCAATTACAAATGAATTGCTTGATATAGTCGGAGGATCTGTAAATAATTAAATAAAAAAATCCTGAAGCATAAAGTTTCAGGATTTTTTTATTAACTATAATTTGTTTCTTTATTACTTTTGAATGTTACTTTCGTCCATTTTAGTGCTTTTGCCTTTAGGATTATTTGTTTCTTTTTCAGATTTCCGCACTTTATTTTTCTTGTTAACGTTTATATTTTTTTTGTAGTTCCTGTTATTACTATTTTTATTGCTTTTCCGCTTATTGTATCTGCCTTTTCTTCTTTTCCCGTCATTTGGAAATTCTTTGTATTCCGGTGCTTTGCCAATATATTGCGGAATTGGTAGCTTTTCGATTTCTCTACCAAGAAACCTTTCAATTTTCATGAAATCTCCGACCTCTCTTCCGCGAATCAAGGTAATTGCCCTTCCATCTCTATTTGCTCTTGCAGTACGTCCAACGCGATGTACGTAATCTTCTGCATCATGTGGAACATCATAGTTGATGACCATTGTTATGTCGTCGATGTCAATGCCTCGTGCGACGATGTCTGTTGCAACAAGGACATCAATTTGTCCAGCCTTAAACCTATACATTATATCATCTCTCTCGGCTTGATTAAGGTCGGAGTGCATTTCGCCACTATTTATTCCAAGCTGTTTCAGATTACGATTTATTTCTTTTACTTTTATTTTAGAACATGAGAAGATGATGACTCTCTCAGGCTTTTGTTCTTTAAAGAGCATTTTTAAGACTGCCATTTTTTGGTTCTCATGGCATACATAAGCCTGTTGTAAGATTTTTTCTGCAGGTTTGCTAACTGCCAATTTTACTATGACAGGTTTTTTAAGAAGAGTCTTTGCCAGTTGTTCTATTTTTGGTGGCATTGTAGCCGAATACATAATTGTCTGACAAGTGAGAGGTAGCAGTTTCGCTATATTCATGATATCTTCAGAGAATCCCATGTCAAGCATTCTGTCAGCTTCATCAAGTACAAAAAATGAAACTCTGCTGAAATCAACATTACCCATATTAATATGACTGATGAGTCTGCCGGGAGTTGCAATAACGACATCAGCACCCATTTTCATGCTCTTGTATTCCTGCTCATATCTATTACCGTCGTTTCCGCCATATACGGCAACACTCGTAACACCATCCATGTAGTATGAAAATCCTTGCATTGCTTGATCTATCTGTTGTGCAAGCTCGCGTGTAGGACTCATTATTACACAGTTTATGGCATCTTTTGGAAAGCCGCCGTCATCAAGCATGCTTAAAATCGGCAATAAGTAGGCTGCAGTTTTGCCCGTACCAGTCTGGGCTACTCCAATCAAGTCTTTGCCTTCAAGAATCTGTGGTATACATTTTTCCTGTATAGGAGTACAGGTTGAAAAATTCATATCATCAAGAGCATCAAGTGTGTTGTCGCTCAAATCTAAATCGTAAAAATCCATATTTTTTTAATTTGGTGCTTTGCGATAGCAGAAATAAGCTACTAACGCGAATATAATATTAGGAATCCATGCTGCCAACATAGGTGGCGTATTTGCCTGAATGGCAAAAGTTGCTGAAACTGTTTGCAGCATTATATAAGAAAAGCTTAGGGCCAGTCCTATGCCGAGATACATTCCCATACCGCCCTTTCTTTTCCTGGATGATAGGGAAACGCCAATTGTGGTAAGAATAAATGAAGCAAAAGACGTGGCTATGCGTTTATGATATTCAACTTCGTATTGTACTACATTACTTGAACCTCGGTCAATTTGTTTCGTTATATATTCCCTAAGTTGAGGACTGGTAAAAGTCTCTTGCTGTCCTTTAGAAAAGACAAGGTCTGTCGGTTCCATCATAATAATGGAATCTTTTTCAGCTCCGCTAGTTATTGTTTCCTTCAGACCGCGCATTTGCCTAATCCTCCAGTTACTCAGTTTCCAGTGGTATTTGCTTTCTGAAATAGTATCATATTGCACTTCAGAGGCAGTTAGGTGGCATACTAATTTCTTATTTTCGAACTTATCTAAGCAGAATCCATAACCTTTCTTCATGTTATTGTCGTAGTGTTGTATGTATGCAATGATGCCTTTCCCAACTTGTAACTGAACATTATCGGCAGAAGTGTTTTTCTTCTTGTTCTTATACATGGTCTCAAAATTCTGTCTGACAATTGTACCTTTAGGTATAATATAAGCCCCGAGATAAAAAGTCAATGCTGAAATTAGCAAGGCAGATATCATGTATGGTCTCAGGAGTCGTTTGAAACTGACTCCTGCGGCGAGTATAGATATAATTTCAGAGTTTCCTGCAAGTTTCGAGGTGAAGAAAATTACGGCAATGAATACAAATAGAGGACTAAAAAGATTCGCATAGTATGGTACGAAATTCATATAATAGTCGAAAACTATTGCCTTTAGAGGAGCGTGGTACTGTGAGAATTTAGCAAGATTCTCATTAACGTCGAAGACAATAGATATAGATATTATCAAGAAGATAGAGTAAATATAAGTACCAATAAACTTCTTTATAATGTATAAATCGAGGATTTTAACATATCTGCCAGGGTTAAGTACCCCAAGCCATTTAAAGTGCTTTTTTATCCATGCCATGATGGGGAAAAGCCATTTAAGGCTTTTCCTGTATTTTACCATTCGCCGTAGGTAGCTTATACTCCTTCTCATTTTTAGAAATAAAATTAAATTCTTCTTCCGAGGTTATCTATGACAGACCTTTTCCAACTTACGAAATCACCATCTTCAATATGTTTACGTGCATCAGTGACAAGTCTAAGATAGAATGCCAAATTATGTATACTTGCAATCTGCATTGCAAGTAGTTCCTGAGCCTTAAACAAATGATGAAGATATGCTTTGGAATAGATTCTGTCGGTGTCGCACCCTTCAGGATCAATAGGGGAGAAATCCATTTCCCACTTTTTGTTACGCATATTCATCGTCCCGTTGTAAGTGAACAACATCGCATTTCTTCCGTTTCGGGTTGGCATAACACAATCAAACATGTCAACTCCTCTTTCAATAGCCTCAAGGATATTCTGTGGCGTACCAACTCCCATTAGATACCTTGGCTTATCCTTTGGCAATATCTCGTTAACTGTTTCAATCATCTCATACATTACCTCAGTAGGCTCACCAACAGCAAGGCCGCCGATAGCATTTCCGTCAGCGCCTTTGTCAGCCACAAATTTTGCAGCTTCGCGCCGCAAGTCTTTATATGTGCATCCCTGAACGATAGGGAACAAAGTCTGCTCGTATCCGTATAAAGGTTCAGTCTCATTAAATCTCTTTATGCATCTGTCCAGCCAGCGTTGAGTTAGACCGAGGCTTTTCTTTGCATATTCGTAGTCGCTTTGTCCTGGCGGACATTCATCAAGTGCCATTATTATATCCGCACCAATTATACGTTCTGTGTCCATAACGTTTTCAGGTGTGAAAAAATGTTTGGAGCCATCGATATGCGATCTAAATTCGCATCCTTCCTCTTTTAGCTTTCTAATGCCTGTTAGAGAGAATACCTGAAAGCCACCGCTATCTGTAAGTATAGGTCTGTCCCATGTGTTGAATTTATGCAGTCCTCCAGCCGCCTTCAACACCTCCAGTCCGGGGCGTAAATAAAGGTGGTAGGTATTGCCAAGAATTATTTGAGCTTTAATCTGTTCTCTAAGTTCACTAAAATGAACTCCCTTAACGCTACCGCATGTGCCGACCGGCATAAAAATCGGAGTTTTTATTTTTCCGTGAGCGGTAGTAATAGTACCAGTCCTTGCATCGCTGGCAGAATCTGTATGTTCAAGTTCAAAGGTCATTATTATTTCTTTAAGCGTTATAATTTATTTTAGAAATTATCATTTCTTGTCATCTTCAATGTCAAAATGTATAGGATTCTCAACAATCTCGTCAGTAAGTGCGAATTTCCATACATCAAGTACATTTTCGACATAATGGAATGAAACTCCTTTGAGATAGATGTCGGGAATCTCATCAATATCCTTTTTGTTCTCTTGACACATTACGATGTCAGTTATTCCAGCCCGTTTGGCAGCAAGAATTTTTTCTTTGATGCCTCCCACGGGTAGCACCTTGCCACGGAGAGTTATTTCTCCAGTCATCGCTGTATTTTTTCTTACCTTCCTCTGTGTCAACGCAGATGCAATGGAAGTAGCTATCGTAATACCTGCTGACGGTCCGTCTTTTGGGGTGGCACCTTCTGGCACATGAATATGTATATTCCAATTATCGAAGATTCTGTAGTCAATTCCAAGAACATCAGAGTGTGCCTTGACAAATTCGAGGGCGAGCATTGCCGACTCCTTCATCACATCCCCGAGATTACCAGTCAGTGTAAGTTTAGAACCTTTTCCTTTGCTTAGGCTGGTCTCGATAAACAGAATTTCTCCTCCAACACTTGTCCAAGCCAGTCCTGTTACAACTCCTGCATAGTCATTACCCTGGTAAATATCGCGATAGAATGGAGCTTTGCCAAGTAGATGTTCTATATCCTTTGGAGTTATATGCGAGATTTCAAGAGAGCCGTTCTTTGCTTTCTCAAAAGCAATTTTGCGCAGAGCCTTGTTAATTTGTTTTTCCAATTGTCTAACGCCACTTTCTCTCGTATATTGTTCGATGATTTTTTCTGTAGCCGACTTTGTGAATGTCAGTTTTTTCTCATCTCCCAGTCCTGTATTGTTTTTTTCTTTTGGGATAAGATGTCTCTTGGCAATTTCCTGCTTTTCCTCTGTGATGTATCCGCTGATTTCTATAATCTCCATTCTGTCGAGCAGAGGTCGTGGAATTGTATTTAGATCATTAGCCGTAGCAATAAACAAGACTTTAGACAAGTCGTAATCTACATCAATGTAATTATCATGAAAAGCCTTGTTCTGTTCCGGGTCAAGAACTTCAAGCAGAGCAGATGAAGGATCTCCGTTTACTGTATTTGTAGTAATTTTGTCGATTTCGTCTAAGATGAAAACCGGATTTGAAGAACCCACTTTTTGTAGATTCTTTATGATTCTTCCCGGCATTGCTCCGATGTAAGTCCTTCTGTGTCCTCTAATTTCAGACTCGTCGTGAAGTCCTCCCAGAGATATTCTGGCGTATTTCCTCCCCAATGCTTTTGCAATACTTTTTCCAAGACTTGTTTTTCCAACTCCAGGAGGTCCATACAGGCATATAATTGGAGACTTTAGGTCATTCCTAAGTTTCAACACGGCAATATACTCCAGAATTCTTTCCTTTACTTTTTCCATTCCATAATGGTCAGAGTCAAGAGTTCTTTTTGCCTTGTCAATGTTTAAGTCATCTTTAGTGTATTCGTTCCACGGCAGAGAAACTAAAGTTTGCAGATAAGTAAGCTGTACATTATATTCTGGACTTTGCTGGTTAAGCAAGTCCAGTTTCTCCAGTTCTTTATTGAAGACTTCTGCAGTTTCTTTGCTCCATGATTTAGTCTTAGCCTTTTCTACAAGTTCCTTGCGCTCAGGCGTACCCTCTCCAGAACCGAGTTCTTCTTTTATGTTCTTTATCTGCTGCTGCAAGAAATACTCGCGCTGTTGCTCATCGAGGTCTTCCCTTGTCTTGCTTCTGATGTCTTGTCGGAGTTTTAGCAGTTGCATTTCCCTGTTAAGGAGTTTTAGCAAGCCGAAAACACGTTCTTTCATGGAATTCATGAAAAGAAGTTTTGCTTTATCTTCTGTAGAGAAAGGCAAGTTGGAACAAATATAATTTATCAGAATAACATTGTTGTTGGTATTCTGTAAGGCAAACATAGCTTCGTTAGGAATCTCGTCATTTTGTCTTACGAATGTCATCGACGTTTTTCTGAGATCATCCATAGCTTCTTTGAAGACATTGTCTTCTTTTTCAGGCATAGTTTCTTGGGCGTCAGAAACCGAACCGATAAGGTAAGGCCTGTCTTTCTTTATGCTTTCGAGAGTACATCTTCCGAGTGCTTGTACAATAACAGTAATATTATTTCCTTGTCCTGGAATATCCAGTGTCCTTACAATTTTTGCGTATACGCCGTAGTGGTACAAATCATCGAATTTAGGATTCTCTGTGTCAACTTCTTTTTGGCAGAAAACAGCAAAGATAGCATTCTTTCTTTTTTTTTGCATTACTTCAATGAGTTTCATGCTTTGTTTTCTACCTATGATGATAGGAGACACGACACCCGGAAACATCATAAGGTTTCTTGTTGCCAATACCGGCAAATCTCCTTCAATCTTTTCGTTGAAGAGATTTTTTATATCACCATCGAAGTCCGCGATCATAGAAAATGTGCCGCTCATGTATTTGTTCATATACTGTATTTATTTTGTAATCTTGTAAAATTATAGTGCAAAATATTTTGCAAAGTTAACCTTTTTTTTTCAGACTAAAAAGTCTTCTGCTCTTATTTAAATAAAAATAAGCTTTATGGAATTCTAAACAGGTAAAAGCCTTTTGTTTGTATTCGAATAAAATGCGATTTGCAATTTTTTGCTACAAGTAAAATTCTGATGTTATGTCAGAGTACCATTTCGTTCTATTCCCCTTACCGTCGTCAATACTTTCCTCTGAAGCATAATACTCAAATTCCGAACTTTTAGAATATGACATTAGAACCCTTTTTGCTTCTTTTCTCGGTACTGTTTTGATTGAACATTTTTTTATTCTGTTAAGTCCGCATAAATAAGCAGCTTCTTCAAAATCCGGAAGACAATTTGTTGGGATTATAGCCGAGAAAATTCCTTTGTCAGTAAGTAAACGCTGTACTCCGTGAAAGAGCTCTTGGTATTTTAACTTAGAGGCATGTCGTGCTGTTGTGCGCTGGTCGTCAGGGCAAAGTAGAGAGTTGACGAAGAATGGCGGATTGCATACAATTGCATCGTAAGTCTCTTCTTTGCAGCTCTTTTCGTAATCTTGCAGTGAAGCGCATATTGTAGAAATTCGCATGGCAAACGGTGAATCGGTAAAGTTAGCTTCCGCCTGTTGGCAAGCCTTTTCGTCTATATCTATAGCCGTAATGTTGGCATTAGGAAAGCGCTGTGCCATCATTAGCGCGATAAGTCCGGTGCCAGTGCCTATATCGAGAATCCTTTCGCCTCCAGATGCCCATGCTCCAAGTAGTGTGCCGTCAGTTCCTACTTTCATTGCACAGATGTCCTGATAGACAGTAAATTGTTTAAAGCGAAAGAAATTGTTTGACATTCTTTTGTGGTGTTAAAGGTCGTTTTTTTTGTTGCTTAACGAGTTGTTTTTTTTGTTGCTTAACGAGTTTTATTTATTCAGTTTTTTCAGGAGCATCTTGTTAATCGTCTGTATATGCTTGCCTTGTTTCGTAATGTCAGTCCTGACGGCATTTATGTCGTTCAGAATTTCGCAGAAAGCATTCTGTACGGCATTTGGTCGTCGTCTTGATTTGTCTGCAAAAGGATTTACGATGATTTTAATACCTTTGCTTACAACATTTATGTCTATTTCTTCCGGTCCCATAATCGGGTCGCCGTCGTAATGTATAACTCCTGGTTTCTCTCGTACGACATGGAGTTTTTTCGACTTGAAAGTCTTGATTTTCGTATTTTTGTTAAGAGTCTTGTTAAACATGTCGATGCTAATTTGCGGTGCATCCAGCATGTCGAGAGGATCCATAACGATGACGTCCAGCAGTCCGTCGCTCATTGATGCTTGGGGGGCTATATAGGCGTTGTTTCCATATTGAGATGCGTTGGCGCATGAAACGAGAAAAGCCTTTTGCGTAATGTTGAATTCTTCCGATTTTATGGTGTAAGTCTCAGGCTCGTATTTTATTCCCTCTTTCAGGATATTTTCAAGATAGGTTACAGGACCTCTTTTACCAGCCTGAGCAAATTTCATACTTATATATGCGTCAAATCCCATTCCACACGTGCAGAAGAAAGGATGAGAGTCAATAGTCCCATAGTCCAAATCGTGTATGTCATACTGGTTTATGACGGAAATGGCCTTTCTGATTTCCATCGGTAGCATTAAGTGGCGTGCAAGTCCATTTCCCGAGCCGCACGGGATAATTCCCAGGGCAGTGTCAGATTGTATCAGTGCTTTTCCCACTTCGTTCACTGTGCCGTCGCCGCCGATGGCAACGACAGCGTCAATACCGTCGGTTTTAGCCTTCAAAGCTATTTCTGTTGCATTTCCTGCATATTTCGTACATTCGACAGAGTATGAAAATTTACTCTTGTCGAGATATTTCTCGATAAGTCCAGGAATTCCAGCCTTGCTAACTGTGCCGGAAATAGGGTTCATTATGAATATTATATTCTTCTTATTCGGCATAATGTGCAAAAGTAATAATTTCCGTAATAAAAGCAATTAAAAAAGGATATATTTTCTCCAATAATGAATATTTCTTTATAAAACGCTAATATTTCAATGAAAATTTGTATCTTTGCAGCCAGTATTATAAAAAGTAGTTTACTACACCTATATAAATAATGGGACTTTTACAAGAGAAATACAAGAATTATCGTGTGCCGCAGAAATATATGGAAGCGGGCATTTACCCATATTTCCGTGAAATAACAGGAAAACAGGGTACAGAAGTGCAGATGGACGGACATAAAGTGTTGATGTTCGGTTCGAATGCGTACACCGGTCTGGTTGGCGATCCACGTGTGGAGGCAGCTGCGAAAGCTGCTATCGACCAATACGGAACGGGATGTGCAGGAAGCAGATTCTTGAACGGTACGCTGGATTTGCATGTAAAGTTAGAAAAAGAACTTGCAGAATATGAGCATAAAGATGATGCGCTCTGCTTTTCCACAGGATTTTTCGTAAATGCTGGTGTCCTTGCCGTGGTTTGTGGCAGGGAGGATTATATAATCTGCGACGAGCGTGACCATGCAAGTATCGTAGACGGAAGGCGTCTCTCGTTTGCAACATGCCTGAAGTACAAGCATAATGACATGGAGGATCTTGAGAAGCAGCTCAAGAAATGTCGTCCGGAGGCTGTAAAGCTTATCGTGGTCGACGGCGTTTTCTCTATGGAAGGCGATTTGGCAAACTTGCCGGAAATTGTACGTCTCAAGAAGAAGTACAATGCCTCGATTATGGTCGATGAAGCCCACGGCTTGGGAGTATTCGGCAAAGAGGGTAGGGGAGTCTGCGACCATTTCGGAGTAACAGACGACGTAGACCTCATTATGGGTACTTTCTCAAAAAGTCTTGCAAGTATTGGCGGTTTTATTGCAGGAGACAAGGATACAATAAATTACTTGCGTCATACAGTACGTACGTATATTTTCAGTGCTTCCAACACTCCTTCAGCAACTGCTGCAGCAATGGAAGCTTTACACATCATACGCAAGGAGCCGGAAAGAATCGAGCGCCTGTGGGATGTTACGAATTTTGCTCTGAAGCGTTTCCGCGAGGAAGGATTCGAGATTGGCGATACAGAGAGCCCTATAATTCCTTTGTATGTCCGCGATCCGGAGAAAACATTCCTTGTAACAAAGCTCGCTTTCGATGCAGGTGTGTTTATCAATCCTGTAATTCCTCCAGCATGTGCACCTCAAGATACTCTCGTGCGTTTTGCTTTGATGGCAACACACACCAAAGAGCAAGTTGAGAGGGGTGTCATGGCTCTGAAGAAGATCTTTGTTGAGCAAGGCATTATTAAAAATTAGGAATTAGGAAATAGGAATTAGGAATGCGAGTTACTTTGTCAGTTAAGCAAGGTAACTCGCATTCTTCATTAAAAAAATCCTAATTCCTAATTCCTCATTCCTAATTCCTAATTCCTCATTCCTAATTCCTAATTCAGAAAAGTTCCTAATTCCTAATTCCTAATTATTAGAAAGGAGCTTAATGTAACATGTAACAATGTAACAATGTAACATTTTTGATTTGGAAGAGTAGAAGACGAGTGGGAGAGATGAAGAACTAAATCCGAAACATGAATAAATTGATTGATAAATTTGTCATATACATCGGAAATAGCTAACTTTGCACTATTCTTTGTAAATTATTGGAAAGCATAGATATGGAGAGTTCCAGCAGCTGTCGACAATAATTATATTAAAGATTTTCATACAGATAATTAAAAACAAAATATATAAACAAATGGAATTAGCAAGCAAGTATGACCCACAGGCTGTGGAGTCGAAATGGTATCAGTATTGGCTTGACAATAAACTTTTCAGTAGTAAGCCAGATGGGCGAGAGCCTTACACAGTAGTTATTCCGCCACCAAACGTGACCGGTGTGCTCCATATGGGTCACATGTTGAACAATACGATCCAGGACATTCTTGTGAGAAGAGCAAGAATGGAAGGAAAAAATGCGTGCTGGGTTCCAGGAACCGACCATGCCTCGATTGCAACAGAGGCAAAAGTCGTAAACAAACTTGCTCAGCAGGGGATAAAGAAAACAGATCTGACCCGTGAGGAGTTTCTTAAGCACGCTTGGGCTTGGACCGAGGAGCATGGAGGCATAATCCTCAAGCAGCTTCGTAAGCTCGGTGCCAGCTGCGATTGGGACCGTACGGCTTTCACCATGGACGACATTCGTTCGAAGAGCGTCATAAAGGTATTCTGCGACCTTTATAACAAGGGTCTGATTTATCGTGGCGTCCGTATGGTAAACTGGGATCCGAAGGCCCAGACAGCACTTTCCGACGAGGAGGTCATCTATAAAGACGAACATTCCAAACTTTACTATCTGAAATATAGAGTAGTAGAAAGTGACGTGAAGAAAGTCAGCGACGGCAACATAATGCATAAAGACGAAAAAGGCTATTATGCAGTAGTGGCTACAACTCGTCCGGAAACCATTATGGGCGATACGGCAATGTGTATAAATCCGAATGACGAGAAAAACACTTGGCTAAAGGGAAAGCACGTTGTCGTTCCGTTGGTAGGAAGAGAAATCCCTGTAATCGAGGATGATTATGTGGACATAGAATTCGGTACCGGTTGCCTGAAAGTAACTCCTGCCCATGATATAAACGACCATGCCCTTGGCTTGAAGCACAACCTTGAGACAATTGACATTTTCAACGACAACGGAACAATAAGCGAAGCAGCCGGCATGTATGTAGGTATGGACCGCATGGACGTTCGCAAGCAGATAGAGCAAGACCTAAAGGCAGCAGGCTTGATGGAAAAAGTAGAAGACTACAATAATAAGGTAGGTTTCTCAGAGCGTACAAATGTTCCTATTGAGCCAAAACTTTCCACCCAGTGGTTCCTGTCGATGAAGCATTTTGCAGACATCGCTCTGCCACCGGTAATGGACGACGACATTCAGTTCTATCCTTCAAAATACAAGAATACTTATCGTCATTGGCTGGAGAACATCAAAGACTGGTGCATCAGCCGTCAGTTGTGGTGGGGACATAGAATACCTGCATATTATTTCACGACAGCCGACGGTAAGCGCGACTTCGTCGTGGCAGAAAACATCGATGAGGCTCTGAAGGCAGCACAAGAGAAAAATGCCAACTTGTCGGCAGCCGATCTTGAGCAAGACAGCGACTGTCTTGACACATGGTTCTCTTCTTGGCTATGGCCAATATCTTTGTTTAACGGAATCCTTGACCCTGACAATGAAGAGATAAAATACTATTATCCGACGTGCGACCTCGTAACCGGTCCAGACATCATCTTCTTCTGGGTTGCCAGAATGATTATGGCAGGCTACGAGTATCGTGGCAAAATGCCATTCAAGCATGTCTACTTCACGGGAATCGTTCGCGACAAGCTCGGACGCAAGATGTCCAAGAGTCTTGGCAATTCTCCAGACCCGCTCAATCTTATCGACAAATACGGTGCCGATGGCGTGAGAATGGGAATGATGCTCTCTGCACCGGCAGGTAACGACATCCTTTTCGATGAAAGTCTTTGTGAGCAGGGACGAAACTTCAACAACAAGATTTGGAACGCCTTCCGTCTTGTCAAGGGATGGAGCGTATCAGACGGAGAACAGCCTGAAGCAAACAAGATAGCCGTAAAATGGTTTGAGGCTAAGTTGCGCCAGACAAGCCAGGAGGTTGACGACCTGTTCAGCAAGTATCGTATTTCAGAGGCTCTAATGACCGTCTACCGACTCTTCTGGGATGAGTTCTCAAGTTGGTATCTGGAGATGGTGAAGCCAGCCTACGGCCAGCCTATCGACACAGCTACATATAATGCAACACTGTCATTCTTCGAGAATCTGCTGAAGATGCTTCATCCTTTCATGCCGTTCATAACCGAAGAGTTATGGCAGCACATCTATGAGCGTAAGGATGGCGAGTCAATAATGCGCGTAAAGCTTGAAATCCCTGTTCCTACAGCCGACGACCTTCGTCTGGTCAGCGACATCGAGAACGTCAAGCAGGTAGTTGCCGGTGTCCGCACAGTGCGCAATCAGAAGAACATTCCTAACAAGGATGCGATGAAGCTGCAGGCAATAGGCGAGAACAGTCTCTCGCAGTATGACAGTGTCGTTTCGAAGATGGCAAACCTGAGCAGTATTGATGTTGTTACTGAAAAAGACAGTACTTCTGCCGCCTTTATGGTTGGAACGCTTGAGTATGCAGTTCCTCTTGGCGACATGATAGACATCGATGCTGAGATAGAGAAGCAGGAAGCTCAACTGAAGCACCTTGAAGGTTTCCTTGCCGGTGTCAAGAAGAAACTCTCTAATGAGCGTTTCGTTGCAAATGCTCCAGAGGCAGTCGTTGCCCTTGAGCGCAAAAAGCAGAGCGACAGTGAAGAGAAGATAGCTGCCTTGAAAGACAGCATTGCCTCTTTGAAGCAGAAGAAACAATGATAAGGAAAGAAGAGAATATTCGGTAAATCTGAATATTCTCTTTTATAAATAAAAAGGGGAGACTAAAATCTGTCTCCCTTTTTCCTATTCTATAGTTTAAACTATAATCTCCAATCTATAGTTTTAAGACAATAATCTCCAATCTATAGTTTCCATTTTAAGCTACGCCTCTTCAGCTATACGTTTCTTGATAGCCTTGCTCTCTTCCTCATATCCGGGTTTGTCGAGCAGAGCAAACATATTCTTCTTGTATGCTTCAACGCCAGGCTGGTTGAACGGGTTAACGCCAAGAATCAATCCGCTGATGCCACAAGCTTTCTCGAAGAAATAGATAAGCTGTCCGATATAATATTCGTTAAGCGACGGAACGCTGATGTGGATATTAGGCACGTTTCCGTCTACATGAGCCAGGCGAGTGCCCAGTTCAGCCATCTTGTTCACCTCATCCACACGTTTTCCTGCGAGGAAGTTCAGTCCGTCGAGGTTGTCGTCGTCGTGAGGGAACAGCAATTCCTTGTTAGGCTTCTCGATGCTGATAACAGTCTCGTAAATCGTGCGCTCGCCCTGCTGGATCCATTGTCCCATAGAGTGCAAGTCGGTAGTGAAGTCGCAAGAAGCAGGGAAGATGCCCTTTCCGTCCTTACCTTCGCTCTCGCCGAAGAGCTGCTTCCACCATTCAGAGAAGAAGTGCAGTTTAGGCTGGAAGTTCACCATAATCTCGATTTTCTTTCCAGCTTCAGCATAAAGTCCGTTTCTTACCGCCGCATAGAGTGCAGCCGGGTTTTCCTCGAAAGGAACACTGCTGTCGCACGCCTTTTCCATAGCCACCGCACCGCTTATGAGCGCCTTGATGTCGAAACCGGCACAAGCGATAGGCAGAAGACCAACTGGGGTAAGAACAGAGAATCTGCCGCCCACATTGTCTGGAATGACAAAAGTCTTGTATCCTTCCTTGTCGGCAGCAGCGCGTGCAGCACCCTTCTTTGCGTCGGTTATTGCAACGATAACCTTCTTTGCCTCTTCCTTGCCGCGCTGATTCTCACATTGTTTCTTGAGCAGGCGGAAAGTAAGAGCCGTCTCTGTCGTCGTACCAGATTTCGATATGTTAATTACGCCGAACTTCTTGTCAGCCAGATAAGCAGTAAGTTCAGCAAGATAATCCTCACCGATATTGTTTCCTGCAAACAGGATAGTAGGGTTCTTCTTGTCGTTTACGAGCCATGCGAACGAATTGCCCAGAGCTTCGATAACGGCTCTCGCACCGAGGTAGCTACCACCGATTCCGGCAATGACAATAGCCTCGCAGTTATTTCTGAGAGTATCGGCACATGCCTGGAGCTCATTGATAAAATCCTCAGAAATAGACGACGGCAAGTGTAGCCATCCGAGGAAGTCGTTGCCGAGGCAAGTTCCGTTTTCAAGAGCCTTCTGTGCTTCGATAACTTTCGGTTCAAAACCCTTCACTGCCCCTTCCTTCAGAAACTGGGCAGCCTTAGTGATGTCAAGTTTGATATTTTCCATATTATTCGTTATTTTATGGTTTTATTTGTAATGATTATAGTCTTGTCGTTAAGTTAGACTTTCTTTATCTGAAAGAATCTGTAAGCAGTTTAATTTCCACCTGTGGACTAATCCTTTCATACAGTATATTGTAGACAGCGTCAAGAATAGGCATGTTAACATGCATATGACGGTTAATCTCCTTCATGCATTTCGTTCCGAAGAAGCCCTCGGCAATCATCTCCATTTCTATTTGAGCACTCTTCACGCTGTACCCCTTGCCGATCATTGTTCCGAAAGTTCTGTTGCGCGAGAAATTACTGTATCCTGTAACCAACAGGTCGCCCAGGTACACCGAGTCGTAGACACTCCGTTCGATAGGATGAACAGCCGTCAGGAAGCGGTCCATCTCCTGCACGGCATTCGACATCAGAACGGCCTGGAAGTTGTCGCCGAAGTTCAGTCCGCTACAAATTCCCGATGCTATGGCATAGACATTCTTCAGGACTGAAGCATACTCAATGCCGATAACGTCAGAGCTCGTCTTGGTCTTGATAAACTTGTTTACAAGGATATCTGCAAAGGCCTGAGCCTTTTCAACATCAGAACAGCCCACAGTAAGATAAGAAAGTCTTTCGAGCGCCACCTCCTCCGCATGCGACGGTCCGCCAAGACACGCCATGTTCTTTTCGGGCACGTCATATACTTGAGTGAAATATTCCGAGCAGGCGAGGTTCTCGTCGGGCACGATACCCTTGATAGCCGTAACGATAAATTTGTCGCTTATGTTCGTTTTCAGCTTCCTCAGGTGGTTTTTCAGATAAGGAGACGGCGTAACAAAAACAAGAGTGTCATATTGCTGAACAATCCTGTTAATGTCGGAAGAGAAGAAGATCTCGTCAACATTAAACCTTACGCTCATAAGGTAAGCCGGGTTGTGTCCGAGTCGCCTAAAATCCTCGATACGGTCGTCCCTTCGGATGTACCAGCCGATATGGTGGGTCTTTCCTACAATTATTTTGGCAATGGCAGTAGCCCAGCTGCCACTTCCTATAATCGCTATTTTACCGCAGTCAAACACCTTATATAAATATATAGTTCATAAAAGTTAGCTTGGCAGCCCCTTTTCGCGGGCTGCACAAGCCACCATAACAATCTCTTTAGCGAGCAAACCGTGAGGTCAGCTTCAGGCGTTACTCCTGTCAATCCAGTTCTGGACCTCGTCGAGCGAAGGTTTCTCGTATCCCAGTTTGTATTTCTTGTTAATCTCACCGATTTTCTGCTGCAAGCCCTGAGCCTTTTCTCCCTTAATGTCGGAAATGAGGTTAAATCCGGCTTTTCTCATAACGTAGGCCCAGTTTTCGCTTACTCCGATTTCCTCCCATTCCTTAATCGAGCTTTGCGGCATTTTCTTCTCAGGCTTCATCTGCGGGAAGAATAGAACTTCCTGGATGTAGGTCTTGCCGGTCATAAGCATTACGAGGCGGTCGATTCCGATTCCGATACCGCTTGTAGGCGGCATTCCGTATTGCAGGGCGCGCAGGAAGTCCTTGTCGATAATCATAGCCTCGTCGTCGCCCTTGTCGGCGAGCTTCATCTGGTCGATAAACCTTTCCTCCTGGTCGATAGGGTCGTTAAGCTCCGAGTATGCGTTAGCCAGCTCCTTACCGTTCACCATAAGCTCGAATCTCTCCGTCAGTCCCGGTTTAGACCTGTGCATCTTTGTTAGAGGCGACATTTCTACAGGGTAGTCGGTTATGAAGGTAGGCTGGATGAAAGTTCCCTCGCAGAATTCTCCGAAGAGCTCGTCAATGAGCTTGCCCTTGCCCATAGTCTCGTCAACTTCCATTCCCTTCTCCTTGCAGAAGTTTCTTATTTCCTCTTCAGACTTTCCGTTGCAGTCGAAGCCCGTCTTTTCCTTGATGGCGTCGAGGATAGGCAAGCGTCTGTAAGGAGCCTTAAAGCTTACGATATTTCCGTTGATTTCGCGTTCCGGTTTACCGTTAACGGCGATACAGATAGTCTCCAGCAGTTTTTCGGTGAACGACATCATCCAGTTGTAGTCCTTGTACTGCACGTAGAGCTCCATGCAAGTGAACTCCGGGTTGTGGTTTCTGTCCATGCCCTCGTTTCTGAAGTTCTTTCCAATCTCGTATACGCCCTCAAAGCCGCCCACGATGAGTCTCTTTAGATAAAGCTCCGTAGCGATGCGCATATACATGTCTTGGTTGAGCGCATTGAAGTGGGTGATGAACGGGCGGGCAGATGCTCCTCCGGCGATGCTTTGCAGGGTAGGGGTTTCCACCTCGGTGTATCCTGCCTCGTCGAGCACGCGGCGCAGAGTTCTCAGTACGGTAGCGCGCTGCAGGAATGTTTCCTTCACGCCGTCGTTGACGATAAGGTCAACGTAGCGCTGTCTGTAGCGCAGTTCCGGATCATCAAATTTGTCGTAAGCCACTCCGTCTTTGTATTTTACGATAGGCAGCGGCTTCAGGCTCTTCGACAGGAGAGTCAGTTCCTTGGCGTGTACAGAAATTTCGCCTGTCTGAGTGCGGAAAACGAAACCCTTCACACCGATAAAGTCGCCTATGTCCATAAGCTTCTTAAACACCGTATTGTAGAGGTCTTTATTTTCGTCCGGACATATCTCGTCTCTTGCCACATAGACCTGAATTCTGCCTTTAGAGTCTTGTATTTCAGCAAACGACGCCTTGCCCATAACTCTTCGTCCCATCATTCTTCCGGCGATAACCACCTGTCTCGGTTCGTCCTCGTCCTTGAAGTTTTCCTTAATATCCGTGCTGAATGCATTTGTAGGATACTCAGCAGCAGGATACGGGTCGATGCCCATATCTTTTAGTGTCTGTAGACTTTGTCTGCGAACTATCTCCTGTTCGCTTAGTTCAAGAATATTCATTATAATTTTTTTATTGTTATTTTCTTATGGTAAAATTCTGTAAACTTGTCGGTTCTTGCTCTTGATAATTCAAGAGCGAATGCAAAGATAGTCAAAAAAAACAATAATACCGCTTCGTTTTTTATTTTTTTATGCTGTCGTTTCCGAATAGCTTCAACCATTCCTTTTCGAAATTAGGCGTAAATATATCTTTACCAATATTTTGTGCTATTTCATTCTCTGAAAAGAATTTTCCTCCAGCAAGCTCTGTTCTTGATGGTGAAATCGGTTTGTCGTATGTGGTTCTGAACACGTTGACGAGTTCTTTCTCCCTGCTGCTCTCAAAGACATAGCTTCCCATGCTTATGGCTGAAAAGTCTGAAATCCCCAGTTCCTCTATTGTTTCCCTTTTCAGGGCTTCGTCCACGTTCTCCCCGAGGTCTATGTGTCCGCCTACCGCCGTGTCCCATTTCCCGGGCTGAATGTCTTTCCATTCCGGTCTTTTCTGTAGATAGAGTTCTCCTTTGCTGTTGAACACGTGCAGGTGGACCACCGGGTGCAGAGGTTTCGCTCCGCTGTGTGCAAATGCCCTCGATGTCTCTCCGACGACCTCGCCCCGGTCGTTTACGATAGGGAAGCGTTCGGCGGCTCCTCTCATGCTGCTGACAAACATTGTACATCCCTCGTACGCTGACAGTTCCGGTTTTTCGCTGAACAATCCGAACAGGGCACTTCCGCTTCCGCTCATGGCGGCATAGAGTGCGCCGTCGGCATAAAGTCTCTCTTTGATGGCGGCGAGTTGCGGGTGCAGCTTGAAAATCGTCTCTTCGAAGTCATTCTTGAGCAGTCCTCTCCAGTTCTCTATAGGCTCTTTCGTTACGATGTCCCTGCAGCATATTTGCGGCTCGTGTGGCCGTATTCCTGCGAAAGCCTCCTTTGTGCTGACCGGGATTGGCGGTTTTACTACGGCAATCCAGTAGTTGTCGAGAGAGAGTTCCATCGGTGTCATCCTTTCTCCAATCCCCTCAGCATAACAGGGTTGCGCTTTGATGAAGAACGGGCAGTCGGCTCCGAGTCGGGCGGCAATTTCCGCAAGCCGGGATTCGCTGAGCCCCAAGCCTGAAAGCCGGTTTATTGCCTTTAGCGCAAAGGCGCAGTCTGCCGAGCCTCCTCCCATTCCCGCCTGTGTCGGTATGCTTTTCTCGAGCGTTATGTCCATTCCGGGCAGCGGCCTTTCCTTGCACAGGGCTCTGTATGCCTTTACGATGAGGTTGTCTTCGGCGTTCCCGCAGATTTCCAGTCCCTTGATGTTTAGCGAACAGGTTCCCTCCGGAGCTCCGTTTTTTGAGATGGTGATGGTGTCGTATATGGGCACGGGGCAGAACACTGTTTCGAGGTTGTGGTATCCGTCGGTTCTTTTGCTTGTGATGTTTAGACCGAGGTTTATTTTTGCGCAGGGGGTAACGGTAATCATGATTTTTTTCTTCTTTTTAAGACCGTACAAATGTACTCATTTTTTTTCTAATGACCAAATTTTAATGTACAAAAACGAGAAATAAAAACGTGTTTTTATCTGTGATTTTCATTTGATAGGCTTTGTTCTTGTACAATCCCTTTTCGAAGAAATCCAAATTTCTCATTCTCCAAGTGGCAGGTTGTGAAATTCCTGATTTCTCATTCTTCATTCTCTTCGTGATGACAGATGACAGTTGACAGTTAAAAATCCGCGGGTTGCAGTATGCGAAAAAAGTAAAGAAAAAAGTTATTTATATATATAATATATATATTATATATATAAATAAAAAATACTTACACCTCTTTTGCTCCTCAAAGGGGTTCGGTTTTCTTACTGTCAACTGTCAACTGTCATCAAGTGGTACGGTCAGATAGTAACGGTGCGTTTTCTTACTGTCAACTGTCATCTGTCATCAAGTGGCCTTATTCAAAATTCTTCGACCTGTACGGTTTTAAATCATAGTAGGTGCGGTGTCTCA
>DCBP01000086.1 GCA_002314055.1 Prevotella sp. UBA1104
GTGCCGTCAAGATATTCCTTAACCCAAGTATGGTCTTCAGCTTTTCCGCTTTCCCATGCCCAGCATTCGGCGAGAACCACGCTGTAGTCAGTTTCATACAAGTCCCATGCATCGTCAGAATTTCTCCATGCTCGGCATCTAATGAAGCGGTTGCCCTTTCCGTTGTGCATCTTGCAGGCAAAGCCGTCGGCATCCGATCCATAGTTCATGTCGAAGTCGCAGTTGTGGTGAGAGTCGCAGTCCACGATGTCGTTGTAGGCGCAGAATTCTCCATTGTTGCTCGACCCGTGTCCGGAAGCGGAGAAATCATGTCCGAAACCGAGTTGCAGTCCTGTATCGAGATTATATGAAAACTCGCAGCGTTCAATCCTATTGTGCGACCCTTCAAGTTTAATGCCGTTGTCGGCAGCATGCGTGATGTGCAGACCAAAGATATAATGGTAGTCTCCGGATAAGAGGATGCCTCGGCCGCCAACCTTCGACTTGTCGCGGTGGCAATCGAGAAGCTGCTGTTCGAAGTCGAACACCGGTTTTTCGTCCTAGTATGGGCGTATAACAATGGGATGCTCAGCGGTGCCGTTTTTCGTCATGCGCACCGTCAGCTTTCCGTCCGTTCCATAGTGGTTAATCTTATAAGTTCCGCCCCGGCAAACGATATGGTCTCCAGCTTCCGCCTTTGCGTAAGCCACGGCAATGTTGTACCATGGAGCTTCAAACGATCCGTCGCCCGTTGTGTCGTTGCCGTCAGGAGATATATAATATGTGTGTTTCGCCTCCGGAAATGGTTTTGTAGGAATAGGCACCCCTGTTGTAATATATGTAGGGTCGTCGGGGTCAACCACAGGTCCGCCAGGCTCTTCGCCAGTAGATATGGTTACGGAGAAATCATCTATGAAGACGTTAGATGAAGAACATGCAATGCGGATTCTCACATTATCGACATTCTCCAGTCCAGTTTTCTTGCTGTAGGCAGAAAAAGCCGACGAGCTGCTTTTAATCGTAAAAGTTTCAAGTTCAGTCCACGTATTCCCGTCGTCGGTTGTATAAGATATAGTAACCGGTTTATTGCTTCCGCCAGAACGGTAGTAGAATCCGACCTTTACCAGTTTGTTGAAGGTCGGTGAAACGATGAATCCGTCATTGGCATTGAATTTCACGGATGTAGTGCCGTTTGAAGTGTTTCCCACTACTTTCGACATCTCCCATGTGCCGGTTGGCAGAGAAACGTTGCCATTGTATGACGTTCCATTCTTCAGCGTGTTGAAGTCTTCTTTTATCGTCTCGTTGGCGAATGCCATGCAGACAGAAAATACGAATGCAATGCAAATAATAAGTTTTTTCATTTTAGGTGACAGTAGTTCGTTATTAGATTTATATATATGATGCAAAGATATTGAAAAAGTTGCATATTTCTCCAATATGTACAGGAGAAAAATCCCATTATGATATAATAATTCTCTCGAATTAAAGTTTTTTCATAAATAATCCTTATATTTGCCGATGTATAAATATTATCATTAAAAATGACATTGAACACTGACGCAGATGAACATTATCCCGGAACTTTCAAGAAGACAAATCAAAATACTGTCTGTCGCTACTTTTGTTATTATAGTATTGGCAGTTTCGTGTTTATGCTTTTGCAGTCATTCTTATCCTCAACGACTTGTCTACATTGACTCGCTGTGCGACAGCCTGCCGGAGAGGGCAAAGGCTTTGTTAAAAAGTGTGCCTGCAAAGGATATTAAGACAAATGCAGACCGGATGTATTATGACCTTTTGAAAATCAAGGCATCCAACAATTTGTATGAGCCGCAAATAGACAGCACTGTATTCCGTGTGGCAGACTATTTTGAGAACCATGGCGACAAGACAAAGAGACGTGATGCTTATTATCTTCTCGGTAAGTATTTCGTTGAGCACAACGATGCCCCGCAGGCTTTGAAGTGGTTTCAGACAGCATTGGATATTTCTGACGACGATACTCCTTTGGCTTTCAAAAGTAAAGTTTACAGTCAGAGCGGTACGTTATTGTTTTATCAGAACTTGTATGACGATGCCCTTGAAATGTATGAACAGTCGTTCAAGTGTGATTCTATGCTGAAAGATACTGTTAATATGATTCATGGCATGCGTGATATACACAGACTTACAGGTATCTGGAGAAACCTAATAAAGCTGTCAATATATTAAACAGGGCATTGAACTTGTCGGATGCAATTCATAATGATGAACTTCGTCAAGGTGTTATTCTGGTTTTGTCGTCACAATATGTTAGTATTGGCAAGGCAAAAGAAGCAAGGGAATTGTTGCTGCAATATATTCATTCCATGAATATTGAGTGTTATTCTCCGGCTTATAGTATATTGGCAAAGGCTTATGAATTGGAGGGTAAGATGGATTCGTCATTCTGCTATGATAAGAAATTGATGGCAATCGGTACTGTGTATGCTAAAGAAGAAGCATCAAGAAGATTGGTCGCCTATTATACTGAAACATGCGACCTTGACAAGATACGCTATTATATCAAAAGAAACAAGTTATATTCGGATTCTATACAAAAGATGTCTGTATCAGAATCTGTAGCAACAGCTCATTCTCTATATAATTATAATTTAAAGGAAAGAGAAATCGCCCGCCTTAATAAGGATGTAAACGAAAGAACAATTTTTGTTGTTGTTTCCGTTTTTATTGTTATATTGTTGGTTCTTATTTTATTCTATATCACTGAAAGAAATAAACAGCGTTGCATGCGTCTTGAACTGCTTAATGAACACCTAAAAGCTTTGTGCGAATCCTTGGAAAAAAGAAAGGACAATAATGAAAAAATTGTAAATACTGAAACATTGTGTCATTCAGAAAATTCAAGTAAACTATACATTTATAATTTGATACATGGTAGAATAAACAATAATAAATCTTTATCTTTGAATGATTGGAAATTAATAGACAAAAGTATGGATACAGTTTACCCTACATTTAAAGAAAGATTATATTCGTATTGTAAAGTCGTAGATCGTGAGTATAGAATTTGTATACTGCTTAAATTGGAATTTTCTCTTTCTGACATTGCTACAATAATGGGGCGTTCTAATGCTACTATAACTCTCATCCGGTCTTCTCTATATCAAAAGTTCTTTCATAAAAAGGGCAAGGCAAAAGACTTTGATACTTTTGTAAGATCTTTATAATCAAATGGTTATTGCCTAAAACTAAAAAATAACTAAAATGAATTTATTCACGAATTTGAAAAAACTAAAAAATAACTAAAATAATTTTCTTGTTCATAAATATTTCTTTTCATACTTTTGCGCAAGACTTTTAAAAATAACGAATAATATGAAAAAGAAATTATATAATTTATTGTATCTTGTCTTATTCTGTGTAATGCCGATATTTGCAAATAAGACAGAAGTGTATTTGAGTTATGATCATTCTCAAGACTACACGAAGGGGCATCCCCACGCTATCCCTACAGTTACGTCCGATGATGATGACGTGACAATAAAATGTGACTCTACATTATATAATGTGGATGTAGTTATCAAGGATCAGTATGGAAATGTTATGCACCATTCCATACAGGTAATCGGACCGGATGGAACCACCATATACATACCGGAAGATACGAATGGCGAAAGGGAGAAAACTACCATTGAATTGTATTACGACAGAAAACATCTGTCGGGATATTTTGATGAGTAGTTGATGATGGGAAGATGTATGTTTTTAAGTAGGTTGTCCAATTTGACG
>DCBP01000076.1 GCA_002314055.1 Prevotella sp. UBA1104
TGTTGTTTGTATAAACTAATTGTGAATAGCTACTTACAGATTAAGTAATGACAAATATGTAATGTTATGGCAATTAAAGGTAACTGCTCCGCCCCCAGAGGGGGAGGCGGGGGAGGGGAAGATTATAAATCCTTCACCATAATCATCTGATAATAAGTATGTTACAACTACGGTGAAGGATTTTTGAATTTTAATCAATTAAATTATGTTTCTTTGTCAATTTAGGTGGTGTTTTTAGACGAAGAATCTAAATTATAACATGCAACTTTCGCTTGTTAGAGACTGATAAATATAAAAAATATGCTCAAGAAGACTCATTCTCTTGATATATATACATTACATCTCTGTAAACATTTCTTGTATCTATATGTTTTCTTTCGGAAAACACAACAAACAATAGCTTTAAATGTTAAAAAAAAGACTACACATAAAGAATTTATATTAAAAATTTTTGAGTCAGCCCAAAAAGTTGTACATTTGTAGCGGCTCTTAAATTTGTATGACGAATTCTATATAGCATTGGGAATACAAGAAGCCAACGCCGAGCTTAAAAAGAGATGCCGTAATGACTTCTCCGAATTAGGCGGGCATTGGGTGGGAAAAGAGCCGAGACATAAAAGGCGTTTATCTGCGCTTTGTTCTTGACACATCGAATCTAGCAAATTCAAATATCAAAGTCTTGAACATAGTCGACGGTAGATGTCCCGGGTGTGATTACATCAATCCCGTTGAGACCTTTATAAACCCTGATATTGTATCAAAAAGATATGATTAAATGATTTATGATGGTCTCTAAACGGTGTTGTTTCTATATCGGCGTGGGCTCTAACGTTGTCTGTTCAACTTTGATAGGCAGTGCTAGAGCCTCGATGTGTGGAATGGACAACAGAAAGGTTCCACGCTTTTTTTTGTGTCTATAATCAACCGAATTCTGTCTAGAATAAAGTTAACGACTATATGAAAGTCGAAAAAAGTATACCGAAAAGTATACACACCCATGAAGGCGGTGAACAGCCTCCATGCATTGGATTTACCTCCAATGCCATCCCCGAAGCTCAAAGTAGAACGGAAACAGAGAGTTTACAAAGAGGGGTGTCCACCCAAAGTACCCAATCGTCGATAATATCAAAAGCGAAATTTTCCAAGCACAATACTCCACAGTGGTATGTATTACGAACCACCTACGGCAGGGAGAAGAAAGCCTTCGATTACCTGAAAAACAAGGGGATTACAGTCTTCCATCCAACTCAAAAGACCGTAAGATTAATTAATGGCAAACGCAAGACATTAACTATATCCCTGCTACCCAACCTTTTCTTCGCTCATAGTACAGAAGAACAACTCAAGCCCTTTGTTTTCGATAACGTTAATCTTCCCTTTCTTCGCTTTTATTATCATTACACACATATTGGCAATAGAATTGAGAGAACACCAATGATAATTCCTGACAATCAGATGAATAGTTTGAAAATAATCTGTTTGTCAAAAGTAGACAATGCTATCATATCTTTAGTTGAAGTACCAAAGTTTCATAAAGGTCAACTAGTAAAGGTCGTAGACGGTGCATTCAAAGGAGTAATTGGAAGAGTTGCAAGGTGGCAAGGGCAGCAGAGAGTTGGAGTGATAATAGATGGATTAATGACTGCAGTAACCGCATATGTACCAACTGCATTTTGTGAAGAAATAAAATAATAATAAACTTATCAGATTATGAAAACAAAAATTCTTTGGCTTTTAGGATTTGTCGTAGCAGCGGCACTATCCTGTTGGGCAACAGCATCATCATTTCTCCTGATGATGCCTTCACTTTTCTCAGACAACCATATTGTTCGTACTATTATGGTATGGCTTATGGTATTTCTTATTTATTTGTTGGCATCTTGTGCGATGAAATGGGTAATTGATGCATATAACAACACAGATGGTGCCGTAACACATGCCACGGCAAAGTTTTGGGGAGGAATCGCAACACTATGTGTTGCTTGGATTATACTTTCTTTCCCGACCAATGCTCATACTTTTTTCTATAAACTGAAAATAGGAGATGTCCTGACCGATGATTTATTGACGACAAAGAAATACAGCCAACAGCTTGTAGATAGGGCTGTAGTAGACCCAGCTTACGAAGTTTTGGAAAAGAAGGTCCTTGCAGAATGGAAAAAGTTCGAGGATGAAGTGAAATCAGGAACTACGGGCAGTGGTATTGGTGAGTATGCCGCCTCACACGTATCAGAAATCAACAATAATATTTTACCTGCGGGTTATCAGGTTCCAATGCCCGTTAACACGAACATGGCTAGTGACTTGGAAAACACGAATATGCTGAATTTCTGGAGAGAAAAATATTTAGTTCCTGTATTGGAAAGGCTAAAATCAGACAAGTATTTGGTTAGTCAGCAATTGTCGGATGCAGCCAAAACAGACGTACGTCATATAACGAAAATGGAGAAAGCCATCCGGGCTAAAGTACAAACGAACCAAATTTCTGAAGACGCATCAGAAGAACTCGTAACACAGGCAAACGGTGTTTTGAAAGCAGCATATTCTAATATAAACTCAGGAAAGAAATATGTAAAGTTTGATAATACAAAAGATAAAGAACGCTATACTTCAGGAAAAGATGAAAACAAAGTATCACGTTTCATGAACCCATATTCAGTTCTTTATGATTTCATTACAGGAAAAATTCCAATAACATTTATTTTCTGGTTAATTCTCTCATTAGTCATAGACTTGGCTGGTTTCTTCTTTTATTTCCAGTGGCAAGATAAAGAATACGAATATTAACAAAAATACTTAGAAAATGGCAGAAAACTTTATAGGATTTGGAGAGTCAGCAAATAATGCCAATCCAATAAACACTAATGAAGCATCATCAACTACTTCAAAAGATGTTACGACACCCGAAAACGATAATAACGAGAATGAGAACAATTTCAGCAGTATGGAAGAAAGAGATCCAACACCTTCGCACAAGATTGTGGTTCATGTAACAGACCAGCACGCACCTATTGTTATGTTCTTCGGTGCTCCAAGTAGTGGTAAAACCATGACATTGGTTCGCTTGGCAAAATATTTGCGCAATCACGGTTATACCCTTGAAGTAGACCCAAACTTTTGTACCACGGCATGGGAATACGAGAAAAATAAATTAAACTTCAATAGTATGCTCTCAACACAAGTTGCACTAAAAGGTACAGACCATAATGATTTCCTTTTCATAAAGGTTAAGGATATTCAAGGAACTACAGTCTGCCAGATTTTGGAAGGAGCAGGCGAAGGGTATTTTCCGACATCAGTTCCACCAGGTTACGAACGTTCGAAAGTACCATTTCCAACATATATGTCGGAAGTTTTCGGAAGCAGGAACAAAAAAATCTGGGTATTTATAACAGAGCCAAACTGGGAAAGACCATATGCTGACAAAATGGAATATGTAGAAAGAATCAAATTTTGCAAAACCTCATATTCTGTTAGCAATGACAAATTTATACTTCTTTTCAACAAGGTAGACGACTTAGGTACAATAACGGAAAACAATGCGATAAAAGCATGTAACAATGAGTACGAAGGCCTTTTCAGTGCCTTTAAGAACCATTCTCCATTCGCATCTGTTTTTGGACCTAAATACACATTCAAGTTTGTCGGTTTCAGCACGGGGCACTATGGACTTGCAGGACCTGATGGTTCTAAACCTTACACTCCCAGTCGCGATAACTATCCTGCTACCCTTTGGGAAGCAATTTTAAAATCAATAAGGGGATAATAACATGGAAGATTTAAAAATATATTTTCATGGTCGACCACAAGGGCAGAACATTTGGGGAGTTGGCAATGGGGATAATGCCGGGATTTATCTTAGCCAATGTCTGAACTGGAGCTACGGGAAAGGGATGTCTGGTTGCTTGGTAATAGACCATTGGAACGGCGACACTTATTATTCATACATTCATCGTACAAACGTGTTTGAAAAAGAAGGCCGAGACAATGCCTACTGTGCAATAACCCTACGTTTGCAACGAAAAGAATGTCACAATGTATCAACCCTTTACGAGCTGTTGGAGTCTGCATATAGTCAATTGGCAAATATAGCAGTAAAGACAGTAGACAATGGAACTGGAAAATCTGAAACATTTTTGATCTCTACATTTTCAGAAATACAAGAATCACTTTCGGATATTTCTAAGAAGGTAATATTAAACATAAATACTTTAGATAAGCTCAAGAACTCCATTTATCCGCTACAAGGGGTTGCCAACACTTCTGACCAAACTATACGGTATTCATTTGAAGAGATTGACAGTCCCGCATTTAGAAAAGATTCCGTTCAGAACAGAATATTGATTTCAAAAGACATCAAGACTAAAGCTGTACAGCTCGACACCCGTTTGTCTGAACTTGAGAATGACAAGATAGATCTCAAGAAAAAACTGGAAGAAGTGAATAAACGGTATGTAGCCGCAATGGGAAAAGTCAATGAAAAAGAAGAGGAACTTAACAAAGTAAGAGAAGAAAACACTCGCCTTGTAAACGAAGAAAAGCAGAAGGTTAATATCAATTATAATGGAAAGAAATTATCCAATAGACGTGGAAAGCCTGTTAATCATAACGAGGAAGGAGCCTCACCGAATTTTACTGCCGGGTTTCAAAAAGGTTTTGAGAATGGTATTACGAACGATAGTGCATATAAACATAACGGCTCTTCATTTATTATACCGGAAGTATGGTATCGCAGGATTGTTCTTGCTTCCCTTTTTCTACTTATTGCTTGTTCTATTGTTATTCTTGGCAAAATGAGCAACCAAACAAACTGCAATACAAACAATAATGATACCACCAAAACAAGCACTAACGATAGCGATACTATGGATGTAACCCCCACAGATGTTGGTAAGACCTATGAAATCCGGATTTTTCCAAATCCCCAAGGTGATGTTTTGACAGTAGACAATGAATACACGTTAACTTTGTCCGATGATGCAAAATGCCAGTGGTACTATAAATATGCCGGCAAGGAAAAAGACTTTCTTACCACGAACAGGATAACACCCAAGACACCTAATTCTACAATTACTGTCATTGCCGAGATTGATGGAGAAGAAGTTTCCACGAAAGACTTTAAGACAAGCGACAAACCAAAGTCTGAAAAGACAGTAGATAAAAAAGAAGTTGGTGGCAAAGGTATTGCACCGACACCGCAGAAGGATGGAGGACAAAAAGGCAAAACAGAAGAGTCATTGAACCCCAAAAAAGAGGCGCATGGGGCAGAAAACGAGACAACGCCCTCTGTAAACAGCTCAAAAAAGTAAGTTAAATGAAGAATTTAAATTTGACAGCAATGGTATTATTTCTTGCCATAGCCACATCGTGCAGCAACGGCAAGAAAATGCCTCCAGTTCCGCTTGACGACGAGGATTCCGCCGTACGTGTTCCTTATAGTGAAAAATTTGGAGTAAAGACAATTCCAGTAAAGATCAACGGTGTGAGCATGGATATGATATACGATACGGGATGTTCGGGATTACATCTTTCTCTGCATGAACTGCAGACAATGTACAAGAATGGGAATTTCTCGAATGATGACATCATTGATATAGAACCGACCTTGATTGCAGACGGAAGCTTTGCGAAAAATGGGGTTGTGATAATCCGCAGCATTGAAATAGATGGAGACGGTGGAAAAATTGAAATCAAGAAACCTATAAGGGCAACTGTTTCGCTTAACCAAGTGGCTCCAGTCTTACTGGGAAACGGAGTTATTGACGAGATGGCATCTGTAAGTGTAGACAATATAAATAAAACTATAAACTTCACTAAAGAATAACCATGATGACCTTTTACGTCTTCGGAAGATTCTCTGGCGGATACACTCAATATCCCAATGATATTCTGTATGAAGTTTTCCAAAAGATAATAACTGAAGCGAAAGCTGATACACAGGTTGCCATTCATAGGGATGGCAATCTGATGTATTATTGCTATCTGAGAAAATTCGGTGAAAATGAATGCATTGGATTCTGTGTATTGATCAGTGGAACATATGTTGAACAAGTATTATCGACGTTCGACATCTTTGAGAAACAAATAGAACAAATCGCATATAGGGGCAATATCCTACATCTTGATTCATACGGTAACCTTACATCTGACTTGTACCAGCTGTATGAACAGACCGAGGAAATCAATTTTATAACAGACGAGATTACTCGGCAGTTCTCAAATTTGACGAGCAAAAGGCCTCCATTGCCGCCATCAGACTATTCTGTGGCTTCACAAAGTGTCGCCACGTTTAGTTTGGAGGATGAATCCGACGACGTGTTGTATTCGTCTTACACCTTTGGATATACGTATATTCTGAAGGAGGATGACTATAATACAGAAAAGATGAATGCTTACCGAAGTACGCTGAAAAGACTTAATAAGGACAAAGATGAACTGAGCGACAAATGCAAAAGACTGGTGCAAGCTCTGGCAGCAGAGCGTAACAAACGGCGGAATCTCGTATGGGTTGGCGTATTGTCGATTGTCGTTATAATAATGGGGACGATTCTCTACAACAAGGTTCTTTTCCCATCAGAAGTTACACATTATGAAACAGGGGAGTTCGTTTATTACGGACCGCTTAAAGACGGGAAACCTAATGGTGTGGGGGTAGCGATATACCCCACAGACGACAAAGATGGGAGAAAATATTATATAGGAAACTTTGAGAATGGTGAGAGGCAAGACAGCGCAGCTGTTTTATTTTATCAGGATGGCGACTATTATTATGGTTCTATGTCTGGCGACAATTGGCAAAAGGGTATGCTATACATGAATTCCGACAATTCGCATTTTATCGGCAGATTCCAAGACAATAAACCTTATACTGGAAAATGGTATGACCACAGGTTATCTTACAGACTAATAAAAGGAAGGAAAGAGTATTGACAATGAAAACAATAATAACAATAATTCTATACTTTATATGTTCTGTATCCTGTTACTCTCAAAAAAGAGCGACTATCGACAGAACTGCCAATAAGACTGCGGACACTACAATCAGATATACAAGAAAAGGCATAAAAAAGAGCAATGTTTCAAAGAATGGCAATGGAAAGTCTAAACGAGCCGCTAATCCAAAACGGCAGACAAAGATTAGCAGTCACAGGAACACCTTGTCATTGTCAACAGACTATCTTTCTTTTTCCGATACAGGCGGCAGGCAGACAATAATTGTAAGGTCAAGTTCTCCGTGGAGAATAGGGACACAGACATACAATTGGGGACACCTGTTGATAAGTGGCAATACTATTTATGTACGGCTTGATGCCAACATGTCTTCAGGTTCAAGAACCGACTACTTTACTGTAAAATCAGGAAATATAGAGAGGAGGGTAAACATTTCACAGTCAGGAAAATCAATTGTATATTACAGTCGAACCGACAATTATCTAAAAGTTGACGGCACGACATCTAACAAAAGGAAATGCTTTGGCGAGTCAGGCGGAAGAGAATATTATAATGTGAGTACAAGCTCGTCTGCGTATGGAATATGGGGAGTTCCGTCTTGGTGCAGTATAGAGAATAAAACTTCTTCTGGATTCACGTTGGTATGTGAGAAGAATCCTTACAGAACTTCAAGAAGCGATTATATGAAAGTTATGGCTGCCGGAAAAGAGGTACGTATCAATATCGAGCAGGAAGCAAAAACCGGTCCGTCGGCATCAATAACAAGCGTGGAGCAAGTGCATAATGTTGTAAATGGATATCAAAAGGGCATGAATATTAATTTAAAATTTAATGTAAGTGGGATGTATGGCAGAAAGGTTAAAGCTACGGCATGGTTTTATTATGCAGACAATACCACGCAACTAAACAATGGTTATGGTGGACAGGTAAACGTTTCAAGGTCTATGAGCTTAAATTACGAGGATGCAACATGCACCATGACTTTGTTCATGCCATACCTCGGTCTCAATATGGCACCAGGTTTCAGCGGAAATTTGTCTTTCGATGTAATCATTACTGACAGCTCTGGTAACAGGCTCGCGAGGCAAGACAATAATAGCTTTACATATTCAAAATATTAATGTTTATCAGTTGTGCCCGACACAAAACTAAGGGTGTATAAAAATGAAACGAATATTATTATTAATTATTGTCTTTATGGCAGTTTTGTGCTCAAACGCACAGATTAGAGACACATTCTTTGGATTTAAACTTGGTATTACTACTAAGGCACAAGTCTTAGCTAAATTTAAAAGTCAAGGGGAAATATATAAATATGATAGTGAGAATAAATTCTATTTTGTAGAGAATGTTTCATTTGCTGGTGAAAAATGGGATTCTTGCTCTTTTGAATTTTATAAGGATACACTGGATATGGTCGGCTTTTCAAATATTTCCGCTGATAAAAATAGTATATGTAAAATTTATGAAAGGAATTTGAATAATGTACGTATAAAATATAATAGTGTTGAAGAAGATACACTTTCAGATGATTCAAATAAAAAACATTATAGTTATGATGATGGTAGAACAATAATGAGTATATGTTACGAACAATTGAATGACCTTCAATATCATACAAGTATTATATACCAAAGTAGACTACAAATAGTTAAAAGAAAATATGATTATATGGATGATTTATAATTAATCATAAAGAGTCAATTTTCGAAATTCAATTATTCAGAACTTTACTCAACAATCTTTTTTTCGCAGGGAAAATAAAAAATATTAAGAATTTAAATGATATGAAGACAAATAGAAACTTAAAAGTATGCTTGCTGATAATATGTTCTGGACTTGTTGGATTGACTACATTTGCACAGAACAATACAATAACGAAAGAAAACATCAGTGAATGTGACGGTTCTGAGTGCGTGTGCAAGTTGGACAGGTGTACAACTATTGATAAAAATATAGAAAGTAAATGCCGTAGCATGTTGGAAAAAGGAATGGCTGCCGTGAATGGTGTTGATGGACAGATAGCTGTAATCGATGCAAAAACAGGCAGATTGAAAGCGTGGGTGGCTTTGGAAAAAGGAAACGGCGGATTTGCAGATGCGAAACTTTTAAAGAAAGCATACAGTCCAAGAATTATGACTATGGTTGGCGTCGTTCCATTGCTTACTGATATTGGTAGCAAACTTGAAGATAGTATAGATATATGCAGAGGCGTTTACAATTCAGAGAGCGGATTGAAAATAAGAGATCACAATTGGCGTTCTGGAGGTTATGGAAAGATGACAATGAGAGAGGCATTGGTGAAGAAGTCAAACGTGGCTATGTATAAGATTATGTTGGCTGCTATGGGCGAAGAGAGAGCATCAAATTGCTGGAAGAAAATGATGGGGAATACAAAAGCTACTAATGCAATGGAAATGGCAGCACTGTTTGGTGGCATTTTTAATGGCACTGACTTTCTACTGCCTACTTTGATTGGAGATTCTGTGGAAGTTGAGTTTTCTGGTGATATAAATCATTTTGGACATCGGTACATGAAAGAGATTTTTGTTGGACTCAATAAAAAGGATGGTGTTCAAGCGAAATATGCACCTGAAGGAATTGAACTTGCAGGCATTTATGGCAATTATGCGGGAGAAATATACGATAACGGGGAGACAGACGATGCAGAGATGTCATTTGTAGGGGTATTCCCTGCTAATGATCCTATTTATAGTGTATGTGTATTTATCCACAGACCAAACGAACCGGTTCATTCGCCAAAGGATTTGGCAAACAATATGGTGAATGAGCTTGTTGCCTGGCTATTAAAACATTGATTTTAAACTACGAAACTATGGAGACGATTCTTTATAAACACGATTCGGATGGAGAATTTACAGGCATTTATGCTCAGATAGAAGATGGTAAACTGACAATTACCCAACATGACATGGGGGAATTTGAACGAGAGTATTCAAGAGATGGTGAAGTGGAATCGTTCGTGTTCTTTGATGTTACCAATACCAACAGACTTATGAGAACGTTGGTTGTTAAGGACGAAGCTCGTTTGTTGGATGTATTGAAACGAAAGTTCAAGAAATATAAAGGTGCCATACAGAGTGAAATCTGTAATTTTTGTAATGAGCACAATGTCAAATATCAGAGACAGGTGTATTATTGATTCTTACTTTCAATGTTTTTCTTTTGTTGCTTAGAAAGGGATATTTCTGACGGTTTACTGCTATTAGCTAATTCGCAAAGACAATAAGAACAACAAGGGCAACAGATACAACTGACACAATATTGCAATAGGATTGCAGGGGTAGCATCCAGTGTTGTTCATGTTGTATCTGTTGTCTTTGTTGTTTTTTGTAGTATTTTTATGCATGCTGATTAGATAGTTTCAAGAATTTTATGTAAGTTTGCAAAATTAATGACACATATTGAATAATACACATTACACATCATAATACTAAAAAACATAGATATGGCGAAGAAAAAGCAGATAGTAGAATGCGTGCCGAACTTTAGTGAGGGACGCGACATGGGTATCATTAAGCAGATTACTGATGCCGTGGAGACGGTAGAAGGTGTGAAACTTCTTGATGTTGACCCGGGAGAGGCAACAAACCGTACTGTGGTAACATTCGTCGGGGAACCGGAGGCTGTTGTTGAGGCGGCTTTCAATTCCGTTGCCAAAGCGGCTGAGCTTATCGATATGCGTAAGCATCATGGTGCACATCCCAGAATCGGGGCGACAGATGTCTTGCCGATTGTTCCGGTAAGTGGCATAACTCTTGAAGAATGTGCAGAACTGTCGAGAAAACTCGCTAAGCGCATTGCCGACGAACTGTCTATTCCGTGCTATTGCTATGAGGCAGCAGCTTTCAAAGCAGAACGCAAGAACCTTGCCGTTTGTCGCAAGGGAGAATATGAAGGCATTGCCGAGCGCATTATGGACGAAGGCGAGAAACCCGATTTCGGTGCGCGTCCGTATGACGAACAGGTTGCAAAAACCGGTTGCACGGTGGTTGGAGCGCGCGATTTCCTTATTGCCGTTAACTTCAACCTTAACACCACATCCACTCGCCGTGCCAATGCCATAGCCTTTGACGTTAGGGAAAAAGGCAGACCTGTTCGCGAGGGTAATCCTATAACGGGAAAGAAAAAACTCGACGAAAATGGTAAGGTCATCATGCAGCCCGGAACCTTGAAGGGAACCAAAGCCATTGGCTGGTATATAGACGAATACGGCATCGCCCAGGTGTCGATGAATATAACAAATATCAATGTAACTCCGCTTCACAAGGCCTTCGACGAAGTGTGCCGCTGTGCACAGAACCGCGGACTAAGAGTTACAGGAACGGAAATCGTGGGTCTCGTCCCGGAGCGTGCCCTTACAGAGGCAGGCAAGTATTTTCTCGAGAAACAGCATCGCTCTGCAGGTATTCCAAAAGAGGATATCCTGAAGATAGCAATCAAGTCGATGGGACTTGAAGATTTACGCCCATTCAATCCAAAGGAGAAAGTAATTGAATATCTGCTTGAAGGCGACAACAGTAAGAAACTCGTAAATCTCACGGTGAAGGGCTTTGCCGATGAAACTTCGCGCGAAAGTCCGGCACCTGGCGGAGGTTCCGTTTCGGCATATATGGGAGCCTTGGGAGCATCGCTCGCCACAATGGTAGCAAATCTGTCGAGCCACAAGCCAGGATGGGACGACCGCTGGGATGAGTTTGCCTACTGGGCAGAAAAAGGCATGGAGCTACAGGAAGAACTCCTGCATCTTGTAGATGAGGATACCGAGGCGTTCAACCGCATCATGGCTGCCTTCGGCATGCCAAAGAACACCGACGAGGAGAAGACTCTTCGCTCTGCCGCCATCCAGGATGCCACACTCTTTGCAACGGAAGTTCCGCTCGAAACGATGAAGACCTCTGTAAAGGTGTTTGACGTATGCCGCCAGATGGTTCGCGAGGGTAATCCAAACAGTGTGTCGGATGCCGGCGTAGGAGCCTTGGCAGCCCGTGCCGCAGTAATCGGTGCCGGTATGAACGTTAAGATTAACGCATCGTCGCTTAAAGATCGTAAGAAAGCTGAAGCACTGATAGCTGAAGCTGACGCGATAATAGAAAAGGCTAATGCCGAAGAAAAAGAAATAACCCAAGAGGTGGATAAGAAAATTAAGGGATAAGAGTGTATCACTTTAGTCCTCTTAGTTCTCCCATTACTCCTATACGTCCTATAAGTCTTAAAAAGAAAAAACTATGACAACAGAAGAATTCCAGAAAGAAATCCGCATCGGAATCCCCGACACCTTGCCGGAGCCGATGCCGTATGACACCGAGATAAACCACGCCCCAAAGCGTAAAGATATCCTTACCCCAGAAGAGAAACGCCTTGCCCTGCGCAACGCTCTCCGCTATTTCCCTAAGCATCTGCATGAGCAACTTGCCCCGGAGTTTATGGAAGAGCTTCACAAATACGGCAGGATATACATGTATCGCTATCGTCCACGCTATGAGATGTATGCCCGTCCTATCGACGAGTATCCTCACCGCTCGGAGCAGGCAGCTGCCATCATGCTGATGATTCAGAACAATCTGAACCCAGCCGTGGCACAGCATCCTCACGAACTTATTATATATGGTGGAAATGGTGCGATATTCCAAAACTGGGCGCAGTATCGGCTCACGATGAAATACCTGAGCGAGATGACCGATGAGCAGACGCTTGTGATGTATTCGGGACATCCGATGGGCTTGTTTCCTTCTCACAAGAATGCACCGCGCGTGGTGGTAACCAACGGTATGGTTATTCCAAACTATTCAAAGCCCGACGACTGGGAGCGCATGAATGCCCTCGGCGTGAGCCAATACGGACAGATGACCGCCGGCTCGTATATGTATATCGGTCCGCAGGGCATCGTACACGGCACCACGATTACCGTGCTCAATGCTGCCCGCAAGCAGATGCAGAAGCCGGGCGAGCCAAACGATATCCACGGCATGCTCTTCGTGTCGTCAGGTCTTGGCGGTATGTCGGGCGCTCAGCCTAAGGCAGGAAACATTGCCGGAGTCGTAAGCGTAGTTGCCGAAATAAATCCTCTTGCAGCGAAGAAACGCTACGACCAGGGATGGGTGGACGAACTCCACGACAATCTCGATGAACTGATTCCAGCCGTGCGCAAGGCAGTGGCAGAGAAACGCACGGTGAGCATGGCATACGTGGGCAACGTGGTTGACCTCTGGGAGCGCCTTGCCGACGAGGATATACACGTAGACTTGGGTTCAGACCAGACTTCGCTACACAATCCGTGGGCTGGCGGATATTATCCTGTTGGCGTGTCGCTCGAAGAGTCGAAACGCATGATGGCAGACGAACCGGAAAAGTTTCGCGAACTCGTTCAGGTGTCGCTCCGCCGACAGGTGGCTGCCATCAACCGCCTTACAGAAAAGGGCATGTATTTCTTCGACTATGGCAATGCTTTCCTCTTGCAATCGAAGCGTGCCGGGGCAGATATCGTGTTGCCCGATGGCAAATTCCGTTATCCGTCGTATGTTCAGGATATTATGGGACCGATGTTCTTCGACTACGGCTTCGGTCCGTTCCGCTGGGTATGCACCTCCGGCGACCCTAAAGACCTTGCCGTTACCGACCGCATCGCTGCCGACGTGATGGAAGAGATAAAGGCAACGGCGCCGAAGGAGATTCAGGGGCAGATGGCAGACAATATCCACTGGATTCGCGAAGCCGGAAAGAACCATCTCGTCGTTGGTTCACAGGCACGTATCCTATATGCCGACTGCGAGGGACGAACAAAGATAGCCCTTGCCTTCAATGAGGCAATTAAGCGTGGCGAGATAAGTAAGCCGATAGTACTTGGTCGCGACCACCACGATGTGTCGGGTACCGATTCGCCATTCCGCGAGACGAGCAATATCTACGACGGCTCGCAGTTCTGTGCCGATATGGCAGTGCAGAATGTCATCGGCGACTCCTTCCGCGGTGCCACTTGGGTGTCAATCCACAATGGTGGCGGCGTAGGCTGGGGCGAAGTGATAAACGGCGGCTTCGGTATGGTAATCAATGGTGACGACGATTCGGCACGCCATATACGCGAAATGCTTTTCTGGGATGTGAACAACGGAATTGCTCGCCGTAGCTGGGCTCGCAACGACGGCTCCATGAGTAGCATAGAGCGCGAGATGCAGCGCACACCGGGCTTGCAAGTTACGATGCCAAATATCGTAGACGACGAACTGATAAACAAGTTCTAAGCTATAAGGCTAATAGGATTTATAAGACTTATAAGAGTCCTATTAATCCTATATGTCCTATTACTCCCATTACTCCTAAAAACAAAAAAACAATGATACACCAAATATCAGCAGAACATCTCACCATCGAACGCATCGGTGAGATAATATACAAGGGCTACAAAATAGAATTGAGCGATGATGCCCGCCATCGCATAGTACGTTGTCGTGAGTATCTCGACAAGAAAATCGCCGAGACAACAACACCGGTCTATGGTGTAACAACCGGCTTCGGTTCTCTTTGCAACGTATCTGTTGGTGCCGACCAGCTTGCGCAACTCCAGATTAATCTTATGATGTCGCATGCCTGTGGCGTGGGCGACCGTGTGCCTAACGACATCGTTAAGATTATGATGTTCCTCAAGATACAGTCGCTCAGCTACGGCTATTCCGGTTGTAAACTCGACACCGTGGAGCGTCTCATAGATTTCTTCAACAATGATATCTATCCTGTGGTCTATATGCAGGGCTCGCTTGGAGCCTCTGGCGACCTCGTGCCACTTGCCCACATGTCGTTGCCCCTTGTCGGTCTTGGCGAAGTGGAATACAAAGGAAAAATAATGAGCGGTGCACAGATTCTGAAGTCTAAACGCTGGAAACCGATACAGCTCGGTTCTAAAGAGGGACTCGCCCTGCTCAACGGCACGCAGAATATGAGTGCCTTTGCCGTATGGGCATTGCTCAAAGGCATGCGCCTCTGTGACTGGGCAGACAAGATTGCTGCTATGTCGCTCGATGCTTATTACGGATTGCTCTCGCCTTTCACAAAAGCTGTTCATGTGGTTCGTCCGCACAAAGGACAACTCTCTACTGCTGCACACATGCTCGAACTGCTCGAGGGCAGCGAGATAGCACAGAAGTCCAAGTCGTATGTTCAGGACCCATATTCTTTCCGCTGCATCCCTCAGGTGCATGGAGCGGCAAAAGACACGCTGGAATACGTTAAGTCGGTTATTGATACAGAGGTGAACTCAGCCACCGACAACCCTACGGTGTGCCCGGACGAAGACCTTATCATCTCTGCCGGCAACTTCCATGGCGAACCGATTGCGCTGCCGATGGACTTCCTCTCTATCGGACTGAGCGAACTTGCCAACATCTCAGAGCGTCGTATCTATAAGCTCGTTTCCGGCACTCGCGGACTGCCGAGCTTCCTCGTGGCAAATCCGGGAGTGAACAGTGGATTCATGATTACGCAATACACGGCAGCATCAGTGGTTAGTCTTAACAAGAGTCTCGCCACACCGTCGTCGGTAGACAGTATTCCGTCGTCGCAAGGACAGGAAGACCATGTCAGTATGGGAGCCAATGCAGCTATCAAACTGTATAAGATTGTGCTCAACGTGGAGCGTGTGCTTGCTATCGAACTGTTCAATGCCGCCCAGGCACTCGACTTCCGTCGTCCGCTCAAGTCGTCGCCGGCTATTGAGGCAATATACGAGGAGTATAGAAAGGTTGTGCCGTTTATCGTAAACGACGAGGTGATGTATCCACACATCCAACACTCTATTGAATTCTTGAGAAAATGAGAAAACTGATAACAAATATAGGTATCCTTGCCGGTATAGACTCGGAGCGCAAGTCCCGTCTATGCGGCAAGGATATGTCGCATTTTAACACCCTTGCAAATGCTTGGCTCCTGATAGAAGACGGTAAGTTCAATGCTTGGGGCGAGATGAAGGATATGCCCGTCGGTGGAATTCCCGTCGATGAGGAGATTGATGCCGGGGGTGGCTGTGTCATGCCGTCGTGGTGTGATCCGCATACTCACATCGTATATGCAGGGAGTCGCGAGGGGGAGTTCGTGGATAAAATCCGTGGCTTGAGCTATGCCGAGATTGCCAAGCGTGGTGGCGGAATACTCAATTCTGCCGATTTGCTCCATACTCTCTCCGAGGATGAACTATATCGCGAGGCTATGCAGCGTGTTGATGAGATTATGCACAAAGGCACGGGGTGCGTGGAGATAAAGAGCGGCTACGGACTGAACACTGCCGACGAACTGAAGATGCTTCGCGTTATCCGGCGCATAAAGGAAACGGCTCCGCTCAAGGTGAAATCCACTTTTCTTGGTGCTCATGCTGTGGGCAGAGGCTATTCGCAGACGGACTATGTAGACCTCGTTGTTAATGAGATGATTCCCGAAGTGGGAAAGGAGCGGCTTGCCGACTTTGTCGACGTGTTCTGCGACGAGGGCTTCTTCACTCCCGATGAAACGGCACGCATACTTGAAGCTGCCGACAAATGGGGAATGAAACCGAAGATTCATGCCGACGAACTTGCTTCGTCGGGTGGGGTAGAGGTTGGAGTCAGGCATGGCGCCCTCTCCGTTGATCATCTTGAGAGCATGACGGTAGAGGAGATAGAGCTGCTTCGCGATTCGCAGACAATGCCTACGGTATTACCCGGCACGTCTTTCTTCCTCAATATGCCGTATGGCAAGGCGCGCCAAATGGTGGACAGCGGACTTGCCGTAGCGGTGGCGAGCGACTATAATCCTGGTTCCACGCCCTCCGGAGACATGAAGTTTATTGTTTCCCTTGCCTGTATAAAACTTCGTCTGCTTCCTGCCGAAGCTATAAATGCTGCCACGATCAATGCCGCCAGTGCCATGGGAGAGAGTCGTGATTACGGAAGCATCGCCGAAGGAAAGGTAGCCAACTGTTTTATCACTGAGCCGATACCTTCCGTAGACTATATCCCTTATGCCTACACTTCGCCGATAGTTAAGAGGGTGATGCTGAAGGGGGATATTATTTGAAAAATCGTTTACTATTAATTTTCTTGTTGTTTTTGCATAAAAGAACTTGTTATGGACTATTTACCAAAAGACCCGGCAATACTCGTTTCGAGTATAAATATGCTGCTACGCGATGAGGAATATGATTCTCTCGAGCAGCTCTGCTATGCCTTCGACCGCAAGGCGGAGGATATAAAGACGTATCTCATGAAATACGGATATGTGTACAGCGAGATACAGAAACAGTTCAGACCGGAGGGCTACGACAAATGATAACACAGGACGCTATAGAAACGGCATATTGCTTCTTCCATCAGAAGGAGAGGGTTTATGCTCATTCCACTATGGAATGGCAGAAGGATGACATCGAATATGCCATATCTGAATATGTTGACGGGATGAATAAAGAACTCTATGAAGTGCTTTCCGAAGGAAATGGTACATTTCTGCACGAACATGGCAGTTTCCATAATGAACTGCTCAAGGCGATAGAAAAACTTGATAGAATGATGCAAAAATAAAGGAAAAGGATATTAAAAGTTATAAAAACATTTCTTTATACCGATTATTTTTACTATCTTCGCAATCGAAACAAATCGAATTAACCTTGCGCTTGATTTTTTGCCGTCTTTATTTCGGCAAACGTGTTATGCTCGTTTGAGTATGGCTGCGCATGAAAATGAAAGAAGAATGAGTATAAAGAAACTGAAAATAGCATTTATATCGCTCTGTGCCGTGGCGTTGCCTGCATTTGCAGGACCTGCTGACGACAACGAAGGAAAGAACGACGACGAGATTGAAAACTTTGATTTCCTATATACCAGCGACGGCAGCGTGGAAAACTATGATGTCGTGTCGATGGAGAATATGATGGACGAGGCTTTCTCGCTCATTGGAACAAGATACAGAGCTGGGGCTTCTGGTCCCGGAGGATTCGACTGCTCGGGCTTTACCAGTTATCTGTATCGCCAGATAGGAATAGATTTGAACCGCTCATCGCGCGGGCAATATACTCAGGGCGAAGCCGTGGCAAGCAACGATTTGCAAAAAGGTGACCTCGTGTTCTTTACAAGTCCGGGTTCGGGCAGGTCTATCGGTCATGTAGGTATTGTTGTCGACTACGACCCGATGAAAAAGAATTTCAGTTTCATCCATGCCAGTTCCTCAAGCGGCGTTACGGTGAGCAGTTCTACAGAGCCGTTTTATTCGCGCCGTTATGTTGGGGCAAGGAGAATATCACAGTAATTGTAGAATCTATGAATTTTATTATAAATCAGGCATTTCTTTTTGAAATGCCTTTTTTATTTCCTAATTTTGCAGTCCAAATTAAAGGATTATGCAGAATAAAATTTCAATGGCACTTTGTGCAACGGCGGTTTTTGCTTCCGTTTCTTGTGTGTCTCACTTTCAGCTTGATGGCGTTACACGCAGCAGAATCGTTATTGATAGCCGCTACGACAAGACAGATGCTGAGGCGCAGCGTTTTATTGCGCCATACAGACAAAAGGTTGACAGTGTGATGAGTCCTGTAGTTGGCAGAACGGCACGTTATCTCGACAAGTATCAGCCGGAAAGTCCGCTATCTAACCTCATGGCGGATATACTCGTGTGGGGTGGCAAGCCTTTCGGTGAGAAACCCGATTTTGCCGTATATAATATAGGTGGAATAAGGGCTGCCTTTGCAAAGGGAGACGTTACTTATGGCGATGTGCTCGACGTTGCTCCGTTTGAAAACAAAATATGCTTCTGCTCGCTTTCGGGTGAAAAGGTTCTTGAATTGTTCAGTCAGATGGCTGACTTCGGCGGACAGGGCGTCAGTCATGGCGTTGAGGCTGTGGCGGATGGAAACGGAAAAATCATTAGTCTGAAAATCAACGGACAGCCTGTTGATACGAAACGCGAATACCGTATTGCAACTCTCGACTATGTGGCAGAGGGCAACGACAAGATGGTGGCGTTCAAGAGCAAGACAAAAGTGAACAGTCCGAAAGGCAAGGAAAACAATGTACGCTTTATCATCATCAATTATTTTAAGGATGCTGCCGCTCAAGGCAAAGAGGTCGATGCTAAGGTGGAAGGCAGATTCGTAATAAACAAGTAAAACAAATTAACAGCAGAAAATGAAACGTATAGTAATAATATCATTACTCTTCCTGTCGCTCGTCATAGACGCAGCTGCTGGCGGAAATAAACAGTTGCTCATACTGCATACCAATGACACCCACAGCTGCATTATGCCGCTGAAAGCGACTCTTGCGGATACTGTAAAGGCGGGCAGGGGGGGATACCTTCGCCGGCTGGAAATGGTGAAAAGCGAGAGAGAGAAGAATCCCGACTTGCTGCTCTTCGACAGTGGCGACTTCTCGCAGGGCTCTCCTTATTATACCATGTTTAAGGGAGACGTGGAGGTAGAACTCATGAACATGATGCACTATGATGCTGCAACTATCGGCAACCACGAGTTTGACTTCGGCTTGGAGAATATGGCGCGACTCTTCCGTATGGCTAAATTTCCTATAGTTTGTGCCAACTACGACTTTACCGGCACTTGTGTGGAAGGACTCGTAAAACCGTATGTTGTAATAAAGCGGAATGGAATGAAAATCGGAGTCTTCGGACTTGCTCCGGAGATGAAGGGACTTGTTTCCGACAAGAACTGTGTAGGCGTGAAATTCCTCGACCCTGTGACTAAAGCCCAGGAGATGGCAGATATCCTGAAGAATAAACAGAAATGCGACCTTGTTGTCTGTATTTCCCATCTTGGATGGGGGACAAGTGGCGTTAACGACCAGGTGATGATGTCGAAGACGCGAAATATCGACATCGTATTGGGCGGACATTCGCATACTTTTTTCAAGACTCTCAGATATGTGAAAAACCTTGACGGCATTAGCGTGCCTAACGACCAGAACGGAAAAAGCGGAATATTTGTAGGTAGACTGCTTGTGGATATGAAGAAGAAATAAAGGATAAAAAAAGAAGCGGCTTCCCGAAAGAAGTCGCTTCATAGTTTCTAAAACTTAATAATATATGAGATTTTATTCTCCTATTTAGTCCTACAAGTAATTACTCGCCCAGGCTGATAGCCTCAGAAGGACATACAGAAGCACATGTACCGCACTCTGTGCAAGCATCTGGATCGATTGAATACTTCTCACCCTCTGAAATTGCGCCTGAAGGACACTCGTCAATACATGTACCGCATGCGATACAGTTGTCACCAATTACGTAAGCCATAATGTTTTTATATTAAATTGTTAATAAAGTTCCTGTACTAATTTTTGTACTTTGCAAAGGTAGTGTTTTTATTTTAAATACCTAATATTTGGTATGTTAATTTTTAAAAAATATCTATTTTGCCATGTTGTGGTGGCATTTTTGCCGTTTTAAATACTCTTTTTGGGTATTATGCTTGTCTTTCATACTAATATATATTAGGTATTGCTGGTTAAAAACATTAATCTTGTTGCATAAGATTCGTGGTGATTTTCATAAATCCTTTCAGCCTGTATGGTTGGAAATAGTAGTAGGTGCGGTGTCTCACCGCACAATGAGGAAGCATATAACGCATTTTCCAAACTATAAATAGTAATAATGTTCTTGCTACTGTGCGGTGAGACACCGCACCTACTACATTGAATATCTTTTATTGTTGATCAGAACTATCATTTTCAACCGTACAATAAAAATAAAGAATCACATTAAAATTTTTATTTCAAACTTAGCAATATTTATTTCAAACTTAGCAATATTTATTTCAAACTTGGAAATATTTATTTCTAACTTGGAAATGATTTATTTAAGTATTTGATCTTGTAATTTTTTATCCCCTCTCTACTGAAAATTGGAGTGTCGTTGGGATGATTGTAAATTAGGGACTTCAGTGTAATATTAAAAACAATCTTCTCATTGATACAATAAGTAAGACTTTAATGCGTTATATATAAGATAAAACAGACAGAAGAATGAAAAGAACTCTCGCTTTTTTTACCGCTTTGCTTGCTGCCACTTCTCTTTGGGCGCAGGATACACAAGTGCAGAACCGTCCGTATACTGACTTGCGTCCGTTCCACTTCGGAGTGATGGTTGGTACTCACTGGCAGGATTTGGAGTTTAAAAACCTCGGTCCGCAGACGGTACAGGGCGTTGAGGGGACAAAGACGATTACCGTAGACCAGGACCGTTGGGATATGGGATTTACCGTTGGTGTGCTCGGCGAGGCTCGTCTTGGCACTCATTTCGCTTTTCGCCTTGCCCCGGCGATGTATTTCGGCACTCGTCATCTTACATTCATGAATCTTACTGACAAGGACGGGAACGGAGATTACGTTAAACAAGGACAGGACTTGAAGTCGGTTTACATATCCACAGCCATGGATTTCATATTCAGTGCGCCGCGATTCAACAATCACCGACCGTATCTGATGGTTGGTTTCAATCCGATGCTTAATCTTGCCGGTGGCGACAGTGATTATGTGAAGTTGAAAAAATATGATGCCTTTTTAGAATTCGGATTAGGTTGCGATTTCTATCTGCCCTTCTTCAAACTGCGTCCGGAACTGAAATTCTGTTATAGTCTGACAAATAGTCTCGACAAAGGACATAAAGACCGTTTCTTGCCAAACTCCCCCGAGAGCTATATGTATGCCAATGCTGCCAAGGAGGCACGCAGCAAGATTATCGCCCTCACGTTCTACTTTGAATAAAAATTGAAAAGTTGAAAGATTGTAGAATTGAAAAATAAGTAAAATTGAAGGTTGAAAAACGGGGATGGATTGAAAGATTGAAAAACGAAAAGAAAAATTGAAATTGTTAGCGATTGAAGAATTAAGATAAAAAAGACAGGCTCTATGAATCTCTCCATAAAGCCTGTTTTTTTTTCAAATTTCTTGTTTTTCAATTTTTCAATCTTTAAATCTTTAAATTTTATTTCACTTGAATTACAAGATATTTGCTTGTGCTCCAGAACAGTTGTGGGTTAGTAATTCTCAACACATACTGGTCTTTGGCGTCGGTAGCCAGGGTGTAGCTGCTCGACGGGTGCATGGTGAGAATCTTTGCAGACTTGGAGTAGAGCTTAATTTCCTTGTCGATGCGGATATCAATCTTCGTGAAATAGTTCTTGTTAAAATTACCCTGAAGCACTTTGCCCTTCACAAGAACATTCTGCTTCTTCAGTTCCTTCTTAGTTCCGAAGGCAAACCATGCCGTGTTGAGCTGTTTGTCTTGTGTATCGATAGTCTGCGTCTTCTGTTCGCTTTCCGTCTTCAGGTCGGAAACGTTAGTATTCAGGGTATTTATCGTAGCGTCAAGTTCTGCGATATGAATATCCTTAGCCTCAAGTTCGGCACGCAGTTGCTTGAGCTGCTCGTCTTTCTCCTCCATCTGCTTGATGAGATTCTCCACGGTACGTTTAAGTTCAGAACTCTTGAAAGAACTTTCGCGCATCTGCTGTTGCAATTTGGAGATAAGCTGCTTGTTTTCAGTCATGCGTTGCTGTATGAACTGGATATTCTCCCTAATCTGTTGTTGCTTGTTCTGCCCCTCACCGTTTTTAGCGAGAGTCACGCGGTCTTCAGCCTTGTTGATGGCGCGGAATCCCTCTTCTACATCGTTCAGGATACCCATCATATCGTTTATCTCGTTGTCTCGCTGCTCTATAATCTTCTGCAGAGAGTCGTTCTGCATTACGTTTGTCTGTGGCTGTTCCGCCTTCTCGTTTTTGCAGGCAACTATCGCTGCCATGCAAAATGCTGCTAACAGAATTTTTCTCATAGTCATATAATATATGTAGTGTTTTGTTTCCGTTTATCCGGGATTTGTTCCCGTGCTATCTCGTAATTGTCAGACTGGACTCCTTTATTCTTCCGGCTCCTCGTCGTCTGCTATAATGAATTTCTTCTTTTTTCTCTTCTTTTATCCTCCTTCTTCTCTGTCGTTCTTGTCGTATTTCTTTGACTCCTTAACCTTTTTCTCGTCAGCTCCAGCCACTACGATTACGAACTCCCCCTTTGGCGGAATCTCCTCGAAGTGGGCGAGAACCTCGGCAAGTGTTCCTCTTACGCTCTCCTCGTGTATCTTGGATATCTCGCGACAAGCACTTGCCTGGCGCTCCTGACCGAAATATTCTATAAACTGAGCGAGCGTCTTAACCACACGGTATGGCGACTCGTAGAATATCATGGTGCGAGTTTCGTCTTTAAGACTTTCGAGCTTTGTGGCGCGTCCCTTCTTCTGTGGAAGAAATCCCTCGAAGCAGAAACGGTCGCAAGGCAGTCCCGAAGATACCAAAGCCGGTACGAAAGCTGTTGCGCCGGGCAGACACTGTACTGTAATGCCGGCTGCGGCAGCCTCGCGGGCAAGGAAAAAGCCCGGGTCGCTGATGCCCGGAGTTCCGGCATCGCTGATGAGGGCAATTGTCTGTCCGCCCTTTAGGCGTTCCACGATACCGGCGGTAGTGCCGTGTTCGTTGAACTTGTGGTGCGCCATGAGCTGGTTCTTTATCTCGAAATGACTCAGCAGATGGCTCGACGTGCGAGTGTCTTCTGCCAATACCAAATCAGCTTCCTTCAGAATGCGGATTGCCCGTAGCGTCATATCCTCCATATTGCCGACAGGGGTCGGCACAATATATAATGTTCCCATATGCAACCGCAAATATAAGGATATTAATCAGCTGTAGCAAAAAATATGTGTGTTTCTTTGCAATTTTTAAAACGTCTTTGTAATTTTGCGCTCAAATGAACAATAATTTAGTAGGGGAAGCACATCGCCCCGGAAGAATTGAAGTGGTGTGCGGCTCTATGTTTTCCGGAAAAACTGAGGAGCTGATAAGGCGCATGAAGCGCGCAAAGTTTGCTAAGCAGAAGGTGGAAATATTCAAGCCTTCTCTTGATACAAGATATTCGGAGGTTGACGTGGTCAGTCATGACCAGCATTCCATTCCGAGTACGCCGGTTGACAATTCCTCGACAATAGCCCTCTTGTCGTCAGACATTGACGTTGTGGGCATCGACGAAGCGCAATTCCTCGACGACGGGCTCGTTGACGTATGCAACGACCTTGCCAACAGAGGGGTTCGCGTCATCGTTGCTGGACTCGACATGGATTTCAAGGGAAAACCCTTCGGACCGATTCCGGCACTTTGTGCCATTGCCGACGAAGTAACCAAGGTGCATGCCATCTGCGTAAAGTGCGGGGCGTTGGCTTATGTAAGCCATAGACTCGTGGCTAACGACAAAAGAGTGTTGCTTGGCGAACAGGCTGAGTATGAGCCGCTTTGTCGCGAATGCTATCAGAAGGCTCTGCAGAATGAGAAATAACAACAAATGACTTGAGCTTATGTTTGAAAAGGAAATTACGTTCGACAGGTTTATACGCATGATGGGAGTGGTGCTGATAACAGTAGGTGTGCTTTACATGCTGAATTATCTTAGTGGTGTATTGCTGCCGTTCTTCGTGGCATGGCTGCTCGCCTATCTGCTTTATCCTATAGTGAAGTTCGTGCAATACAAGTTGCATGTACCGACAAGGGCGCTCTCTATTGTCGTAACGCTCATCTTCGTGCTTGCAGTAGTTGGAGGAGTATTCTATCTCATCATACCACCGATGCTCGAACAATTTGAAAAACTTGCCGACGTGGCTTCACAATATATTCGGCAGGGAACTGACGGCGAGAGCTTTCAGGCTGTAGTACAGCAATGGCTTCATCAGAACAAGGAGACCATAGAACAGATTTTCAAGCGTAAGGATGTTGCCGATGCCATCAAGGCTGCCATGCCTAAGCTGTTTAGCGTCTTGGGACAGACGGCAAGCATCGTAATAAGTATCGTGGCATCGCTTATCACCTTATTATATATGTTCTTCATTCTTCTCGACTATGAGTATCTGTCGACAAAGTGGATAAAAATCTTCCCGAAGAGCGTGCGCCCGTTCTGGCAATCACTGATGCACGATGTGGAAAAAGAACTTAACAACTATATCAGAGGACAGTCGCTCGTGGCACTTATCATGGGCATTCTCTTTTGCATAGGATTCACAATTATCGATTTCCCGATGGCTATAGGTCTCGGCATACTTATCGGTATAATGGATTTGGTGCCTTACTTGCATACGTTCGCACTTATTCCTACAGCCTTTCTTGCTTTGCTCAAGGCTGCCGATACAGGACAGAATTTCTGGATTATCTTTGCCTCGGCATTTGCTGTATTCTGTATAGTGCAGATAATAATAGATATGGTAGTAACTCCTAAGGTGATGGGAAAGGCTATGGGACTGAACCCCGCAATTCTGCTTCTTGCCCTCTCGGTGTGGGGAACGTTGCTTGGCTTTATTGGACTAATTGTTGCCTTGCCTCTAACCACGATTCTCATCGCCTATTATCAGCGCTATGTTACTAAAGACAAGGAAAAGAAAATTCCTGTTGATTCGGAAACAAAAGAATAGCCTATGCTGTTTTTAAGGTTTTTATCGAGAAATAATGGCAGTTGCATAAAAAGGATTTGTTCTGCCTAGATATTGCCGTATAATAACACTTAAAGGGTGGATAAGAAGAAAAAATGACCTAAAATTAAAGAAAGTTACATAATAATTTGGAAGATTGAAGAAAAAGTTATACCTTTGCACTCGCTTTTAGGAAATAAGACTTGGAGATCCGCTAGCTCAGTTGGTAGAGCACAACACTTTTAATGTTGGGGTCTTGGGTTCGAACCCCAAGCGGATCACAGGAAAGGATACTCGTTGAGTATCCTTTTTTTGTTGATAGCCAGAGAGTTAAGGGCTATCGGGGATAAGGGGAGGATTGGAATTGGGAGAAAAAAGAAACTGAAAAAAAATGAGATTTTTTGAGAGTTTTCGAGATTTTTCAAGATTTTAATTCTACCGCTTTTATACTGAACATTCTACCGCTTTTTATTCTTTTCGTCAGTGCTCCAGAAACGGAACTTATTGTGTAAT
>DCBP01000091.1:0-19299 GCA_002314055.1 Prevotella sp. UBA1104
TTGCTAAAGTCTTTAGAGACTCCCAGTTCTCCCATTCCTCCCATTCCTCCCATTCCTCCCAGTTCTCCCAGTTCTTTACCCTCACACCCCTCACACTATCCCTCACCATCTGAACCCCCGATAAACAGGGCTTTCTGTGGCTAAGTGTGAGGGTGTGAGGGTAAAAAAGGAAAAAACTTTTTGGTTTATTTTATGCCTTTTTCGTAAATTCTTCATTCTTCATTCTTCATTCTTCATTTATTTACTTACCTTTGTCGTTTAGTAAGAATAACATCTAATAAGACATGGATATATTAAAGGAAAGAATCATGCAGGATGGCAAATGTTATCCTGGAGGAATTTTGAAAGTAGACAGTTTCATTAATCATCAGATGGATCCTAATTTGATGATGGATGTTGCTAAGGAGTTTGTAAGGCTTTTTGCTGATAAGAACATCAACAAGATTGTTACTATTGAGGCAAGCGGTATTGCTCCGGCAATTCTCGTTGGCTATCTCATGCAGTTGCCTGTTGTCTTCATTAAGAAAAAGCAACCTAAGACGATGGATAATATGTTGTCTACTGTTGTCCACTCATTCACAAAAGACCGTGATTATACGGTTTGTATAAGCAACAGTTTCCTTACGCCAGATGACCATGTCTTGTTTATTGACGACTTCCTTGCCAACGGAAATGCCGCTAATGGTGTTATGGAACTATGTCAGCAGGCTGGTGCAACTATTGAAGCTATGGGCTTTATTATAGAAAAGGCTTTTCAGCATGGTGGTGATTTCCTTAGAAGCAAAGGAATTGTTTACGAGGCGCTTGCCACGGTTGAGAGTCTTGATGATTGTAAGATTGTACTAAAATAATTGATTACAGGCTTTACTCGTATGGCTCAGCATAATGATTTGGGACGTTGGGGCGAGGATTTTGCCGTCAGGATGCTTGAGGCAAAAGGCTATCGTATCATAGAGCGTGACTGGAAAGATGCTCACAGAGATATTGATATCATTGCCCTTGACAATGATTGCCTTGTCTTCATTGAGGTCAAAACAAGACGCGCAGGGACGCTTTTGGCGCCAGAGCTGGCAGTTGACCGCAGAAAGATAAAGAATATCACTCTTGCGGCTAATAGGTATGTCAAATCAAATAGAATTGATTTCCCTTTACGTTTCGATATCATTGCTATAACAGGTTCAAATGAGAACTCCTGTAAGGTTGAGCATATTGAGGATGCCTTTATGCCTTATTATTTCAGATAGAGGAATATTGGTTTCCCTTTTATAATAGATGCCTTTTTTATTTAACTGAGATATAAATTGGGATTTATTGGATACATTTGTTCCTAAATAATACGCTTTTATTTTATTTGATTTGGAAAAGATAAAGATTATTGAACTTGACGAGATTGACTCTACCAATCGCTTTATGCATGACTACGACGGCGAGGAAGGAGAACTGATGACTGTGGCTGTATGCAACAAGCAAACTGCCGGACGGGGCAATGGCACGAACTCATGGGAGAGTGAAGAGGGAAGAAACCTCACTTTCAGTGTAAAGGTTCGTCCGGTTGGTGTACCTGCCAACCTACAGTATGTCTTGCTTGAAGCAATGGCTCTTGCTATACGGAATACTCTTGCTGCCGAAGTTGAGAGCGTTAGGAGCTGGTCTATGCTCGAGGATTATGATTTTATGTTTGGGCGTTCCGTTGCGAGCGGTACCGACTGCCGTGGCTTCACCGTGAAATGGCCTAACGACATATATTGGGACGACCGCAAGATAAGTGGTACGCTGTCGGAATGCGAGATAAACAGCAACGGCGTGAAGAGTTGCATAATAGGAGTAGGGATAAATGTCAATCAGCGGGAGTTCCTCAGTGATGCTCCCAATCCAATCTCCTTGTCGCAGATTATGCGGCGCAACATTTCGTTGACAAAGCTCCTTAATAAAGTGTTGGAGAATTTTGAGCATTATCTTCATGTGGTGAACGATGGCGAATACGAGGGGATACATAAGGATTATCTTGACGTGCTATATCGTCGCATCGGTTCTTATGGATATGAGGATAAAGATGGAGTTTTTTATGCTCGTATAGAGACAGTAAAGCCGAACGGTCATATCGTTTTGCATCGTGATGACGGCAGCTTGTCGGAATATGAATTTAAGGAAGTAAAGTTTAAATAGAAATATTATAAAAACAAACAACTATGGCAAAATATAAGAGAATTCTTCTGAAGCTCAGCGGCGAGAGTCTTATGGGCAAGCAGAATTATGGTATCGACGTGGAGCGTTTGAACGACTATGCACGCCAGATAAAGGAAGTTCACGAGATGGGTGTTCAGATAGGTATCGTTATCGGTGGTGGCAACATCTTCCGCGGACTGAGCGGAGCCGGCAAGGGCTTCGACCGTGTGAAGGGCGACCAGATGGGCATGTGTGCCACGGTAATCAACTCTTTGGCTCTTAGCTCTGCTCTTGGAGCCGTTGGTGTGAAGACCAAGGTGCTTACGGCTATCCGCATGGAGCCTATCGGCGAGTTCTACAACAAGTGGAAAGCTATCGAGGCAATGGAGGCAGGATATGTTTGCATCTTCTCTGCCGGAACAGGAAGTCCATATTTCACAACCGATACAGGTTCGTCGCTTCGCGGCATAGAGATAGAGGCCGACGTGATGCTCAAGGGCACCCGCGTGGACGGTATCTATACTGCCGATCCGGAGAAAGACCCTACGGCTACCAAGTTCTCTGAGATTACATACGACGAGATTTACACCCGTGGTCTTAAGGTTATGGACCTCACGGCAACCACGATGTGCAAGGAGAACAACCTTCCTATTTATGTCTTCAACATGGACGTTGTCGGCAACTTGAAGAAGGTTATGGACGGCGAACAGATAGGTACGCTGGTGCACAACTGAAGCAGAAGTAGTATCCGAAGAATTTGAAACAAATACAAGAGTCCGCAGTGTCGTAAAAAGCATTGCGGATTTGTCGTATACTACAAATTTCCCTTGTATCGTTCCTGGTAATATCGTTTCTTTTGCATATTCCGGAAAAATGTGTAACTTTGCCGTGTCGGATAAATTTAAAGGATGCGAACTATGAGAGAGGAAATAAAAAAATACGCAAAGCGAATTCCGTATGGAATGATGAATTTCGTTGCCGTAAGGCGCGACGACTGCTATTATGTTGACAAGACACGCTATATCGAGGAGATAGAGCGTGCCAACAAATTTTTCTTCTTTATCCGCCCCCGCCGCTTTGGCAAGAGTCTCACCCTGTCGATGCTGCAGCACTACTACGACGTGAACGATGCCGACAAGTTCGACATGTTGTACAAGGGACTCTACATCGGCGAGAATCCCACGCCGGAGCATAACTCGTATCTCGTAATTAAACTGAACTTTGCCGTAGTCAATGCCGAACTGAACAACTACCGCAAGGCATTGGATGCACATTGCAATACAGCGTTCAATTACTTCTGTGATGTATACGCCCAGTATCTTCCTTTAGGGATGAAAGAAGAACTGAACAGAAAGAATGGGGCGGTGCCCCAGCTGGATTACATCTGCACGGAATGTAGGAAAGCCAATCAGAAGATATACCTTTTTATCGACGAATACGACCACTTTACCAACAAGATACTTTCCGAGCCAAACTGTCTGGACGAATACCGCTCAGAGACACATGGCACGGGCTATCTCCGGAATTTCTTTGATACTATCAAGTCGGGCACGGATTCTTCCATAGAGCGCGTTTTCGTCACAGGGGTCAGTCCCGTTACGTTGGACGACCTTACGAGCGGCTTCAATATCGGTACCAACTATACCCTTAACCCTCGCTTCAATGAGATGACGGGCTTTACAGAGCAGGAAGTGCGCGACATGCTCACCTATTACACGGACTTTTATGGCTACCACAATTATTCTATCGATGAGCTGATAGAGATAATGAAACCTTGGTATGACAACTACTGCTTTGCCAAAGAAAAATTCGGTAGAGTTACTATGTACAATTCCAATATGGTATTGTATTTTATTGACAATTATATAGGCAATGAAGGTGTAATTCCTGACAATATGGTAGAAGACAACATCCGTGTGGACTACAACAAGCTGCGCATGCTCATCCGTCGCGACAAGGAGTTCTCACATGATGCAAGTGTAATCCAGAGCCTCGTGAGCGACGGCTTCATCACAGGCGAACTGAAAACCGGTTTTCCGGCAGAAAACATCTGCGACCCCGACAATTTCGTCAGTCTGCTGTATTATTTCGGAATGATTACAATTGCCGGCACATACGAAGGAAAGACAAAATTCGTGGTTCCCAATGAGGTGGTTCGCGAACAGATATTCCGCTATCTTCTCGACACCTACAAAGAGAACGACCTTATGTTTGAAAACTACGAAAAAAGCGACCTTGCCAGCCGACTTGCCTATCGCGGCGACTGGCAGGCATACTTCCAGTATATTGCCGATGCCCTCCACCGCTATTCCTCCCAGCGCGACCACCAGAAGGGAGAATTCTTCGTTCACGGCTTCACTCTGGCAATGACCTGCCAAAACAGATTCTACCGCCCGATATCAGAGAGTGATACCCAGAAGGGATATGCCGACATATTCATGCTTCCACTTCTCGATATCTACCGCGACATGCGCCACTCGTATATCATCGAACTGAAATATGCCAAGGGCAAAGACCCCGACTCGCGTGTAGACGAATTGCGCCGGCAAGCCATAGAGCAGCTGAACCGCTATGCAGATACGGAAACGGTGAAGAATGGCGTGAAGACCACTGTACTTCATAAAATAGTAGTGGTTTACAAAGGAGTGGAGATGAGGGTCTGCGAGGAAATCTGAAGCCGAAAACATTTTTCTCTAATGCGAAATTTTATTATCATACGATATGAACATACAGAAAATAAAGTACACATTGCATAGCGGAAAGAACAACAAGTTGTTGTATTACATCCATGGTTTTGCAAAAGACCTTACCCCCCCCATTCTGCTGAAGTTGCAACGTAGGTTGTTGCTGAAAGGCGTAGAAAAACGCAGTGACTATGAGTATTTAAAAAAGCGAGTGGACTATTACTGTCGCCTTTCAGAAGAATGTACCGATACGGATATGGAAAAGTGGAAACGAAAATCCGTAGAGGTCGGAAATCAGCCTATGACCAGCCAGAAAGTGTATTATCTGGATTCTATGGAGTATGCCAGAGCTTTTCCTCTTTCCAACCGCTGGCATCTGTTGTCTGGCGACATTACGTATGTTGACGATGTCCCGTCGATAGTAAAGAGTCGCCCTATTGCCGGAGACAATGCCAACTCCGTAATTATGAATTTGGATAAAGTGCGCCATTTCATTTTTCGTAGAGACTCCACACCGTTCAGGGAAAAAGCGGACAAGGCAATTTTCCGTGGAAAAGTAGATGGTAAACAGGTTCGTTTGTCCTTTGTAGAGAAGTTCTTCGGAAATCCGCGCTTCGACATAGGAGTGATAGACAATGTCTTGCCCCAATGTAAATCCGAGAAGATGTCGATATACGACCATTTCAAGTATAAGTATATAATGGCACTCGAGGGTAATGATGTGGCGAGCAATCTGAAATGGGTTATGGCATCAAATTCGATAGCCGTAATGCCGCGTCCTAAGTATGAAACATGATTTATGGAGGGAACGCTGGTTCCTGACTATCATTATATAGAAATAAAGCCAGACTTCAGTGATTTAATGGAGAAGATGGATTACTATACTTCACATCCCGATAAAGCAGAGGAAATAATCTCGCATGCCCATGAGTTTACGCGGCAGTTCTAGAACAAAAAGCGTGAGAAGATAATATCGCTGTTGGTTCTCGAAAAATATTTCAAGTGTGTTGCCGGCATTTAAATTGCGAGAGTATATTAGAACAATTCCTGGCGATAATATATATTATTACTTCATTTTACGGAAGAGTCATAAAAATATGTAACTTTGCCGGAAAAAATCTGAATTGATATGAACTACATTCTTGCAATAGACTCCTTCAAGGGATGCCTCTCGTCTGCAGAAGCAGAGGCGGCTGTAGTGGAAATCCTTGACGAAAAGGGAATAGAAACTGTATGCCTTCCGATGAGCGACGGCGGCGATGGGATGCTTGATGCATTCACCTCTGCCCTCGGCGGAACATTAGAACCCGTGTATATCCACAACCACATGATGCGCCGCGTTGATGCCCAGTATGGCATTACAGCCGACGGTACGGCGATAATTGAGGTGGCACAGGCTTGCGGACTGACACTCGTTAAGGAAGACGAGCGCAATCCAATGCGCTCCACCACGTATGGAGTGGGGGAGCTGCTGTCGAGAGCCGTGAAGCGCGGCTGCCGCAAATTCATTATAGGTCTTGGTGGCACTGGCACGAGCGATGCCGGAATAGGAATGATTCGGGCGCTTGTGGATATCTTTGCAAGAGGAAAGAACTTCGACGAGGCGATGAAGACGGAACTCGGCGAATGCCGATTCACGCTTGCCTCGGATGTATGCAATCCGCTGTATGGCGAGAATGGAGCAGCCCATGTCTTTGCACCGCAGAAGGGAGCAACGCCAGAGATGGTAGAGATGCTCGACAGAAGAGCAAAACTCTTTGCCGATAAGTCTGCCCTGCATTTCGGCTTCGACAAGTCTTCTGAGCCCGGAGCCGGAGCAGCCGGCGGCTTGGGCTATGCCTTTATGCAATATCTCGGAGCGGAGGTGAAGAGCGGTGCCGATTTGCTCCTCGATATCATCGGCTTTAACGATAAGATAAAGGATGCCGACATGGTGATAACGGGCGAGGGGAGAGCTGACCGCCAAACGCTGATGGGCAAGCTGCCTTATAAGATATTGCAGCGCGGAAAGGAATCGGGAATCCCCGTAGGACTTGTAGCCGGACGGATTGCCGAAAAAGAAAAACTCCTTTCAGCCGGCTTCGCCTTTGCCGACAGCATAACGCCAAGCGAAATGCCACAGGAAGAGGCAATAAAAAAAGAGACCGCCCTCAGCAATTTGCAGCGCTGGGCAGCCTCTCTCTCGTTATAAGCCAATTCTATTGTGCTGTCCTTGATATTCTGCTTGTTGTAGATTGTATACGAAAGCCACAACCTCCATGTTCTTCTTGTTCCATGACGGGTCTATAGAAAAGAAAGTCTTGTAGCTGAACGATTTATCGCTCCATGTTATCGGCTCGCCTAAAATTCCGTTGGATGCACGGGTAACGTGCTGTTGGAAATACGTGCCTGTGGCACACGCCTGTCCTTTTGCCTTCAACTAATTCTCTATCATATAAACCATGATATAAGGTGCACCCTTCTTTTACTGACAAAATCTCCTTACCCTAGAAAGTTGCGGATTTGAGGATTGACAGAAAAACTTTTTCTTCCATTCTATATCTTTTATCCAATTTTTATTTATCTTTGCAAGCAATAACTATTTATCAAATTAATTAATTGAATTGCAATGAGGAAGAATCTTATTTTTTTTGTTGCTTCCGTATTCACTATGTTGGGTACCTCTCCGCTTCATGCGGCAGACAACCTTACTGTGTACAACGGAACATCTTCCACCAAGCTTTCGCTAAACTCCATTAAAGGTTTGACGTTTGCAGGCGAGCAGCTTATGGTCTACACGACCGAAAAAGAAGCTCCCACCGTATTCAACCTTGCTGATGTCAAAGGTCTTGTCTTTGGCACTACTGCCACTTCCATCGGTCAATTGGCAGGCACCAAAGGTCAGTTTAACATTGCCTACCGGCAGGGCATCCTGTCTGCACAAGGCATCAGTTGCGCCAAAACAGCCCTCTACACCGTGAGCGGTCAGCGCATAATGAGCATCAGCGCATGGGATGGTTCTGCCATTAATACTGAGGGGATGGCCAATGGCGTGTATGTATTAAAAGTTAACAATCAGACATTTAAATTCGTAAAGCAATGAAAAAGACATTTACCATAGCTGCGCTTGCACTGGCTACACTGACCGCAAGTGCACAGACAGACAATACTCCCAACCGTATGATATTGCAGACTAAAGTGGGAGACAAGGCATACGCCATAGACAAGGTAGACAGTATCTATTTTGCACGCCAAGACGGCAATGTAGTTGCCACCGTGGAATACAAAAATTATTCTACCGGTGCCACAGGTGATACTCTTTGGGTGGCCGTAACCCGTTCCGGTGAAGACGTAGGCTACTGCATTGACGTGTTGCCAACCAATACCGCCAAGAAATATGATGACGATACCATGGCAAAATATTTCGAGCAGAAAAACGCACAGAAATTCTACCAAGACTTTACCAATGCGCAGCTTACCGGTGTAGAGGGCATCAAGCCAAACACTTCTTACACCATCGTAACCTTGGCTTATGACGGCTATGGCGTGCCTTGTGAGACCAGCCGTGCCGAGTTTACCACCCCTAAAGCACAGCTTGTGGGCAATCCTGGCGTTACCTATACGGTAGACGATGTGAAAGGAACCGAGTTTACACTGACTGTTACCCCTAATGCCGACTGCAAAGCTTTCTACTGGTGTGAGTTCGGCAAAGGAGAGGCACAGTCGCAGTTCGAGCAGTGGGGACCTATGTTCGGCTTGGCTAACATGGAAGACATGATAAAGCAGTTCAGTGGCAATGCTTACGACAATGCGGCTACCAACACTTGGGATGGCTTGAAGCCAAACACAGATTATGAGGTTTATGTAGTGCCTACTGATGCTAACGGCAACTATGGCGAAATGGTAGTGATACCCGTTACCACAGCCAAGATGGGTGGTGAAGGTGTAGCTCAAACCACCATTACTGTCGGCAAAATGGGTGGCAATGCTTTAGACGGTTTCTATTTGCCTGTAACCTATACGCCTAACGACCAGACCAGCCTCCATCATGACTTGCTCGTTTCAAAAGCATATTATGACGAGAGCATCGGTAGTGAAGACAAGATGAAGGAAATATTGATGTCTGACACTAACCCATTCAACCCATGGGATTCTTATTGGGATCAGATAGGAGAAGATGCTGCCAACTGGACCGTAGAGCCTAACACCGAGTATTACGCTGTATCTATGGCTAAAAATGCCAACGGTGAGTGGGGACCACTTGCTATGGTACACACCAACACCAACCAGTCTGCCAAGTCAGCAGACGCTCAATGCAAGGCTGCTTCAGTTGCCACACGTATTGTCAAGACAGGTACAAAGGCTGTCAAGACAGGTGTCGTGCCTGTTATGAAGCAGCAAGGCTTGAAGCTTGAAATGGCTAAATAATTGATATTTGTGAGGCTGTGTCGTAATTTTGTTTTTACGGCTCAGCCTTCTTTTTTATGCTATGAGGTTTCGACATTTTTCATGCGACGTTATATTGTTATTCCGCTCACATTTACCTTCACCTCCGAGTCGTTGCTCTTGTCAAGTTCCACGCTGAGCATTGCGTTTGTGCTCAGTGAAACCTCATGCGCAGCATAAGCCTTCAGCTCTTGGTAGTTTGTTGGCAGAAAGACAGGAGTGGGTTGATTTGTCTTTGATGTGAAATAAGGTTTGCGGTTAATCATTGCAGCCGGAGCATAAGTACTACCCGATGCATTGTAGAACCACAACAAGTCTTCTTCGTCAGGGAGCGTCAGCCAGTCGGTGTAGTATCCCACATGGTGTGCCACAACGATAATGTTACCCTCCACATCCTTGTCCTCAAGCAGAGTATGGATATTCGCGGCAGCCGTAGGACAGTTAGAGCATTTCTCCGTTGTGAATTCCTCGACTATCACATTCTTAATATATGTGTAGAACGGCACTGTAGAGTTGTTCTCACTGTTGCCGTCGGCAGCATTGTCGATACCCGTCAGGTTGATAGTCCATTTCGTGTCGGCATCATTTGCCACACCGGGGTCTACCGTGTAGGTGATGTTGGCATCCGCCGTGGATTCAAGCGCCTGACTGATGTGAGAGCTGAAACTTCCGAGATTGTCGGCATCCATCGACAGGGTAAATCCGTCTACGGTCTTCGTACCATAGTTGTGAACGCTGAGAGAAACTTTCAAGGCAGTAGGACTCACCGATGGAGCCGGAACGATAGTAGCCGAAGCAATACCGAGATCGTATTGCGGCATGTTGCCGCCCGTTACGAGAGCCTCAATGCTCAGCACACCTTCCTGACTGATGTCCTTCCATCCGTCAGTTCCCTGCTTGATATACGATGTGCCGATGCGTTGAGATCCCACAGTACTGATTATTTCTACTGAAGCCTTCTGCCTGATGCTGTAGCCTATGTACAGTCCGTCTTCATCACCGGTGATGGTATATGGCTTGTCAAACACGAGTTTGTTCCAACCTTTCACCACATTGTTCTTTCCGGTTTTCCTAATCACCAGTGCACTGGAAATATTCTTGCCTTCCTTCTCGCTCCTCACCCAAGTGATAAGACTGTCGGTGTTAAGCACATTCACCAGTCCTGCCCTCACCCCGGCAATCACATTGCCCTTATAGGCAGAGAGCACCGACTTTGGCAGATAGATGGCAGCCTCGTTCCAGCATTTGCCGTCCATCTCGTGTTCCGATGTCGTTGCCACCTCTCCATTACAGAAGCCAATGGAGAGAGTATCCTGCTGTGCCATTGCGCTGAGCGACATACAGGCACAGGCTAACGCTCCGAGCTATACTCCTGGTTGAAGAGCGACACGAGATAGTCGGTTGCCCCGTCGAGTTCGTTCCAAGTAGCCTTGAAACCGCTTGACGTGATGTCAGAAGCAACCAATCCGTCAGGAATCTTCTTTACAAAAGCCAGAGGCAAGGTCTGTGCATCAACACTGATAGTATCTGATGTGTAGCTTGCCAATTTGGCTGCAACGTCAAAGTGGTAGTCTGTAAGCGGCAGCAGTCCGTCAACCTTCAGTTCTTCGGGCTGCATGAAAATCTTGGTATTCAGTCCTCCCACATACTGTCGGTTGCCGTTCTTGTCGAGAGTATATGCACTCACGGCATACTGCTTTGCATCCGGCACATTCTGCCATGTGGCAACAAAACTGCTGTCCTGTATGTCGCTGACTAATACCGGCTCCGGAGCAGCAAGCTTGAATTTCGTTCCGGCGAGCAGCATGCGTATCGTGTCGTTGCGCTCCGTAACGTCGTCAATCTTCAGCAAGTCGTTGCCAGCCCACGACTTGAGCTGGTACTGCGTGATATTTGCCGTGCCCGGCATTATGTCGCCGCTTCGTGTAGCATCGGTAGCCGAACCGTCCACCTCCACGATGTCCACGCGCTGGTGAGCAGGATCCACGTTCACTGTGTTCCCCTTCCATGCCGTCTCGTCCATATCGATGTGCCATGTCAGCATACCGTGCCCCGGCAGATACTGGTCCCAGCCGGTCTTCTGTCGGTTCTCAAGGATGAAATACTCGTTGCCGTTTGTTCCGTCCACTGGAATGCGGTAAGCCTTGTTGCAGTCGACAAGGTTAGGCAGCACGTTGATGCTGTCGGCATTGATGTTGAGGTCAGTATAGTCGAGCCATCCAAGTTCTGCGCGTTCAAAGGCAGAAAAGGTTGGCGGCGTGTTCATGTCGTTGTTGTAAGAGCCCGAAGCCATAGTGTCCCATGAGCTCAGTCCGAAAGTAAACATACCGTAAGACACGTCGTAGTGGTCAGCCAGTCCGAGCACATGGCCGAACTCATGCACGAACGTTCCTATACCGGTAGGCACCTTCGTACCGTCGCTCTTGTAGCGCAGTTCGTTGCTGCAAGTATAGCGGTCAATCTGTTTGCCGTCGAGCACGAGGTCCTGCTTCCATCCGCTTTCGCCAAGATACCAGGAGTGAGGCCATATCAGCTCAGTACCGTTAGGCGTGTCAGCCTGTCCGTTGCCGGCATAGAAGAAGTAGATATTGTCCACCTTCCCGTCGCCGTCGGCATCATAGTCGGCAAAGTTAATCTCACTGTCGAGCGCCTTGCACGATTCTATTATAGCCTCGTAAATCTTAGCGTCCTGTGATGGGGTGTCGCTGCCGTAGTAAGTAGCAGACTTAGAGAGCTTCACCGGACCGACGACATCAAACTCCGGGTCGAACTTGTTGAACGACGAAGCATGGTAGAAGTCCACAGCCGAGCCGTTGATGCCCGTTCCCTCCCATGTAAAACCGGGAGTGTTGAGCAGTCCGTTGAAGAATTCCTTAGGATTGCTTATCGATGTGAAGTTAGTGTCGCTGAACTCCCATAGGATAACCAGCGACTTCTGATGACCGATAGTAGGAAAGTCGTTGATGCGTATTTTCTGAGGTCCGCCCTTGGCAGAAGCTTTTTTGACATTTGTAGCGTTGGCAGAGAAAGCTCTGTTGCTGTTGGCCGCCTTCATTATATTTTCAACGTTCATCCCCTTGACAAATGCCTTAGCCTTAGCGTCGCGGGCAGTGGCATTTTTTGCAATAATGCCGCTGCCTGTGATGCGGGAGCCCTTCAGCTGGGCATATTCAAAGGCTTTGCTTTTGGTGTTGTAAAACAGAGGAGTTCCGTCGTCAGCAAGAAACATGTGTGCATGTTCGTCGCCACGCATAAATACAGTAATCGTTGTACCGTCAGGTTGCTTCACTGTCTTTGCTTCCGGGTCGGCAGGAATGGCATTTGCCGTTTGAATTGCTGCAAGTCCAGCCATTGCCAAAGCTGCGAAGATATTTCTTTTCATCGTTGTGGTTATTAGTATGTTAAAAAAGAAGCACAAAGATACAGACAAGTAAGGATGTGTGTCTTGTCTTGCTGTATCTCTGTGCTTAAATTTAAAATGTTATTTTACAGTAATCTTGTAAGTCTTGTTGCCCACCTTAGCGATATAGATTCCGGCAGGAACACTTACCGTCTCGTTTCCGGCGTTAGCCACCTTGCTGATAGCCTGTCCGCTTGCAGAGAAGATGTTCACCTCGCTACCGTTAGCATTGATGATGCTGATAGTTCCGTTACCACCGATAACCTTAGCCTGTCCGTTAGTAATCTCGTCGATGCCAGATGTAACGGCAACAGAGTTTGAAAGTTCAGATTCACCGAGGTCGTAAACAGCACTTACAGCATAAGAGCCGTTGCCCTGAGCCTTAGCAGCTGTTGCAGTAGTAGTCTCGCCGTTCAGCTCTGTTCCGTTGTAGACGTTATAGCCGAGCAGCTTAGGAGCCTTAGCTTCAGTATACTTGATGTTGTCAATCATCGTTCCGAATCCGTCGAGCACGGTGTGGATAGCAACATACTTGGCGTCAGCCGGCAGAGTAACCTTAACCTCTTGCCATGTGGCAGTAGCATCGTAGGTAACAGTCTTCACCTTGTTTGTGAACGACTCCGGTTCCTGGTCGGTACTTGATGTGAGAATCTCGATAGAGTTTGTAGCTTCGTTTGCAGAAGTCATGAACGAGAATTCAGTTCCGCCCTTAACCTCAGGAGAGATAAACCAGTCGTCGTCAGCCTCGTTGTTAGTGCGTCCTTCAGCGTCGGCACCGTAATTTCCGAAGTGTATTAAGCACTTCTCGCCTTCGTATGCCTGCCACATAGCGGCATCAGGACAACCGGCTTCTCTTGCGCTCCATGTCATCCAAGCCAAAGGTTGGTTAGCATATGGCCAGTAGTTGTTGTAATACTGCACGAAAGTAAGAGTGAGATGACCGTCGCGGTCTATTGTCTTCCAACCCTTGATATTGTCGGTAGTAAATGTCGGAACATCCTCGAAGTCGAGAGTAACCTCTCTGCCGTCCATTGTCTCAGGAGCCATCCAGGAAAGGTCTTCGTTTCCGTTCAGAGTCAAGTTTGTAGGAGCAGGCAGAGCAATCTGTGTAGGATTGATCTCCACCTCAGTACTGCTGTTGTTGTCTTCATTCTCATCGCCGTCGTACATCACCTCAGCGCTGTAAACATATTCCTTCTGTGCAGCAGTAATATTGAGCGGGAAGCTGAATGTAGCCTGCTTGCCAATGCCGAGAGCCTCGGTAGACTCCTTCTCGTCGATAGCCTCACCGTTGAGATAGAAGAGCACAGAGTAGTTGTTGGCAACCTGTGCACCCTTGTTGGCTACAGTAACGTCGATTGTTGCCTTATCGCCAACCGTAGGATAGTAAGGCTGAGAAATGGCAGTCAGAGCGAGGTCGTTGCCAGCAGCCTCCTTGATAGTCCAGTTGTCGGCGAATACACGTCCGCTTGGAGTAGGCAGGTAAGCCTCGAGAGCCACCTGAGCTTTCTTACCCTTCAGAGCAGATAGGTCGAACACGTGTTCAGTCCATCCGTTGTTGCCGTCGAGTTTAACGGCATCACCCATCTCTATGCAGTTCTTGCTTCCGTCAAGAGAAGCCACAGCCTTTACAGTTGTGCCCTCAGGCAGACCCTCGGTGTGGTGAAGCCATACGGAGAGAACCGGGTTTGTTGCATTTGTAAAGTCAATAATAGGAGTATAGAACTTGCCACTTGCAGATCCGGTTCCAGCGTTTATGAATACGAGCTGAAGCTTGTCGTTGTTCTGTGGCTGTACTTTGTCGTTGTAGAAGCCCTGGTCAAGAGTCCATCCCTGGTCGGCAATCCATGGAGAATGAGTTATGCCTTTGTTTGCGTCAAATGGCTCTGTAAACGGCAAAGTGTAAGGAACACCAAGTACGATACCAGCCCTTGCATAACTTGACTCACCTTCATCGTTTGATGCTGTAATGCCGAACACATACTGGTCTTGTGTTGTTGATGCATCCTTTATTTCCACTTCGATAGAAGTTTCGTCGCTTGTACCGAGCTTTGTATATTGTGGATCGGCTTTGCTGTCGTATTTATAGATAGTGTAAGTATAAGCCGATGGGTCAACATATCCACCGTTCACACCCTCTGTAGGAACAGTCCAACTGAGGTTTGCCACATTGCGAGCTTCGCCCCAAGTAACTTTCAGGTCGCTGACAGCCTTTGGCTTGTCGGCACCGATAAACTTGCGTATGATGACAGGCCATCCCTCGCCGTCGGCATTTGCTGCTACAATCTTGAAGTCGTTCCATCCGTGAACGGCAGTTACCTTGATAGAGCAGTCAGCACCAGGAGCCACGTTAGTCTGCGAGCCGAGTACGTTGCCGTCAAGGTCGTAAACCGTAACCTTTGTCAGACTTGACAGAGTGTTTCCGTTGATAGCCGTTGCAGGAAGTTTGAATGACAATGTTGCACCAAGAGCACCTTTGGCATCAGGTGTAACATTCAGTGAGCGTACCTTGTCAGGAGCTGTTTCTGTAGCGATTTCCTTAACGGTAAGGTCATCAACATTCCAACTCTCTCCGTCAAGGTTATAGTTGTACAGTCCGAAGTTGTACAGTCCATTTTCTGCCGGACGGAAATAGAACTCCTGTGTTTCATAGTCAGAAGTAGTATATCCGTTCAAGTCGTTGAGCACCTCATTTTGAGCCTCAGGTGTATTACCGGTACCTACGGTAGTGCGCAGATGTCCGTTTCCGTTCAGTTTATATCCGAAAGCATAAAGCTTGTCGCTTGTCAGACTGAAAGTAGGGGTGATAAACCAGTCGTCGGCAGTGCCCCATCCTGAAACCAAAGTTTTGTAGTAATTATTCCAATTCCATGTGCGGTAAGAGCCGTTGTTGTCGAGATTCAGAATAGTGTATCCGTTCAGGCAGTCGGCAGCCGAGAAATCATTAGAATAAGGCAGAGGCAGGTATTTGCCGGCAGTCACGCTGTTCGTCAGTGCTCCGATGCCAGTCTCGCCATGACTTGTGGCATAGATAGTATATGAGTATGTCTGTATCTCGTCGCCAAGTTCAGAGTCTTCGGCTGTTGTAGCAGTTATACCGTCGGCGATAACCTTGCCGTCGTTGTTGCGAACCACCTTGTATGTGATGTCGCTTGCATCGAAAGTACTGCCGAAGTCTGAATATTTACCTTTTTTAGGAGCAGTCCAGGTTATTGTAGCCTTTGAATCCTTTACGGCAAGAGTTGGAGAACCGACAGTCTCCGGAGCATCGTATCCGCAAACGAGAATCGTGCTGGTGCGTACAGAAGCCACATCATTGTAGTAAGGATAAAGCAATACAGTGATGACGTGCATACCTCCTGTCAGATCAACGGTGCAAGAAACCTTATCGCCCATCTTCATGCTTGATGGCAGTCCTTGTGGCGTTACATAATTGTTGTCGGCATAGATGTAGCACCTCATGCCATCGCTTGAATAGCTTGGAATATCTATAGCATTACCGTTTTCATCAGTGCTCGGTATGGTGAACGAAACCGTAGCCTTTGTCTCGCCAGCATTGGCAGTAGCCTTCAAGTCGCTGATGTCTGCAAGCTGGTATTTAAAGTAAGACGTTTCCGTTTCCGGACGTTTGTAGTAGAATGTGAATCCCGTAGGGAGCTTCTCTATCAGCTCAGTCTTCAGCACATTGTCCTTCGCACCATAAGCCAGAAAAGGTGCAACCTTGTAAAGCTGAGTGCCGTTGGTGAAGTCGTAGTGCATAATGGTAAGGTTGCCTGTATTGCTGTCGTATAGCATTGGTTGCAATCCGTATGTGTATTCTGTAGGAATCTCCGTACGTCCCACCATGTTTTTTTCGCAGGTAAGAGGATTAATCTCGTAGATATAGATAGAGTCTCCAGAAATTTGTGTACGCAACACTCCACCAGTAGCTGTAAATGCTTTAGGACTAAAATTTCCCTTGTCTCGTGTTGATGAATATCCTCCGAGATATCCAATTCTCTTCAACGAGCAAGTAGCAGTGTCGAGCACATTCAGATAATAAGAGTCCTCATCGCCGTTTGTCGTTGCTCCTCCCATAGATATGGCATAAACCACATCGCGCTGATCATCATAGCTCATCAGATACGGCACGCGGTCTTTAGTTCCAGGAGCGGTGAAAGTCTTTTGGCTCAAACGCACGAGTGTGTTCGCGTCATATATGCTTCGTGTGATTTTTGTATAGTCGGTTGACGGCAGGAAGCAGTATAGTTTTCCTTTTGCCATATAAGAGTATGGCGAGAGACCGTTGTCGCTCGACACCGTGTCGCATTCAAACGGCTGTATGTTGAAATCAACCAGACCGCCAGTTGCCGTCGTACCGTCTTCAGCTTTTCCGGCATAGGCATTAAAACCGGTGTAAGTCCATTTCTTCTGTTCGTCAGCCTTGCTCACCTTCTTCACGCCTTTAGGAGATATCGTGTTGAAGGACGGTTTATTGCCCGTGTTGGCAACATAACTGCCGTAGGCCAACTTGTCACTTGCATCGTAGAGTGCCCACGGACTCTTGAAATCCTTTGCAGCATCCTCTACAGATTGCTTAGTCTTGGCTCCCGCTTTTTGCGGATTAGCCAATGACGCCTTGTCAGCACCCTTTTGAGGCGAGAACGAGACCTTTGTCTGTGCGGATGCCGTAGTAGTGAACATCGCCGCAGTCAAGGTCAGCGTCAGAATTGAATTAGTAATTCTACTCATAAGCCAAATACATTTATTTGTTTGTGATTCTGAAAAAATTCTGCTGCAAATTTATGAAATGTCATCGTTTGAAGTGTATTTTAAGTGGCTCGCATTCTTTTAAATTCTTGAATTTTAATAAAAAACGTCCCAAAAAGAACGAAAAACGAACCAAATGTAAGTAAAAGATGAATTTTTATAGCTATTTGGATATTGCTGTTCTGCGTGGTTTAGTATGCAAAAACATATAAAAATCCTTTGCCTTTTGTTTAAAAATCATTATTTTTGCCACAGTTATGAGTACTTTTAGAAATATATCACACTATATAATATTATCGCTAATCCTTCTTTTCTTTATGCCCTCCACATCAAAGGCGATAGAGAAGAAGCAAGATCCGTCGCTAAATATAAAGACAAAAGGAGACGCCATGTATGGGGCAGGCCGTTATTCAGATGCCTTGGATTTTTATACACGTGCTTTGGAAAAAGCAAAGACCGAAGAAAACGACCAGATGTATTATATCTGTCTGGGCAATATCGGTAATGTATATGCGAGCATGAACGATATAAGGCGCGCTCTGCACTACTACAAACTCGGCTATGATGCATCGCTGAAAGCTGGCGACATAGAGCGACAGTGGGGCTTCTCCACCAATATCGTGGCAGCCTACTGCATGCTGCATGACGTTGCGAATGCCAAGGCTTTCTTCGATATTCAGATGAAGATACCATATAAAGACACAAAAATAAAGAGATATTATTTCCTTAACAACCAGGCGTATATAGCCATGGCAGACGGTAATATGTCGATGTCGGAATATTATTTCCAAAAGGCAATGGCGTATTCGGCAGAAAGAAAACTGCCCACTATGTATTATGTGGGACCTTTGGTAGAACTGAGCAAACTCAGTATACAGAAAGGTAACTACCGTGTGGCAATATCATATCTCGAAACCGCTTGCGACAGTGTGTCGAAAATGCAGAACAAAGACCGTCTTGTCAGCATATTCCAGGCAATGTCGGATGCCTACAAAAGATTAGGCAATGCCGATTCGGCAGAGTCATACCGCAGAAGATACCTTGCCATGTCAGACTCCATATTCAATGTCAGTCAGTTTAACCTTGCCAACGGAAAACTCTTCGAATACGAGAATAAGGAGAACCAAAGGCGCATAGACAGTCTGATGTCGCAGAACTACATGCAGCTCGTAATAATAATCATCTTCGTGATTTTCGCCATTGCCGTAACTCTGCTCTACCTTGCCCTGCGGCGCAAGGCGCGCAACCTGCAGGAGGCACAGAAGATGCTCGTTAGCAAGAACGAAGAACTGATGGCGAGTGCGAGCAACAGCAAGAAACTGCTGAACAGTTATGTTGAGGCTCTCGACAGGCATGAGGGGAAAGAAGCGGCTGGGACGATTGATAAAGAGGCAGACAATGTGGCGGAAAAAGCAGCAGCAGAAGAAGCAGACGAAGAGGACAAGACGAAAGACGACCACCGTTCGGAGATTGCGCTCAACGAGGAGCAGCGCAACCGTCTGCTCAACAGCATAACGAAAGTCCTTGATGATGTGGAAGTGATTTCGCGTTCCGACTTCAACTTGCAGATGCTTGCCGACATGGTAGACAGTAACACAAAATACGTTTCCTGGATTATAAACAAGACCTACAACAAGAACTTCAAGACCCTGCTCAACGAATACCGCATCCGCGAGGCTTGCCGCCGATTGACCGACCGCGAGCATTACGGCAATATGACCATACAGGCTATCTATGAAGAATTAGGCTACAATTCTGCCGCCAGCTTCATCCAGGCATTCAAGAAAGTAAACGGAATGACACCGTCGGTATATCAGAAACTGAAAAGTTCGGGCGATTAACATAAAAGCATTTAAGTAAATGTTCAAAAATAAA
>DCBP01000091.1:19417-19764 GCA_002314055.1 Prevotella sp. UBA1104
ATTAATTCTGATTAGTTACTTAGCCTACAAAAAGTATAAGTAGTTACGCACAATTAATTTATACAGAAAACGAAATATTAATATTTAAAGACAACCTTCACAACATAGACAACCCAAACAACCTTCATGCTTGCCACACACGCAGGTGTTGTATTGTTGTACCGGTTGTTTTTGTTGTTTTACTGAAGTTTCTGATTTAGTTCTTCTTCCCCTCCCCCGCCTCCCCTTGTCAGGGGCGGAGCAGTTACTCTTTCTGCTGAAAGCTTAAATGTTTACGGGTAAAATTAGTAATGATACAGATTTTTGTAATGACAAATATGTAAGTTTATGACATTTAAAGGTAACTG
>DCBP01000104.1:0-25383 GCA_002314055.1 Prevotella sp. UBA1104
TAGCTGCAATGTGGGTTAAATGTTGCCATAATAATTTATTGTAAACACGTTGTAAACCGAGGTCAAAAAAATTTCAAACATATTGTAAAACATTTGCCCTCATTCTATTCATTTTAGCGGATAAACCGCCAAAAACGAATTAAGAGGAAAGCCCTTTGTATCAGGACTTTCCTCTTAATTATCTGAGAATCAATATTTTGTTACTTGTTCTCGACAGCAGCCTGCGCTGCTGCCAAACGTGCGATAGGCACGCGGAACGGAGAACAGCTAACGTAATTCAAACCAACCTTGTCGCAGAACTTGACAGATGAAGGCTCACCACCATGCTCACCGCAAATACCACAAGTAAGGTTTGGACGAGTCTTGCGACCCTTTTCAACAGCCATCTCAATCAACTGACCAACACCGTTCTGGTCAAGAACCTGGAATGGGTCAACATTAAGAATTTTCTTGTCGAGATATACAGGCAAGAAACTTGCAATGTCATCACGGCTGTATCCGAATGTCATCTGAGTCAAGTCGTTAGTACCGAAGCTGAAGTACTCAGCCTTAGCTGCAATCTTATCAGCAGTCAGGGCAGCACGAGGAATTTCAATCATGGTACCTACACGGAACGGTATCTCAACGCCTTCCTTCTCAAAGAGTTCCTTGGCTGTATCACGGATAACCTTCTCCTGCATATCAAACTCGTTTACGATACCGATAAGCGGAACCATAATCTCTGGATGAGGATCGTGTCCCTCTTTCTTCAACTGGATGGCAGCACCGAGAATAGCCTTTGTCTGCATCTCTGTAATCTCAGGATATGTATTGCCAAGACGGCAACCGCGATGACCAAGCATTGGGTTGTGCTCGCTCAAGCTGTTTACACGCTGCTGGATTTCCTTAACAGTTACGCCCATATCCTTAGCCATAATCTCCTGACCGGCAAGATCGTGTGGCACGAACTCATGCAATGGTGGGTCGAGCAAGCGGATATTAACCGGACATCCGTCCATAGCCTTCAAGATTCCGTAGAAGTCCTTCTGCTGATAAGGAAGAAGTTTCTCAAGAGCCTTCTTGCGTCCCTCTACAGAATCAGCAAGAATCATCTCGCGCATTGCCTTGATTTTCTCGTTCTCGAAGAACATGTGCTCTGTACGGCAAAGACCGATACCAACAGCACCGAAGTTGCGAGCCACTTCTGCATCATGTGGAGTATCAGCATTCGTACGAACTACAAGTCGTGTATACTTATCACAGAGCTTCATCAAATCAGCGAAGTCTCCTGTTACCTCAGCCGGTTTAGTTTTAACCTCACCGAAGTATATCTCGCCAGTAGAACCATTCAGAGAGATATAGTCGCCCTCTTTCAGAGTAACGCCGTCGATTTCTACAGTTCTTGCTTTATAGTCGATATTCAGGGCACCAGCACCGGAAACGCAGCACTTACCCATACCACGAGCCACAACGGCAGCATGAGAAGTCATACCTCCACGAGCTGTTACGATACCCTCGGCAGCAGCCATACCGGCAAGGTCCTCAGGACTTGTCTCGATACGAACCATAACAACGCGGTGACCGGCATCATGCCACTTCTCTGCATCATCAGCAAAGAAAACGATTTGTCCGCAGGCTGCACCTGGAGATGCAGGAAGACCACGAGTCAGCACCTTAGCCTTTTTCTGTGCTTCCTTATCAAATACCGGGTGAAGAAGTTCGTCGAGCTTGTTTGGCTCACAACGCTCAAGAGCAGTCTTCTCGTCGATTTCGCCCTCACGAAGCAGGTCCATTGCAATCTTTACCATTGCAGTACCGGTGCGCTTTCCGTTACGAGTCTGCAAGAACCAGAGCTTTCCTTCCTGTACGGTGAACTCCATATCCTGCATGTCATGATAGTGATGCTCCAGTTTTTCCTGAAGAGCATTCAACTGAGCATAGATCTCAGGCATAGCCTCTTCCATTGAAGGATATTTGGCAACACGCTCCTCCTCTGGAATCTGCTGCTGCTTTGCCCAACGCTGCGAACCGAGCTTAGTAATCTGCTGCGGAGTGCGGATACCGGCAACGACATCCTCGCCCTGAGCATTTACGAGATACTCTCCGTTGAATACATTCTCGCCTGTTGCAGCATCACGGCTGAAGCAAACACCAGTAGCTGATGTATCACCCATATTACCGAATACCATTGCCATTACAGAAACGGCAGTACCCCACTCTGCTGGGATTCCTTCCATCTTTCTGTAGAGGATGGCGCGCTCATTCATCCAGCTGTCGAATACAGCGCAGATTGCGCCCCAAAGCTGATCCATTGGATCTGTAGGGAAATCTTTGCCCGTCTGCTCCTTGATAGCAGCCTTGAAGAGTTCAACGAGTTGTTTCAGCTCGTCTACATTCATCTCGTTGTCGAGAGAGATGCCGCGCTGAGCTTTAACCTTCTGGATAATAGCCTCAAACGGGTCGATATCTTCCTTGTTAACCGGTTTCATACCCAAAACCACATCACCATACATCTGTACGAAACGGCGGTAGCTATCGTATGCGAAACGCTCATTGCCGGTTTTCTTTGCCAATCCTTTAACCACCTCGTCATTAAGACCAAGGTTAAGGATAGTATCCATCATACCAGGCATTGAAGCACGTGCACCAGAACGCACACTAACAAGAAGTGGATTTTCAACATCACCAAACTTGCTGTTCATCAAGTTCTCAATATGATGTACAGAAGCAACGACATCATCTTTCAACAGATTGACAACATCGTCCTTTCCTTTTTCAAAATATTCGTTACAAACATCTGTAGTGATAGTGAATCCTGGAGGAACCGGTACACCGATAAGGTTCATCTCTGCCAAGTTGGCTCCCTTACCACCGAGCAAATTCCTCATGTCTGCTCTACCTTCAGCTTTTCCGTTTCCAAAGGTATAAACTCTTTTTTCGCTCATAGTTTAATAAAAAATTACGTGTATTTAGTTAGAATTTCCTATACGTTTTCACATGCAAAAATAATAAAAGTAGTGTAATACCACAACTTATTAAAATAAAATCTTGACTTTTATCTATCAATTTTTTGCTTTACATATTGTTTTGTAATGTCTACTAAACAATATAATCCATTAGAAAAACTTTGCCTGTATTTTTTTCTTCAAGGCCGACATAAGATGCGTCTTCTTGTGTAGAAAGAAAAACGACACGGAAAGACTTACTACTGATACAAATATTCCAGCCACCCAATATCCTGCGCCGTGTAACGTCTGCGACGCCACACACGCCGTTATTCCAAGCGGCAACATCAATGCTGCCTGTATAGCCACACCGCGAGACATGACATACTTATATTTATAATATGTATAAACCGTCAGCATAATGAAATCAAGTACAGATGTTAATAAAAGCGCATATCCAGTTCCTGTGAGTCCAAACATTACAAACATAAAGCTTACAAGTGCGAACACTACAACGGCATATGTTCCCTCCAGGAAAAGGAAGGATTTAGAATCCCCCTTTGCCAATGCGATATACGACAGCGGCAACTTCATCGCCCGCATATAAAGAGCCAATACCGTTATCTGCACCATTGGCAATACGGCATTGAATTTCGAACTGAAAAGCATTGGTAGTATTATGGGAAGAAAAGTTATAAATACTGTCAGCATTGGCGAAATGAGTATCAATGACACCTCTACCTGCTTGTTCACAACATCATTTCTCGTAAGTACATCATCTGCCGGTACAGCCGAAAGACGCGGAAAATAATCAGTCTCCATTGCCGAAAAGACAAGTCCGCCATACACCATAGTCATCATATATCCTGCATTATATAGTCCTACGGCATCAAGAGTCCCGGCATTATTCAGGAAAAGGCGAATCAGAAAATCCGCTCCCGTTCCGAATACACCGGCAAGGACAAACGCCACGCCAAGTCTGAAAAGTTCTCTTCCCTGACTGACAAATTTCCATTTCAGCGTAACATGCCACGGGAAACATCTGCAGGAATACTTCATTGTAAACACAAGTTGCGATAATGTAAGCAAAAGAAACGACGGAATGATGCCGTCCCAACCATAACAGAAAAACAGCGGTACGGATATCACGAGTGCAGCCACAACATTAAATATAGACACCTGGGCTATCTGTCTCAACATTCTCGCCCCTTTCATTATCGCCAGTTCTCCCGTAATTACCGCCATCATACCGACCATCGGAGCCAAAGCGACAAATGCCCATGTATGACTATAGTTGCCAAATGTCAGCAAACTCAAAATTCTACTGAACAAGAGACATACGAGAACACCCAATATTGCCGTTATAACACTTAGCGACCTTACGAGTCTGACCGTTTCTCCCAATCTTGCAGAATTGGTTTTCTCTTCGTATGTCTCAGACACCTTTTTCACTCCACTCATCGACATTCCCAAAGAGGTAGCCGTTGAGATTAGCGTTATTGTGGTATTATACAACGACACCAATCCCATACCGGCTGGTCCGAGAATCAGCGCAACGAGTTTGTTGCGTATCATACCAATAAGTATGCTCAATCCCTGAACACCGCCAAAAAGGCTTGTATATTTTAATGTATGCTTATAACTGTCTGACGAGTGATTTTTCATATCTATCTTTCTAAACGGCATTTCTTTATCTTTATTGCATTATTTTATAAAGTTTTTTGTATGTATTCAAGATAAATGCTGTATTTTTGCATCATGCTTCAGAATAACACATCGGATAAATGCCTAATTAGTTTTATCGTCACGTTCCATAACATGACGGAGGAACTCGTGCGCGAATGTATTGACAGTATATTGAACTTATCGCTCCGCAAGGAAGAAAGGGAGATACTTGTTGTTGACGACGGGTCGGACAAGTGCTTGCTTGACTCTTTGTCGGATATTGCCGACAACATTATATATATAAGGAAGGCAAGCGAAGGTATTGCATCTGCACGGAATTTCGGTATGCGCATCGCTACCGGAAAGTACATCCAGTTTGTTGACGGTGAAGACAAGCTGCTCAGTGAGGCATACGAGCATTGTGTCGACATCGCCCGATACAATTCTCCTGACATTGTCATATTCAACACCGGCAGCGACGGCTCCGGAAGAAACGACTATGAGGGTGAGGAACCGACCGAAGGTACTGAATACCTGAAGCGCAACAATCTCACTACCAGTCCATGGGGATATCTGTTTGCCGAAAGACTTCTTGCCGGATTGAAATTCGACACTACCATTGAAGGCACTGAGGAAGAGTTCACGACCTTGCTTTTCCTTTGTGCGGAAAAAATATACAGTACTTCTGCCGAGGCTTACTACGACAGGAAATGCGAGAAGCGCAAGATTGACAGACACGACAAGAAGGCTGTAATTAGACACCTTGACGACAACGAGAAAATCATAGCACGCCTACAGGATCTATCTGCCACCATGCCGACAAACGATAGAATTGCACTCCAGCGACGCATTGCGCAGCTGACCATGAACTATATTCTTAACACCCTACTTTGGACTCGCTCGTCGAAGCAACTGGAATCTCGAATAACAAGATTGGAGAGCTGCGGACTTTTCCCTCTCCCCGACAAGAACTACTCTAAGAAATATGTCCTCTTCAACAAACTGAGCCGAAGAAGACTTATACGAAAAATGATATGCAAGATGCTGGGATAAGGCATCAGCATTTCGAGATTCAATAATCAAGCAATTCCTCTGGAGAGGTGATAAATGTCGTAGCACCTATCGACTGCAAGAAGTCTTTGTCGCGGAAGCCCCACAACACGCTGACGCATGGAATCCCGACATTCTTTGCCGTGTTGAAGTCTACATCGCTGTCGCCGATATACACAGCGTTTTCCTTGCCGACACCCAGCATACGCATAGCCTCGATAACAGTATCGGGAGCTGGCTTCTTGCGGATATTCTCTCTCTCACCTATTGCAACCTCTACGTATTCGCCAAAGAAATGCTTTACCAACTCCTGTGTAGCATCATAGAATTTATTGCTTACAACGGCAATTCTCTTTCCTCTGGCTTTCAATTCCTTCAGCATTTCCATTATCCCCGGATAAGGCTGCGTCGTGTCGAGTCCGTGTTCAAGATAATGCCTGCGGAACGTTGCATACGCTTCATCAAAAAGCGGATTTTTGTCTCCACCTTCTATGGCGCGCTCCATAAGTTTCCTTACGCCGTTACCGACAAAACGACGTACGTCATCTACTGAATGTTCCGGGAGATTTACACTCCTCAAGGCATAATTCGTACTTGCCGCCAAATCGTTCAGAGTATTTAGCAACGTTCCGTCCAAATCAAAAATATAAGTGCTGTACTCTTTCATACCTATTGAATTTTACAAGTACAAAGGTATATATTTTATTTCGTTCCAACACCATACAAGCTCCCAAATACCTTTTGTTTATAGATATTTTACCTTATATATACAAAATTATTTGCTCAAAGTACCCTTTTGTTGTAACTTTGCAACAATTTTCGGCACTGTGGGGACTACTGTATCCTCAGCATGCCGCATTTTTGAACTAAGTATTTTGAATTATTAATATGGCAAGAAAAAAGAAACCATTACCTATATTGGAGAACGTTACGATTACCGACTGCGCCGCTGAGGGAAAAGCCCTTGCAAGGGTCAACGACATGGTTGTTTTCGTTCCATTCTGTGTGCCGGGCGATGTCGTCGACCTGCAGGTCAGGAAAAAGAAACACAGCTACTGCGAAGCTGAGGTTATACGCTTCATCAAGAAGAGTGAAGTGCGCGAAGAACCCTTCTGCCAGCATTTCGGAATTTGCGGCGGATGCAAATGGCAGACTCTCCCATACGAGAAGCAACTCGAGATGAAACAAAGTCAGGTATTCCAGCAGCTTACGAGAATAGGAAAAATCGAGCTGCCTGAGTTCTCGCCTATCCTCGGCTCTGTAAAGACACGCGAATACCGAAACAAACTGGAATTCGGATGCTCAAACAAGAGATGGATGACAAGGGAAGAGATTGCCACCGGAGAACCTGCTGGAGAGATGCGCGCCATTGGATTCCATATTACTGGAGCTTTCGACAAGATTCTGCCTATCGAGAAGTGTCATCTCATGGACAACCTGCAGAATGAAATCCGCAACTCCATCCGCGACTATGCCATAAGCAACGGCATGACTTTCTTTGACCTCAGGCAGCAGGTTGGTTTGCTGCGCGACGTGATGGTAAGAAACTCTAACACTGGGGAATGGATGGTTCTGGTGCAGTTTCATTATGACGTTGAGGGGGATGAGCAGCGCGCAATGGGACTTATGCAGCATCTTGCCGACACGTTCCCGCAAATCACCTCCCTACTATACGTAAACAACCAAAAATGCAACGACACCTTCGGTGACCTCGACATCAGCGTGTTCAAGGGCAACGACCATATCTTCGAAACGATGGAGGGACTGAAGTTTAAAGTGGGACCGAAGAGCTTCTACCAGACGAATACCGAACAGGCATACCACCTGTATTCCGTGGCACGCAAATTTGCACAGCTCACAGGAAAGGAAGTTGTCTACGACCTCTATACCGGAACGGGAACCATTGCCAACTTCGTGGCCAAGGAGGCTGCCAAGGTCGTCGGTATAGAATATGTGCCTGAGGCTATCGAAGACGCAAAGGTAAACTCCGAGATTAACAGCATCGACAACACGTTGTTTTATGCCGGCGACATGAAGGATATTCTGAATGATGAGTTTATTGCTTCACACGGCAAACCCGATGTTATCATCACCGACCCGCCACGCGCCGGAATGCACCAGGATGTGGTAGACACGATATTGCGTGCCGAACCGAAACGCATCGTCTACGTAAGCTGCAACCCTGCCACACAGGCACGCGACTTGCAACTGCTCGATGCAAAATACAAGGTTACCGCCGTTCAGCCGGTCGACATGTTCCCGCATACCCCCCATGTGGAAAATGTTGTGGCTTTAGAGATGAAATAAAAGAACACTTAAAGACAATATGCAACATACCGGACCTGCTTCCCAGCAAGCCCGGTATGGGTATATAATACAAAAACATTATGAATTTTATTTTAATGGGAAATGTGTATTTTCAAAGTTATGTTGTCTAGTTATTGCGCCACACTGTACGTGCGGCATTTTCGCTCACAATATCTCTCGCATTGTGCACAGATATCATAGCCTAACAGAGCACCGAGAATGAAATCCTCCTCGGGAGTAAGCTGGTTGAGCGGACGGTTTACCATCAGCCGTATGGCATCCATACATTCTTTCTTTCCGAAGAACAGGTTCATACGGTCGTTGCCTACGGGTTGTATGATATAGTTGATATTCTGTCGCTTGAGACGCTCTAATGCAAATTCTTCGTATTTTTTATTGAACGTGAACAAAACCATTTTTCGAACGCCCTTCTGGAACTCATAGATATGGTTCATAAGGACTTTCATGTCTATCGGCATTACTTTTGTCTCTTGCATAATAAGTTGATTTTAGAAATTTAATTTATATTTTCCGACAGGCAGCCACCCGCAAGCAAGTTCCCCAACACTCCAGGAAGAGTCACCACAGGAAACTTTCCGTTGCGGGTGCCTTGTCCTATCAGCATTTACAAAGCGTCCTTGATGCTGTCTATCCAAGCGTCAATTCGCTCGTCTGTCTTGTCGTCTTCGTTTACGTCGTCGAGGGCGAGACCAACGAACTTGCCGTCTACTACGGCTGCTGAGTCGTCAAATGTATAACCGTCGGTTGAAACGGCACCAACAAATTTCACACCTTTGTCTTTCAGAGCCGAGTAAATCTCGTCCATACCGCCACAGAATGTATCGCTGTATGACTCGCAATCGCCGCAACCGAAGAGAGCAACGGTCTTTCCATTGAGGTCAAGAGCCGTAAGCTTCTTGATTCCGTCATACCAGTCGTCTTGCATTTCGCCTGCTCCCCATGTTGAAGTTCCGAGGATAAGGTTCTGTGCGCCGTTCACCTGGTCGTCTGTTACACTTGCCACATCTACAACTTCTGCTCCGAGCTTCTCGCCGATCTTCTCGGCAATGCCCTGGCATGTTCCTGTTGAGGAACCATAAATTACTAATGTCTTTTCCATTTTTATCTCGTATATTATAAGTTTTCTAATGTAACGTCGAACTCCCCTCTCATGAGTTTCGTTCTCTTTTACGGCTGCAAAGTTATAACATACTGTAAACTTCTGCAATACCTAAATTTAGGGTTTCAGCAAAATACCTAAAAGTAATGATTGGTCTACGGAGCAAGGAAATGAGGGTCATCCGGAATATGGGGTGATAGTATACTATCACTTCAAATACCTGTTGAATCTAAAATGAATGACTATAGTTATCGTTGTTTGCTCGAAAAAACATTTTCATTGTATTTTAGGTTCTGAATTTACCATTCAAAAAAAATAGCCACCAGTGGCGGACGATTATTCAACACCACTGAACCAATAGCCGCCAGTGGTGGACGAATAGCCGTCAGTGGTGTACATTTTATTTCACATATAATTTGACTGTATCTATACGGCTATGGCAAAGAATAAAACGGATAAAGATTAAGAAAAATAAAAGTTTCACCTTATTATATATAAAAGAGAAACACGAATAAAACGAAATAGGAAAAATAAACAATACATGATGGGATATTCTGATTAATTATCACTAACTTTGCCAAACGAAGAAAAAACAAGAGAAATGAAACTTACAAAAAACAGATATCTCGCAGCATTTACAGCTATAGTTATAATACTCGCCCTTATAAGATGTATAAAGCCAAGCATAGCATCAGATACGGCAGACAAAGGGAACTCGACCAATACAGACAGTCTGACGATGGCGAATGAAAGCGACAAGATACGCAACGCTGCCAATGAAATATCTCCCGACACGCCGTCGCGCTTCTTCGACAACGACGGAAAGGAAGTGAACAACCGAATATACAGCGTTCCGAATTTTGGGGAAACATTCCCCGACAGCAACAGTGTACAACTGGAAATGGCAAAGAAATACGGAGTCAGTCCGGTAAAAAACCGCAATGATGCCGAGAGGCGCAAGAGCGAACTCGTATACGTAGGAGCAAGTCCGTATTATACTATGGATAAGCTTAAAAGCAGTATTCCATACCTCGTGCCACGTGCCGCCATTCTGCTCAACGACATCGGCCGCTCGTTCTTCGACAGCCTTCAGACGAAGCGCATCCCGTTGCATAAGGTGATAATAACGAGTGTGCTGCGTACTCGCGACGATGTAGACAAACTACGTACCCGCAACAACAACGCGACGGTAAACTCCTGTCATCTATACGGAACGACGTTTGACCTCTGCTACAACCGCTACTCTACCGTTAGCGACCCCGAAGGCGCCCCACGTCGTGCCGTGAGAAACGACACCCTGAAATGGGTTCTCAGCGAGGTTCTTAGAGACATGCGTGTAAACAAGCGCTGCTATATAAAATATGAGGTAAAACAGGGGTGTTTCCATATTACCGTAAGATAGCAGATTTCGCATATTTAATATAACTGTAATGTCAGAAATGAAATTATATCACTAATTCTCTCGCAAAATCAGATTTTTGCACTACCTTTGTATAAGGTAAGCGGCATCTTGGGATAAAAAATGAATGAATTCATTTCGTTCTCCACTCGATTTGCACTACCTTTGCATAAGCTAGGCGGCATCTCGGGATAAGAAATGAATGAATTCATTTCGTTCTCCACTCGATTTGCACTACCATTACCATAAAATAAAAAGAAATATATTTTGATAGAGAAACATATTGTTTTGGAAGACATCGATCCGGTGGTCTTCTACGGAGCAAATAACGCAAACCTGCAGATGATACGCTCATTGTATCCCAAGCTGAGAATCCTCGCCAGAGACAACGTGGTGAGAGTGCTCGGCGACGAGGAACAGATGTGCGCCTTCGAAGAGGTTGCAGAAAAACTCAGAAAACATATTCTGAAATTCAACGCCATCGCCGAGAAGGATATCCTCGACATCGTTAAAGGAAAATCTATAGGCGAAGAGACATCCAAGGATGTTATAGTTTACAACATCTCCGGCAAACCGATTAAAAGTCGCAGTGAGAACCAGCAGAAGCTTATTGACGCCTACGAGAAAGACGATATGGTGTTTGCCGTAGGACCTGCCGGAACGGGAAAGACATACCTCAGTATTGCTCTCGCCGTGAAGGCTCTGAAGGAAAAAGCTGTGAGAAAAGTTATCCTCAGCCGACCGGCAGTGGAAGCCGGCGAAAAGTTAGGATTCCTGCCCGGCGACATGAAGGACAAGATTGACCCGTATCTACAACCGCTGTATGACGCTCTCGAGGATATGATTCCGGCAGTTAAGCTACAGGAGATGATGGAAAAGAACGTGATACAGATTGCACCTCTCGCCTTCATGAGAGGTCGCACGCTGAGCGACGCGGTGGTTATCCTCGACGAAGCACAGAACACGACTTCGGCACAGCTCCGTATGTTCCTGACGAGAATGGGATGGAACACGAAAATGATTATCACCGGCGACATGACACAGGTAGACCTGCCTAAGGGAACACGCAGCGGACTCAGAGAAGCCATGAGGATTCTGAATGGCGTGGAAGGAATATCTATCGTCAATCTAACCCAGACGGACATCGTCAGACATAAACTCGTAACAAGAATTGTCAAGGCATACGAAGCGGCAGATAAAGAGAGAAAAAACGAATATGAGGATAAAAAATAACTTTTTATCCGTCCTTTGTTGCCAGTTCGCCATAAAATAAGTACATTTGCAGGCAATTATTACTTATGCGCAGCATACGCTCTGGCTATAAGGCTACGAGAGAGTTGCGCGCAACGTTAAAACAACAAGAGACATTTGTCTGACTTTTTAATATTTAATAAAGTAATGAAAGCATTAACAAGCACTGATTTCCACTTTGAGGGACAGAAAAGCGTGTATCACGGAAAGGTACGCGATGTCTACAACATCAACGATGACATCATTGTAATGGTTGCCACCGACAGAATCTCGGCATTCGACGTGGTATTGCCAAAGGGCATACCTTTCAAAGGACAAGTTCTGAACCAGATCGCAGCAAAATTCCTTGACCACACTAAGGACATCTGTCCGAACTGGAAACTTGCCACACCAGACCCAATGGTCACCGTAGGCTTAAAATGCGAGGGATTCCGCGTGGAAATGATTATCCGTTCTATCCTTACTGGTTCTGCATGGCGCGAATACCAAAAGGGATGCAGAGAACTGTGCGGCGTGAAACTGTCTGACGGAATGAGAGAGAACCAGCGTTTCCCGGAACCTATCATCACTCCTACGACAAAGGCTGACGAGGGACACGACATGAACATCTCTAAGGAGGAAATCATAGCTCAGGGCATCGTAAGTCGCGAGGACTATGAGGTTATGGAGGATTATACTCGCAAGATCTTCGCTCGCGGACAGGAAATTGCTGCCAAGCAGGGACTTATCCTCGTTGACACAAAATATGAATTCGGAAAGCGCGACGGCAAGGTTTATCTTATCGACGAGATACACACCCCTGACTCAAGCCGCTACTTCTATGCTGACGGCTACGAGGAGAAGTTTGAAAAGGGCGAACCACAGAAGCAGCTCTCTAAGGAGTTCGTACGCCAGTGGCTTATCGAGCACAACTTCATGAACGAACCAGGACAGGTGATGCCGGAAATTACCGACGAATATGCTGAAAGCGTTAGCGAGCGCTATATCGAACTCTATGAGCATATCACTGGAGAAAAGTTTGACAAGGCTGCTGAAAACGGCGACATCGCAGAAAGAATAGAAAAGAATGTTGCTGAATGGCTTGCTGCCTACAAGAAATAAATTAACTATACATTAGAGGGTATATCGGAATGGTGCCAAGACTTATATTGTATAATGTGGAAGGCTACCTTTCCGACATATCCTCTTAAATGTTTAAATAATTACGCATAAAAGAATAAAGGAAAGACAATGTACGAGCAAGAAAAGATTAACCCCTACAACAAGAAGGAAAACAAGGGGAAGCAGGTTGAACACATGTTTGACGCCGTGGCTCACTCATACGACTTGCTCAACCACCGACTGTCTTTCTGGATTGACAAATACTGGAGAAACTATGTCGTAAGGAAACTTGCCGACAAGAATCCGCAAAATATCCTCGACGTGGCTACAGGAACGGGCGACCTCGCCATACTGGAGGCGCAGAAACTGAAACCTGAAAGCATCGTGGGAGCCGACATCTCGGAAGGTATGATGAATATCGGAAGGGAGAAGGTTAAGGCTCTGCAGCTACAGGATACGATCTGTTTCAAAAAAGAAGACTGCATGAGCCTTTCTTTTCAAGACGACAGCTTTGATGCCGTAACCGCTGCTTTCGGAATAAGGAATTTCCAGGATCTCGAAGCCGGACTGAGGGAAATGCACCGCGTGATGAAAAAAGGGGGAACGCTCTGCGTGATAGAACTAACACGACCTGTACACTTCCCGATACGACAACTGTTTGCCATATATTCCCATACAGTACTGCCGATATACGGCAGACTCATCTCTAAAGACAAAAGCGCATACACATACCTGATAAATACCATCGAAGCCTTCCCGCAAGGGGAGACAATGGTGGAAATTCTGAAAAAAACAGGATTCTCGAAGGCTTCGTTCAAAAGACTGACCTTCGGAATATGCACATGCTATATCGCAACTAAATAAAACTTACAGCCATGGACAAATATGGAATTATCGGCCACCCTTTAGGCCATTCGTTTTCAAGGAGCTTTTTCAACGAGAAATTCCAAAACGAAAATATCGATGCTGAATATATCAACTTCGATATTCAGAATATCGACGAGCTGCCCGAAATTCTTGCCTCTAACCCGGAACTCAGAGGATTGAACGTTACGATTCCTTACAAGGAGAAGGTGTTGAGCTTTCTCGACTATATCAGCGTGGAAGCAAGAGCCATCGGAGCCGTAAATGTTATCAGAGTGGACCACAAGGGGGATGACGTTATGCTGAAGGGATACAACAGCGACGTTATCGGATTTACTAAAAGTATTGAGCCACTTCTTGAAAAGTTCCATAAAAAAGCTCTCGTGCTCGGCACCGGAGGAGCTGCCAAGGCTGTTGACTACGGACTGAAATCGCTCGGACTTGAAACGGTACGCGTAAGCAGGTTTGAAAGACCGGGCACGATTCAATACAAGAATATTGATGCCAGCGTGGTGAAGGAATATAATGTTATCGTAAACTGTACTCCATGCGGCATGTATCCTCACTACAACGAATGTCCGGAACTGCCATACGAAGCTCTCGACAGCCACAACATTCTCTACGACCTGATTTACAACCCTGACCAGACACTGTTTCTGAAAAAGGGAAAGGAACAAGGTGCGCTGACTAAGAACGGACTGGAGATGCTATTGCTGCAAGCTTTTGCAAGCTGGGACTTCTGGACTGGCGAGGAGAAGAAATAAGAAAAATATATAACCCGATTTTAGAAAACAATTATAACTATTATAAAAAATGGATAAGTCAAACAGATATATGATGCGCGGAGTGAGCGCAGCCAAGGAGGACGTACACAACGCCATTAAAAATATTGACAAAGGCATTTTTCCTCAGGCTTTCTGCAAAATCATCCCCGACGTGCTGGGAGGAGCCCCTGAATACTGCAATATCATGCATGCCGACGGAGCCGGAACAAAATCATCGCTCGCCTACATGTATTGGAAGGAGACAGGCGACCTGTCGGTATGGAAGGGCATTGCTCAGGATGCCATCGTTATGAATACCGACGACTTGCTCTGCGTGGGCGCTGTCGACAATATCCTCGTGTCGAGCACTATCGGAAGAAACAAGATGCTCGTGCCGGGAGAGGTTATTTCTGCTATAATAAACGGAACCGACGAACTGCTTGCCCAAATGAGAGAGATGGGCATAGGTATATGGCCTACTGGTGGCGAGACGGCTGATGTGGGCGACCTCGTGCGCACTATCATCGTTGACTCTACCGTTACGTGCCGCATGAAAAGAAGCGACGTTATCAATAACGCCAATATACAGCCGGGCGACGTTATCGTAGGACTGGCGTCTTTCGGACAGGCTACTTACGAAACGGAGTATAACGGCGGAATGGGAAGCAACGGACTGACCAGCGCAAGGCATGACGTGTTTGCAAAATACCTTGCCGAGAAATTCCCTGAGAGCTACGACCATGCCGTACCGGAAGAACTCGTCTACAGCGGAAAGAAAAAACTTACCGACGAGGTTGAGGGTAGTCCGATAAATGCAGGAAAACTCGTTCTCTCGCCTACAAGAACTTATGCTCCTGTAATTAAGAAACTTCTCGACCAGCTGCGCCCGGAAATCCACGGAATGGTTCACTGCACAGGAGGAGCACAGACTAAAGTTCTGCACTTCGTGAATGAAAACTGCCGCGTGATTAAAGACAATATGTTCCCGGTTCCTCCATTGTTCAAGACGATTCAGGAACAGAGCGGAACGGACTGGAAAGAGATGTACAAGGTGTTCAACATGGGACACAGAATGGAAATCTACGTAAAGCCGGAAGTTGCAGAGAAAGTAATCGCCATAAGCAAAGAGTTCAATATCGACGCACAAATCATAGGACATATCGAGGAGGGAAAGAGAAGCCTGACTATAAAGTCGGAATTCGGTACCTTCGACTATTAATAAAATTTTATAACAAGAAGAAATACAAAAGATGCCAGACAACAACAGTATATTGGAGAAGCTCAACGGACTCGAGAGCCGGTATGAAGAGGTTTCAACCCTTATCACCGACCCTGATGTCATAGCAGACCAGCAACGCTACGTTAAACTGACAAAGGAATACAAGGACTTGGGCGACATCATGGATGCGCGCAAAAGATACATCAACTGCCTTAACTCCATAAAGGAGGCTAAAGACATTCTCGCTAACGAGAGTGACCCGGACCTGAAGGAAATGGCAAGGGAGGAACTGCAGACAAACGAAGAGATGCAGCCCAAAATTGAGGAGGAAATTAAAATTGCTCTTGTTCCTAAAGATCCTGAGGACGCTAAAAACGTGCAGATGGAAATCAGAGCTGGAGCCGGCGGCGACGAGGCTGCCCTCTTTGCCGGAGACCTCTTTGCCATGTATAAGAGATACTGCGACTCTAAGGGATGGAACCTTTCTGTTACAAGCGTCAGCGAAGGTGCCGTGGGCGGATACAAGGAGATTGACTTTGCCGTAAGCGGCGACAATGTATACGGTACGCTGAAATATGAATCCGGTGTTCACCGCGTGCAGCGTGTTCCGGCTACTGAAACACAGGGACGTATGCATACCTCAGCTGCCACCGTTGCCGTATTGCCTGAGGCTGACAAGTTTGAGGTGAACATCAACGAGGGCGATATTAAATGGGATACTTTCCGAAGCAGCGGAGCCGGCGGACAGAACGTGAACAAGGTTGAATCGGGAGTGCGTCTGCGCTACCCTTGGAAGAACCCGAACACGGGTGAGGTGGAAGAAATTCTTATCGAGTGTACGGAGACTCGAGACCAGCCTAAGAACAAGGAACGCGCCTTGTCAAGACTCCGAACATTTATCTACGACCGCGAGCACCAGAAATATATCGACGACATCGCAAACCGAAGAAAGACGCTTGTCTCGACTGGTGACCGCTCGGCTAAAATCCGTACATACAACTTCCCTCAAGGACGTGTTACTGATCATCGCATTGGATATACTACCCACGACTTGCAAGGTTTTCTGGGCGGTAACATCCAGGACATGATCGACGCTCTTACCGTTGCGGAAAATGCGGAGAGAATGAAGGAGAACGAACTTTAGTATTATCAAATATTCAATAGTGTAGCATTAATTTTTCAGGAAATGAACAAAGAACAACTTATTAAAGAGATTTTCAAGAAAAAAACATTCTTGTGTGTAGGTCTTGATGCCGACATAAAGAAAATCCCTAAACACTTGCTTGAGGAAGAGGATCCTATCTTCAGCTTCAACAAGGCAATTATCGACGCTACGGCTAATTATTGCGTGGCTTACAAACCTAACCTCGCTTTCTATGAGAGTATGGGAGTGAGGGGTCTTCTCTCTTTTGAAAGGACTATCAATTATCTTAACGGCGTATGCCCGAACCATTTTATTATTGCTGACGCAAAGAGGGGCGATATCGGCAATACTTCGGCTATGTATGCACGCACGTTCTTCGAGGAATACAACCTCGACGCTCTTACCGTGGCTCCATACATGGGAGAGGACAGCGTTACGCCATTCCTGCAGTACGACGGTAAATGGGTTATTCTGCTTGCTCTTACGAGCAACAAGGGTTCCCACGATTTCCAGCTCACAGAGGGCAAGGACGGCGAGAAACTCTTCGAGAAGGTTCTACGCACTTCCATGAAATGGGGAAATGATGAGAATATGATGTATGTTGTAGGTGCAACTCAGGGAAAGATGTTTGAGGACATCCGTCGCATTGTGCCTAACCACTTCCTCCTCGTTCCGGGTGTCGGCGCTCAAGGCGGCAGTTTGCAGGAAGTCTGCCAATACGGCATGACTAAAGACTGCGGTCTGCTTGTTAACAGCAGCCGCGGCATCATCTATGCTGCAAACGACGAGAAGTTTGCTGAAGCTGCTGCACAAAAGGCTCAGGAGCTGCAAGTACAAATGGCTGAGGAACTGGAGAAAATCAAGAAACAGTAATCTATAGACCCACCCTAACCCTCCCAAAGGGAGACCCACCCTAACCCTCCCAAAGGGAGGGAATGAAGTTGGCAACTAAAAATAAATCCCAAACGTTTCTTGACGTTTGGGATTTATTATCTCATCAATCCAAGCTCCTCACTCCACAATACTCACTCCACAATACTCACTCCACAATACCGGCATTTTTCCATAGCTCGGCAAGTTGGGCGGAATCAGTCAAAGCCGTGGCATGGTCTACTTCATATTCCTTTTCAAGAAGTTCTGCCATATCCTCAACAGAGAACTCCTTGCCAGAAAGCTCTTTCCACAAATAAGCCGAAGACTCGTTCATGCTTATTATATTGCTGAAATCAATATTCTCTTTACCCTCGGCAACTATAATCTGCTCACCGCAAACGTTGCGAAGATTGAATCCTTTTTTCTCCTTCATAATATATTTATTATCCGTCTGTATATGTTTATTATCTTTCTGTATATCTTTATTTGAGTTTTATTATCCTTCTGTATATCGCCAACAGATAGCGGCGCAGAGGGAGAAGACGCGTCCACAGAAAGGAATACACAATCCATTTCATTCCGTTCGTCTTATCCATAACCGTCCGTCCCTTTCTGTAAAAACCTATCGCCTCGCCCTTCACATCCGAAACCCTGCAATGCTCAACGCCCAAATTACCGTCACCACGCAAGGTTACCTCGTCGTCACAAATCTTTACGATGCGATGGAGAACATACCTGCGCTCTTCTACCTCTGCCAACACCGGCAGACCAACTGAAAGCGACTTCGCCTTTACGAGCAGTGCCTTGTCTCTGCCGTCTTCAAGAAACGGGCGCATACTGAACCCTCGCAACAGTAAGGTTACTGTATGACCCTCGTCAAGAAGTTTCACTATCTCAGGAATAAATTCCGCATTTGAAAATTTCCTTTCCGTTATCTTCAATTCCCTCTCCATTATCTGTACTTACATTTTGTGATAGCCGCATTACACACTATTGCCGACTCTCTGTCAGGCAGACAATGCAGCGTATAAATACCTGTGTTTTTTAGCACTTCCGTAACGGTATCGCATACGGCATTGAAAACTCCACTGTCCCACTTCATCGTGGAACACGACGGGAGAACGGAAGCAAAGGCAAGAATGGGGTTCTGTTGCTCTACCCAGTTTTTCTCGTCGCGACTTATCCTTGTTATTGCCCCGAGCCGAGCCTTCACGTTGCGGTAGCACGGTGTCTTGCCGCTCCATGGCGAACCGTAGATATATGCTTCCCCATGGATTATGCGTATAATCGGATTATCATCATTCATCAAGTCGCAACCCGGAATATATTTCAGCCAGTTGCTCACTTGAGTACTCTTCCCCGTGCCGCTCTTTGCTATGAAAGCATAGCCATAGCCGTTTTGTCTTACGAGCGAGGCATGTACAAGCACCGTCTGTCTAAAGCTGCCGGCAAAGGCGAAAACAAGCATCAAGGCATTGTTAAGTCCGAACTGTCGCATATTTGAATTGCCGTTCAAGGCACAACGACATGAAGTAAAGCCGCGGTTTGTCTGCAACAGGCAACATTCATTTCCCGAAATGTCCTTTATGATAAACTGGTATGCACCATCCTCGAAACGGTCTACACAAGTATCCCCGTTGCCGGTATCGAACTTCCCGATACGCTCCCTGTCCTTTCTTCTCGGAGCCAGACTGTCGTCTACTACAAGACGAAACAGAAAATCGTCATCCCCCACCCTTTCGTCTATGCGAAACGGAGAGAATGACGGAATTAGCCACGAATCATTTATTGAAGTGTCATTGAATACAATCTCAACAACAAATTCTGCAATACGATAAAACATTTAATTGGAAAAAATGCGGATATTACTGTGCCATGACAACGCGCTCAAAGGTAAACTCGCCACCGTCGATATTCTGGATAGAAAGATTCCATTTCTTGGCATATTTCTGCTTTAGCTTGAGCATAGACTTCTCAAGCTTAGCCTTGTTTGTGGAATTAACGGTAATACACGTCTCATGCTGAATTCCCTTTCTTTCAAAGAAGTTGCGCAGCTGGTAGGAATATTCCTGCTTGTTTGCCAGCAACTTTGTCTTACCGAATGTCTCAACTGAGTCTATCGCCTGTATCGGCGTGAAGTATGCCGTGGAATCATTAAACGAAGTAGCGATACCAAACACGTACATTGTCTTCACTTTCCTGTCTTTTGCCGACACGCTGACTGCAAAACATACAGCCACGACAAGTGTCATGGCTGCAAAAAACCTATAAAATCTCATTCTATATTTCTATTGATTATTTCTTAAATTAGTGTTCTAACTGCCGAGGAACGACTTGAGCATCTTGTTCTGCGTACTGTGGCGCAGTCGCCTGATTGCCTTCTCCTTTATCTGTCTTACGCGCTCACGCGTCAAACCATACTCCGCCCCAATCTCCTCGAGTGTTTTCTCTGGCTGGTCGATACCGAAGAATGCCTCAATAACTTTCCTCTCTCGCTCGTTCAGCACCTGCAGCGCACGCTTTATCTCTTCCCTCAACGACTCGATTACGAGAGAGTTGTCGGGCTCCGGAGAGTCTCCGTTCGGCATCACGTCAATCAAACTGCCCTCCTCGCCCTCTGTGAACGGGGCATCCATAGAAACATGCCTGCCGTTTATCTTCATAGCATCGGCAATCTTGTCTTCAGGCATGTCTACCCTCTCGGCAATCTCGTCTACACTCGCCCTCCGTTCGTTCTCCTGCTCAAACTTATTGAGAGCCTTGTTTATCTTGTTAACCGACCCTACCTGGTTCAGCGGCAGTCTCACGATACGACTCTGTTCGGCTATTGCCTGCAGTATGCTTTGCCTTATCCACCATACAGCATACGAGATAAACTTGAAGCCGCGCGTCTCGTCGAATTTCTCGGCAGCCTTTATCAATCCCACGTTTCCTTCGTTTATCAAGTCGGGAAGGCTCAATCCCTGGTTCTGATATTGCTTTGCCACAGAAACGACAAATCTCAAATTTGCCTTTGTCAGTCGCTCCAGAGCCTTGCGGTCTCCTTTTTTTATCCGCTGTGCGAGCTCCACCTCCTCATCAACACTCAGAAGCTCCTCGTGGCCAATCTCCTGCAGATACTTGTCAAGCGACTGGCTCTCGCGGTTTGTTATCGATTTCGTGATTTTCAGTTGTCTCATAGAATATAAAGTTTAAGCGATTACTTTTAGGGGCTTCACATGTATGTCGGCTTTTCACGGCAATTCGAGCCATGTTCCGACAAGAACATATTATACCAGTTGCAAATCTACATAAAAATATCGATACTTGCAACAAAAAACACATTAAATTGACAAAATGACATATATTTTGGTATTTTTACAGAATTATTAAATTACTCCCATTTCTCCCATTACTCCAGGTTCTCCCATAAAAGTACCCCAATTTCCTTAACAAAGTGGAGAGTTTTTCGCCTTAACCAGCATATTTTTCCATCATGAAAGCTCTAAAAATCATCAAAAATAATCGAAAAACTTGAATGTATGAAGAAGAAAAAAAAAGATCCGGACGATACGAGTCTGCGGAAAACCGTAAACCCGTATCCGTCCGGATCAGTTACAGAAGTCTATTGTGTTCTTTTTTATTGTTTGTCGAGCATAACGGCAAAGTATGCCTTCTTGCCCGTAGGAGAAAGACCCTTGAGGATAAGCACTGGATCCTTGCTCGTAGAGGCATCCTTGACAGCTTTCTGCAAATCGTTCAGACTCTTCATCGGAGTGTCGTTTGCCTGCTGTATAATAAAGCCTTTGTATACGGCAGCATCCTTCAGTGCACCGTTGTTAACCTTCGAAACAACAAGTCCGTAGGTTATGTTCAGATCCTTCTTCTCCTGCTCCGTTACAGGGCGGAATGTTCCGCCGAGAACATCCAGGTCGGCATCCTTCACTATGTTCGTGTTGCCCTGTTCATTCTTCAGCGTTAAAGTGGCAGTCTTCTTAGCCTTCTTGCGAAGATAGGTAACGCTGACCTTATCGCCAGGACGTTTGTTTACAAGATATTCCTGCAGCTCGCTCATCTTCACAACCTTCTTGCCGTCGATTGCCGTGATTACATCGCCTTCCTTCAGTCCAGCTTCTGCAGCCGAACCGCCGTCTTCAACCTTGGCGATATAGATTCCCTCCATCGTGCCGAGGTCTACATCCTTTCCGGCTTCCTTCTGCTGGTCGAAATAGTTGTTTACGTTCATACCCTGGATTCCGAGCAGTCCGCGCTGAACGACTCCGTATTTTTTCAAATCAGCCACAACCTTATTCATAATCGTAGTAGGAATGGCGAATCCGTAACCGCTATAACTTCCCGTCTGCGAATAGAGCATTGCGTTAATTCCCACGAGCTCGCCACGAGTGTTTACCAATGCACCGCCCGAGTTTCCGGCGTTGATGGCAGCATCGGTCTGAATGAACGACTCTATGCCGTTAGCACCGAGTGAACGTGCCTTTGCGCTCACGATACCGGCAGTTACAGTAGAATTGAGGTTGAAAGGGTTACCAACGGCAAGTACCCACTCGCCGACCTTCAGTTTGTCGCTGTCGCCGATAGGAAGAGCCGGCAGGTCTTTTGCGCTTATCTTGATAAGTGCCAAATCGGTGGTCTTATCGGTTCCTATAATGCGTGCTGAATATTCCTTATTGTCGTTGAGGGTAACCGTAAGCTCGTCGGCGCCCTCTACAACATGATTGTTCGTTACGATGTATCCGTCGGAAGAAATTATAACTCCCGATCCTGCTCCCTCCTTCTTAGGAGTCTGCACCTTGCGTTTCTGTGTACCGCCGTTACCGCTGTTCGGGTTACCGAAGAAGCCGAACGGGTCGAAGAAATCTCCGAATGGGTCAGACTGTACGTCGACGGTCTGAATCTTGCTGTTCTGGAGGAATTTGATGTGAACGACAGAAGGCAGTGCCTTCTCTGCCGCATAAGTCAAGTCTACGGGTTGGCTTGGTACAGCGGCAACGCTTGCCACTGTAAATCCCGGTGTAGCGACAGTCAGCGTGAGTGCTGCGGCTGCCAATGCTAAACGATTAGAAAAATTTCCCATGTCTAATATCTTTTATGTTTGTTATTGCTTTGTATTTGCATAGCAGAAAGTTTGCCGAATAGACGAACAAACTGTCTTGCCTTCATTTTTCGGAGTGCAAATATAGACGCAAAGATTGTTAAACTGACAATTTGTCGTTGATATTTCTTCTCTTTTAACACTCAATATGTAAGCGTTAACGGCTCTTAGCTTGACAGCTGATATTTTTTACTTTTGTTTAAACTGGGTTTATACGGCGATTCATGCCTATTCTTCTAAAAAAATAGCCCGGGGTGTGCCCCGGGCTACACTTTATTCAATTGTCTTATCCGATGTTCTCTTCATAATTTCCCTTCATGATGTCTTCAACCTCCTCTTCGGTAAAGAGATTGAAGTCGCCCTGAATGGTATTCTTCAGAGCCGACGAAGCGAGCGAGAACTCCAGGCAATGCTGGTTGTCGTCGCCCCATGTTGTATAGGCATGCAGGTATGCAGCAATGAAGGCATCGCCCACGCCCATCGGGTCAACAACATTGTCGATGTCGTAGATACGCGTAGTATACAGCTTCCCCTCGGCAAAGATAACGCCCGAGAGCAGATGGTGGTTTGCCGAAAGTGTGTTTCTCAATACAAGAATCATCTTCCTTGCCTTGGGCAGAATCTTTCCGGCTTTCTGGAAATAATCCTCGTAAGCAGCCTTGTCGATTTCGTAGTCGGAGGATATTGCCTTGAAGTCTGGTGGTGTAATCCCCGTGATAAGTTTCCATTCGCCGGCAGTTCCGAACACGATGTCGCTCTTCTGTGCCATCGGGAACAATACGTCGTGGGCGTCCTTGCCATATTTCCACAGGTTTGCTCTATGGTTGATGTCGCAAGAGATAATGAGTCCCTCTTTTTCCGCCTCGTCGACTGCCTCGCGGGTAGCGTCGGCGGCACCTTGGGAGAGGGCACTCGAAATACCCGACCAATGGAACATTCCAGCACCCTGAAATGCTTTTTTCCAGTTTATCATACCAGCTTTCAACGTGGTCAGCGACGAGTCTTCGCGGTCGTAAACGATATTGGAGCTTCTCATCGAAGCCGACTCCTCGTAATAATACAATCCGAGCCGGTCGCCACCCCATTCGATATTGTCCACTCCCACGTTGTATTTTCTTATCTCGTCCATACACGCCATACCTATTTTATTATTAGGCAATCGTGTTACGTATTCGATATTGTCGCCAAACATGGCAAGTGATACGGCAACATTAGCTTCGCTGCCTCCGAAATATCCGTTCCATTTGCTGCCCTGAATGATGCGTTCCTTTCCGGGACGAGTCATTCTGAGCATTATCTCACCGAATGTTACAATCTTTTTCTTCATATAGATTTATAGTTTTCGGCATCAAAATTACATCTTTTATTTCTTATTTGAAAATAAAACTTTTCTATTCTCGGATAAATCAGCGTAAACGTTTTCTCTTAGACAAGTTCTAATTAAACTTTGAAAATACTCTGATGCCGTTGACGTAATACTTCCACAGGATTGAAAAATCGTAGATGCCGTTTATGCAGCCCGGTGGGACGAGACGTGTGTTCTGGATATGCTCCCTGTCGGCAAGAAAATCCTTTTTCCATCGTTTAAAGTCGCGGCGTGCCTTGACAACAGCCTTGAAGTCGCCCCAACTTCTGCCAAGCAGCAGCATCTGGAATGCAGCGAGCCAGTCGAGGAAGAAGCGCATGCGCATGACGCCAGGCAGTTCGCGGTCGGAAAGATTCTTGTAGAGCATCGTCAGGTTATTGCGGAAATTTAGGTATGTCTTCATTGGGTTTCCCTTAGGCAGCGTTCCTCCTCCTACATGGTATACTTCGCTGTCGGGTATACACACCCCCACTCTACCCTGAAGACGAAGTCGCCAGCAGAGGTCAATCTCTTCGTTGTGGGCAAAGAATCTGCCGTCGAGCCCTCCGGCTTTCCAGTAATCCTGTGCACGTATCATCAAGCAGGCTCCCGTTGCCCACAGCACTTCTGTTGTGTAGTCATACTGTCCGTTGTCGTCCTCTACGGTATTGAAAATGCGTCCGCGACAAAACGGGTAGCCGTATTTGTCGATATAGCCGCCTGCCGCTCCGGCATACTCGAATGAATTCTTGTCTTGCTCTGAGAGAAGTTTCGGTTGACAGAAGGCAACTTCGGAATGGTTGTCCATATATTCCACAAGCGGCGAGAGCCAATGATGTGTAACTTCCACGTCGCTGTTGAGCAAGACGTAAAGTTCTGCATCCATCTGTTCGAGAGCCTTGTTGTAGCCCTCGGCAAAGCCCCAATTCTTTTCCAACTGAATGGTATGCACCTGTGGAAAGCGCTCCTTTAGCATCAGCATGGAGCCATCAGTGGAAGCATTGTCGGCGACATATACCACGCCACCGTCTTCTGCCGAATACTCCAGGACGGAAGGCAGATACTTTTTAAGCATCTTCTCTCCATTCCAGTTTAATATTACAATTGCTACCTTGTCCATATTCTTAATTTAGAGTTTAGAATGTAGAATTTAGAATTTTTCTCGCTTCGCTGCGATTATAAATTATAAGAATTTAGAATTCAAAATCATCAATCGATGCATTCTACAATTCTTAATTGTCTTCATTCTTCATTCTACATTCTTC
>DCBP01000104.1:25442-39347 GCA_002314055.1 Prevotella sp. UBA1104
CTTCATTCTACATTCTTCATTCCTAATTCCTAATTCCTAATTCCTAATTCAGAACAGTTCCCATAACTGCCGACTTGTCGTGATTGAAGCCACCGAGCTTTACCTTGACGAGTTGGTTGTCCAGTTCATCCGACGATTCCAAGGCTGGCAATTCCACACGAATGTAATTCTTTGTAAATCCATGCATTGCCTTGCCGCGCGCTGCTTTCTCAAACAACACCTCAGCCTCCGTTCCAGAGTATTTTGAGTAGAAAGCGTGCTGCTTCTCGTCGGAAAGGTCAAGCAGGCGCTTGCTGCGGAGTTTCTTGTCCTTGTCGGACACGACATAAGGGATGCGAAGGGCTGCTGTGCCAGGACGCTCCGAATATGGAAAGACGTGGAGATGCGTAACGTCGAGCCCCTTCAGAAACTCGTATGTCTCCTCGAAATACTCCGGTGTCTCACCTCTCGTTCCAACCATAACGTCGACGCCGATGAACGCATCGGGCATATATTCCTTTATCAGTTTTATTTTGTGGGCAAAGAGTGCCGAGCCGTAACGGCGGTGCATCAGTTTCAAGACGGCATCAGATCCGCTTTGGAGCGGAATATGGAAATGTGGCATGAAAGCACGGCTATTGGCACAGTATTCTATCAGTTCATCTGAGAGGAGGTCGGGTTCAAGACTGCTTATTCGATACCGCTTTATCTCCTCTACCTGGTCGAGAGCCTTCACGAGATCAAGGAAGCTTTCATGGGTAGTGGCTCCAAAGTCGCCGATGTTCACTCCGGTGAGCACTATTTCCTTTCCACCTTCAGCCGCAGCCTGTCGCACTTGTTCCACCAATGAAGCGATGGGCGGATTACGGCTGAATCCACGGGCAAACGGTATGGTACAGTACGTGCAGAAATAGTCGCAACCGTCTTGCACCTTCAAAAAATAGCGCGTGCGGTTGCCGCGCGAACAGCTCGGAGCAAAGGTCTTGATGTCTTTTGTCTTAACCGAATAATGGCGATGCAGGGCCCCGGAAGAGACATCATCAGAATCTTCTTCTGCCGAAGTCCATGCATCGGAGAGATACTGGATAAGATTAGCCTTCTCGTTGGCACCGAGAACAAGGTCAACTCCGTCTATCTTAGATATTGTCTCAGCTTCGAGCTGGGCATAACAACCTGTAACGACAACGAACGCTCCCGGATGCTGTCTTACCATACGGTGAATTGCCTGTCGGCATTTGTGGTCGGCTACCTCGGTTACGGAACAGGTGTTTATCAAACATATATCAGCTTTCTCTCCTTCTTCTGCCGTGCGAACGCCCATATCCTGAAGAAGACGGCCAAATGTGGAAGTTTCAGAGAAGTTCAGTTTGCAGCCTAATGTGAAATATGCTGCTGTCTTGCCCTGAAATACTGATGAATCTATCATATTTATATTTTTATTGCATTACAGGAAACTCAAACACGAGTGCATTACCTTATTATATATACGTGAGAGTTTCCGAATTGCAAAGGTAATGCAAAATTCTGACTTTTCATATATGCCTGTCGTATTTTAAGACGACTCTTATATAAATTAAACATGATTGTAAAGGCGCACGGAAAAGGATAAACATTATTTAACTTTTTAAAATTTATTGTATTTATCTGAAATATAAGCACTTACAAAAAAGTTACAAAATAAGCATAAAAAAAACACTAAAAAAGAGAACAACGTATCAGAAAATTACTTACCTTTGCAGCGTTTTAATAAACAAATGATTGTTTTACAGATTTAAAAAGCAAAGAAAATGAAAAAATTGGTTTTAATGTTCGTAGCTATCGCAGCTATCTCTTTCGCATCATGTGGTAACAAAACAGCTCAGTCTAACGCAGCTGACTCTGACACTGTAGCAGTTGATACAGCAGCTCAGGACACTGTAGCTTCTGATTCAGCAGCAGCTGATTCTGTTAAGTAATTTGCGAAAGCGAACTTAAAAAGGAAACGAAGCCGTGGGACTCAGTCCTGCGGTTTTTTTTTATTTTCTTCCGGAATATGGAGTGATATTATTAAAAAAGGTTCTTCGTCAATTTAGGTGGTATTTTTAGACAAAAACCTACAAAACCCCCGATATCTTTTTGCAAGCCTTCGGCTTATGTGTAATGGCAGATGTGTCCTATAGAGAGCAAGCTCTCTGTCGTCCACACCAGCCATTACACAAAGAGTCACTTCGTTCCTCTTGCAAAACGACATCGGGCGATAAACATAAAAAACAAAGGAAATCAATCTTTTGTGAGATTGTCCTTTGTTTTTTATGTTTATCGCCCGAAACAAGTAAAAAAGCCGAAGGCATTGGCGTTGTGTCGGCATATTTCTGTCGAGAACTCGTTCTCGTAAAGAAATATGACAACACAGCGGCTACCCCGAGGAACGAGGGGCTAACTTGTTTCGGGGGTTTTTATTGTATTTGTCTAAAAAATTCAATCTAACTTCAGATAATATACATTCTGAATATATTAATAATACAGGATAGGTTTTCGTCTAAAATTCTTACCACCTAAATTGACGAAGAACCTTAAAAAAAAACAAAATTATTGCCACTATTGCCACTAAGCAGACCAACAAGCTGAATATCAACACTTTAACGAAGTGGCAGATTGTAATAATCTGCCACTATATTGTTATCCCCAAAGCTTTACGTTTATACTCTAAAAGCCAGATACTCAACACCTTTCGATGTGCGGAGATTTTTTATACCACTTACACTTCTGAGCTCCCTTATGAACGAAAGCAGACTGTTTACTACCATTCTTCACCAAATTTCTTCAGCTCGTGAAAGGCAGTTTCACATGTATTTCTCAATAAAACTCCGAGTGTCCTTACAAGACACTCGGAGTTTTCCCATAAGAGAAACATTGTTTTTCGCCTTGAAACTCTAACTAAGCAGCAGCATCAAACTATTCCGTATGGGCAAAGTAGCCGGAAGAAACTGTCGGCATACTGACATCATGTATTGAGGTTCTTCCGGAAAATGGAGTAATATATGGCAAATACTGCTGTTTTAGTGGCAATTCAGTAACAATATTTTTTATATTGCCATCAGGTTTAATATCTGACAGTCAGATAGTTATATATATTAGTGGCAATAGTGGCAATAAATATTTTTTTATTCTCACTTTATAGTATTTCAAAAGGAAATCAAAAGTATTACATCAGAGACTAAAGACTTCTACTTTACGATTCAGGCAAAAGCCGAAAAGATAATGAAAACTTCACATGCAATAACAATACATATAAAATAAGGTGTAGGATTTTCCACTCTCATGGAAATCATACACCTTATTTCATATATCAGCCTTCCCTTTTGCCAATAATAGGGAAATTCTGTTTGTCAGCGTTACGTATTATAAACGCGCGGACCGAATATTGTAGTGCCGACGCGAACCATTGTGCTTCGACACTCCACGGCAATTCTGTAGTCATGACTCATACCCCACGAACGTTCGCAGAAAGCCTCATCATCGGCAAAATACGTCGCCTTCACCTCATCGAAGAAGTCGGCAGCCTCGGTAAACTCGCGACGTATCTGCTGTTCGTCGTCTGTGTTAGACGCCATCATCATCAAGCCGCAGATTCTGACATTTTCCAGTTGTCGCCATTCGCCGTCGGCAAGGAGCTGTCGGCAGGCATCCGGCGTAAGTCCATATTTCGTAGCCTCTTGGGCAATATGCAGTTCAAGAAGCACATCAATTACGCGGTTATGCTTTGCAGCCTGTTTATTAATTTCCTTAAGAAGTTTAAGAGAGTCTACCGCCTCTATCATGTCGATATATGGAGCGATATACTTCACCTTGTTCGTCTGCAGGTGTCCGATGAAATGCCACTTGATATCCTTTGGCAGAGTTTCCTGTTTCTTGGCAAGTTCCTGTTCATGACTCTCGCCGAAGATACGCTGCCCCTCGTTGTATGCAGCCTGCAGAAACTCGTTGGGATGAAACTTGCTCACAGCCACGAGGCGCACTCCTTCTGGAAGATTCCGAAGCACCTTGTGTAAATTTCCTGCTACATCATAGTCCATAAGCCAATCCTTTCTCTGTTAATTATGTTTCCGCTTTTATCCGAAACGCCGGTTGTACGTTATTCTGCCGGAGTTTCGGTCTCGCCTTCAGCATTTGCTGCTTGCTCCTCATATTCAGGAACATCGTTAGGCTCCTCCTTCTTCGTCTTCATGTCAGCTCCATGCTCGAAGACATCCATGATTTGGGTTTCGGCAACGGATGCAATAGAATAATCAATCATCGTCTTGCCCATAACCTCGTCGATATTGTGTACGGCTCCGTTGAATGTTGCAGCATGAACGAGATAGTTCACGTTGCTGCGCTTTTCCTTCTCTGTTTTCTCATCGATGGTAATAAACTGCAGTTTTGCCTTATACCAGCGGTCGGCACTCGGCTCGTCGCTGAAGAAGATTTCTCCGTAAGGCGCTTTCTTTATGTCGCGCACCTCAAACTCTCCACTTATATATGCAGACATCTCATCGATGATAGCCGACTCTGCCTCAGTAAAGCTCAGTGCATCAACAACATAAAGCTCTGTAACTTTTTTCTGCATTCCGTCTTCCATCATCTTTTCATAACGGATTTTACACTCAAACCATGTAGTTGTTCTTGTTCTCATTTTCTTTTTTTATATTTATGTGTATTTGTTTCTTGTTTTGTATTCTGCTACCGCCCTATACAGTATGCCGCAGAGCTGAAAACAGCAAGCCTGCCGACAGCGTCAGTCCGTAAACGAACATATTGCGTGCCGTATCGGCAAGCACAAGATTAAGGTCCTTGCCTTTTCCTATCCGAACCATCTTCTTGTATGTATTTACATGCAGTATCAGATATATAGCTGTCGGTACGAAAGCTGCCGGATAAATTTCCTCAAACATCAGTCCCATAAGGAAAGCCACCGTCCCAAGCATAAGATACAGTATTCTGCCGCCCCGTGCTCCTATCTTTACTATCAAAGTGTTCTTTCCTGCACGACGGTCGTTGTCGATATCCCGGTAGTTGTTCACAACAAGGAGCGTATCTATAACCAGTCCACAGGCAATTGAGGCAAAGAACACGAGCCATGAGCAAGTGCCGGTCTGCAAATAGTATGTAGCACACACGGGCACGATGCCGAAAAACACGAGAACGAGCAAATCGCCAAGGCCGTGGGAAGCAAGAAAAGTAGTGTAAAGGAAACAGAACGCTACGCACAATGCTCCTACAGCAATCATCTCAATTCCGCCATACAATACCAAGGGCAAGCCTATCAAACAAGCAAGAATTGTTGTTATCAGGATTCCGGTTTTCATCCTTGAAACATCTATCCACCCCATGGCACAGGCACGTGGAGGACCAAGTCGCTCGTCGTCGTCCTTACCGCTGATGAAGTCATAATAATCGTTTACGAAATTTGCGTCAATCTGCATTATAAAGGCAAAGAGAAAACACAGCAGGGCTGGAACAGTTTTGAAGCCAGCACTTCCCAAACAGGAAAAAGCCAATGCCAATCCTATCATCACGGGAACCGAAGCACCCGTTAGAGTTTTTGGACGGGCGGCAAGCACCCAAGTCCGAAATGAATTTTTCTTTATTTTTTCCTTATCCATTATTATTCCCCTAAGCAATTATTGCATCAAAACAGCACGAAAATACTATAACATACTATCAGCCAAAGACTAAACACCAACAAAATGGTGTAAAAGCACAAAACTTCTTGCAAAAATAAACATTAAATCGTATATTTGCAAAAAATAAGAACTACTTTTACATGATAGATAATAATGTAAGTTTAGACTTGATGGAATTTGTCGAGACGCAAATACTTCCCAGATATGCAGCCTTCGACCAGGCTCATCGGCTCGGACATGTCAACCAGGTGATAAAACAGTCGCTCGACCTTGCAAAAAAGATTGGTGCCGACATCAATATGGCATACGTCACGGCTGCTTACCACGACCTCGGGCTCGAGGGACCAAGAGCCATACACCATCTTACGAGCGGAAAGATTCTGCAAGCCGACAAACGACTGAAACGCTGGTTCTCAGAGGAACAGATTAAGATTATGAAAGAGGCAGTGGAAGATCATCGTGCTTCGGCTTCGCATGCCCCGCGTAGCATATACGGAAAGATTGTTGCCGAGGCCGACAGGGAGCTTGAACCGGAAACAGTTTTCCGGCGTACTATCCTCTACGGCATCGACCATTATCCCGAAAAGACTAAAGAGGAGCAATGGGAAAGGTTCACGGAACATCTGAAAAACAAATATTCTAATACAGGATATATTAAGCTGTGGATTTCTGGCGGCGAAAACGAGAAACGGCTAAAGGAAATACGTGAAATTTTAGCAAATCCGAAAATGCTTCGCAGTACTTTTGAACGAATTTTCAACGAGATTAATAACAACTAAAGATAAATGAGAAAAGGACTTATTATCGGCATGCTGCTGGCGACGATGTCGGCAGGAGCCGTAAAGATGCAACAAGGAGCTACTGTCGTAAGACAAAGCGACGGAACGACAATTACTGTAAGGGCTTTCGGCGACGAGGACATGAGCTATTTCATGGCTAACGACGGAACATTGCTCTACCAAGACGGCACAAATTTCTATATCGCTAAAGTGAATGCCAACGGAATGCTTGAACCAACTGAAGTTCTTGCCCATGAACCTAATGCAAGGGGATATGCTGAAATTGCGGCTGCAAAGAAACAAAACCGCAGTCTGTTTTTCAACTCCATCGACAGAACGGCAAAGGCAAACCGCATAATGAGGGAACCGATGGCTGAAGACAATACTCTGCTTCCGCATCTCGGGAAACAAAAGATTCCTGTTATTCTTGTTGAATTCAGCGATGTTCCGTTTACGGTGAACAATCCTAAGGAGACTTTCAACAAATACCTGAACGGGAAGGAGCTCTTCAACAAGACTAACGATCCTGAGATGGGATACTTCAATAGCAAAGGGGGCTTTGTGGGAAACTACGGCAGCGTGGGAAGGTACTTCTCTGACATGAGCTTCGGAAAGTTCACTCCCGAATTTGATGTCTACGGACCAGTGAAACTATCTAAAACTCTGAAGGACTACGGTGCCGGATATTCTGCACAGGAGGATATGAACGGACTGCTTGCCGATGCTTGCTCGGCTGTTGACGGCGACGTGGACTTTTCTCAATATGACTCTAACAACGACGGAAACGTAGACCTCGTATATGTTATTTATGCCGGATACTCACAGAGTATTACGGGAAACTCTACAGACTGCATCCACCCTAAGTCGGGTCTCGTGAACGTCAGTCAGACGTTTGACGGAAAGAAGCTGATGCGATATGGAGTAAACAACGAGCTGAACGGTACACCGGAAACGACTGCCGTATACGGCACGATGATTAACGGTATCGGTCTGTTCTGTCATGAGTTCTCTCATTGTATGGGTCTTCCTGACCTATACCCATCGACTGGCAGCACTGCTGAAAAACTGATAAACCAGAACATGGACTACTGGAGCCTTATGGATGCAGGCGAATATACATACAACGGCTACCGCCCTACGGAATATACGGCATGGGAACGTGAACGTTTCGGATGGATGGACATCGAAACTCTCTCTGAGGCTTCCAACATCGAGCTTGCCCCTCTCTCTGAAGGCGGAAAGGCTTACCGCATCGTTAACGATAAGGACCAGTCGGGACACGAATACTACATCCTGGAGAACGTGCAGAAGAAAGGATGGAACAAGTCGGCTTTCGGCAGCGGAATGATGGTTACGCATGTGGATTACGACGACTATTACTTCTCGCTCGGCGGATGCAAGGTAAACAGTACCGCCGGTCATCCGCGAATGACAATCATGCCTGCCGACGGCATGTTCGTATCTGAATATTATATTGGTGAGACTATAAAGGAAAGCTCCGACCCTACGGTGAAGGAAATTAACGCGCCTCTCGTGGAGAAATACGGCGGACAGGAGTTTACTTCTGCTCTATACAAGGCTGAAGCTGCCGGCGACCTCTATCCGGGAACCGCCAACACAACTTCGCTTACCGACACTTCTTCTCCTGTAAAGGCTTGGACTTATACTGGCGAAACTATGGATAAGCCGATTACCGACATCGCTATGAACCCGGAAACGGGTATCGTATCGTTCAAGTTTATGGGGGGAAAGACTGACGGAATAAGGAATATTTCAACTGATGGTGCTACGGTAGAGCCTATTTACAGCATTAGCGGCATCCATATGAACCATGACTTTAATTCTCTGCCTAAGGGTATATATATAATAGGTGGAAAGAAAATGGTGAAGGAATAAATGAATTTAGAATATAGAGTTTAGAGTGTAGAATTGTTCGCATCTCGATGCGATTAAGAATTAAGGAATTAAGATTTTATTCTAAACTCAAAATACAAAAAAGCAACAAGGCTGAGTCATGTTAAATTGACTCAGCCTTGTTGCTTATATTAAAATTTATTGCTTATATTAAAGCTTATTGTTTTGATATAAAGATAATCTTTACTAAACTTTCTGATTTATATCTTGAATATCCCCTTCACCTCAAACTCACCCCCTCCAAACACTTGCGAAAACACCTGCGACAAACATTTCAACGCATACGCAACACCGAATATCATCAGATACATCACAGGAAGATTCAATGGGAACACAAAATTCATTTTATCAGTAAACAACGCATACTGAACAAGATATATCTCCAAAGTTAATGCAGAAATGAAATATACAACATTTCCCATCCATGGCTTGTCGAACACCATTACCATTTTCTTACAACTACACAACATGAAGAAATAGTATATCGCCAACAAAAGTGGAATCAAAGACACCATCTGGAAATGACACCAAAAGGCTCCTAATTTGTATATTGCCATACATGCATAATACAAAACTAACGAACCGAAAAACAACAAGAACGATTTCTTCGCACTCAATTCTTCGCCCCTAATTCTCAATTCTTCATTTCCAATTGGTCGAAAACCAACCGATTCTTCATTCTTAATTCTTAATTCTTCATTCAAATACCCCCCCGAACGGCAAATCGTCTTAATCCACCAAATATCATTTGGTCATCTGTTTTCTGTAAATCGAGAGCCGTTATAGCACCCAAAAGCATAAACATAAAATAATATATCCTCATGAATGACACCTGAGCATACATCACCGAATTATTCATGTCGAGGATAAAGAAACTGAGAATCGTTATCAGTATGAAAGCCCCATAAAACACCACTTTCATATACCGCATAAGGAAACGACGTATCAAATAGATTATTGCATAATAGACCATGATACAAGGAATGAACCAGTATCTGGGAGTCGTTATAAGGTCGGTAACATTCCATATCCAACCGAAAGCAACAGCAGACAGCAATGCCCACATGATAATAGACGGATATATCCTGCTCACACGTCGCTTATACCAGTTCATAAAACCACCGTCTCGTCCAAGGAACAATGTAAATCCCGAACAAAAGAAGAACAGTCCGTCACCTATCGCACCCCCTGTTACCAATCCGCTGTATTTTGGAAACAGCAACGCCATATGACTATATGTTATCAGCAGTGCTGCAAAAAACTTAAACAAGACTATCGCCTTGTTTTTCCCTTCCAAATCATAAATCTTATTCATCGTTAATAAAGTCCGTTATGAGCACCTATGCTCTATTTATACGAAATATATTTCCTCCCATATAATTTAATTTATATCTTCCCCTCTCCCGCCTCCCCCCTCCGGGGGCGGAGCAGTTACCTTATAAGCCACATGTAGCTGCTAATAAGTAAATGTTCAAAAATAAATTTATAAATCAAATGAAATATATAAACGACAATAGAGACAACAATAGACAACATTGTCTTCTGTTGTCTCTATTGTCTTATATTAAATTAATTCTGATTAGCTACTTAGCTAAATAGTTGCATGTAGTGTGAAGGAATTCTGGAAAATGTTTTTAGAAAGTGCGTCAGTGAGCTGTTAACAATTAAACGAACATTAAGAAAAAAATCTTGTCAGTATAGACGGAAAATATTAACTTTGCACTCACATTTATAAGTGTGTTTTATATGTCATGACAAAAGACGCCGATGGACGTCTGCATTTTCAGAGGCGTGATGCCTCATGTTAACAAAAAGAAATGGAAATTAAAGATAAGAACAATGAGTTCGTAAAGCAGGTGGCGGAGCAGAAATACGAGTTTGGCTTCACTACTGATGTGCATACGGACATCATCGAAAAAGGACTCAACGAGGATATCATCAGGCTCATATCCAAGAAAAAAGGCGAACCTGAGTGGATGCTCGATTTCAGACTCACGGCTTTCAATTACTGGAAAACGCTTGAGGAACCGAAGTGGGGTCATGTTCATGTGCCGGAAATAGACTATCAGGCAATCTCGTATTATGCCGATCCTCTTGCTAAGAAACCGGTAAACAAGGAGATTGACCCGGAACTGATGAAGACTTTCGACAAGCTCGGTATTCCGCTCGAAGAGCGTTTGGCGCTGAGTGGAACGGCTGTCGATGCTATCATGGACTCAGTGTCGGTGAAGACTACATTCAAGGAGAAACTTGCCGAAAAGGGCGTTATCTTCTCGTCTATAGGTGAGGCTATAAAGGAGCATCCGGATTTGGTGAAAGAATATTTAGGAAGCGTGGTGCCATACCGCGACAACTTCTTCGCAGCTCTCAATAGTGCCGTCTTCAGCGACGGCTCCTTTGTGTATATTCCTAAGGGAGTGCGTTGCCCGATGGAACTCAGCTCGTATTTCCGCATAAATGCAAGAAATACCGGACAGTTCGAACGGACGCTTATCATCGCCGAAGACGACTCCTATGTGTCATACCTCGAAGGATGTACGGCTCCAATGCGCGATGAGAACCAGCTTCATGCTGCCATCGTTGAGATTATCGTAAAAGACAATGCTGAAGTGAAATACTCTACCGTGCAGAACTGGTATCCGGGAGATGAGCACGGCAAGGGCGGTGTGCTTAACCTTGTTACGAAGCGTGGCGACCTGCGCGGCGTGAATTCCAAACTGTCGTGGACGCAGGTGGAAACGGGTTCTGCTATTACATGGAAATATCCGTCGTGTGTGTTGCGTGGCGACAATTCCGTGGCTGAATTCTACAGCGTGGCTGTAACCAACAACTATCAGGAGGCTGACACCGGTACGAAGATGATTCATATCGGAAAGAATACAAAGAGCACTATTATCTCTAAAGGAATATCTGCTGGACACAGCCAAAACTCTTACCGCGGACTGGTACGTGCCACGGCTAATGCCGACAACGCACGTAACTACTCGTCATGTGATTCCCTCTTGCTGGGTAGCGACTGCGGTGCGCACACGTTCCCGTATATGGACATCCACAACGACTCGGCTGTGGTGGAACATGAAGCGACGACGAGCAAAATCAGCGAGGAGCAGCTCTTCTATTGCAATCAGCGCGGCATACCGACCGAACAGGCTGTTGGACTTATCGTTAACGGATATGCTAAGGAGGTGCTCAATAAACTTCCAATGGAATTCGCAGTGGAGGCGCAGAAACTGTTGAGCGTATCGCTTGAGGGAACGGTGGGGTAAGAAATGAACACCTAACACCCACCCTAACACCCACCCTAACCCTCCCGGAGGGAGGGAATGAGGTTACTCTGAGAACTCAGAACTCTCAGTTCTCCCAATTCTCTCAGAGCTCCCAGCCCTCTCAGCCCTCCCAGAACTCCCATTAGTCTTATTACTCCTATTACTCTTAAAAAAGAAAAATATCATGTTAGTAATAAAAAACCTTCACGCCAAGATTGGCGACAAAGAAATATTAAAAGGCATCAACCTCACCGTGAAAGACGGTGAAACGCATGCTATCATGGGACCTAACGGTTCCGGAAAATCAACGCTCAGTGCTGTTCTCGTTGGCAATCCGCTCTACGAAGTAACCGAGGGCGAAGTTTATTTCAACGGCAAGAACTTGCTCGAGATGGCTCCTGAAGACAGAGCACATGAGGGCTTGTTCCTCTCGTTCCAGTATCCGGTGGAGATTCCTGGCGTCAGCATGACAAACTTTATGCGTGCCGCCGTGAATGAGAAACGCAAATACGAAGGCAAAGAACCGCTTTCGGCAGGTGAATTCCTTAAACTGATGCGAGAGAAGCGTAAAGTGGTGGAACTCGACAGCAAGCTCTCTAACCGCTCTGTTAACGAGGGATTCTCTGGTGGTGAGAAGAAACGCAACGAGATCTTCCAAATGGCAATGCTTGACCCTAAGCTTTCTATCCTCGATGAGACTGACTCCGGACTCGACGTTGATGCCATGCGCATCGTTGCCGAAGGAGTGAACAAAATGCACACTCCCGAGAAATCTACCATCGTGATTACCCACTACGAGCGTCTGCTCGACATGATTAAGCCAAGCGTCGTTCACGTTCTCTACAAAGGCCGTATCGTAAAGACCGAGGGACCGGAACTTTCTAAGGAAATCGAAAAACGCGGTTACGACTGGATTAAGGCTGAGGTTGACGGTAAGGAGGGTTGATATTATGCAAAGCGAAAAACAATATATCGAACTCTACGAGCAGTGTCGCGATATGATTATGCAGCATGCTGCCCCGACAATGAACTCGCTGCGTGATGCTGCCTTTGAGGACTTTAAACGCCAGGGATTCCCTACGAAAAAGGTGGAAAGGTACAAGTATACCGATGTGCCGTCTCTCTTCGAGCCTAACTACGGACTTAACCTCAATCGCCTTGATATTCCGGTTGATCCATATGAGGCTTTCCGTTGCGATGTGCCTAATCTGAGCACTTCGCTCTATTTCGTGGTGAACGACAGCTTTTATTCTAAGGCTATGCCGAAGAAGGAACTGCCAGAAGGGGTCGTCGTGGGCTCGCTGAAGAATTTTGCCGAGGAGAAACCAGAACTTGTGGCTAAATATTATGGTAAGATAGCTAAAAGCGAAGACGACAGCATAACGGCTCTCAACACCATGCTGGCACAAGACGGACTGATTGTCTACGTGCCGAAGGGAGTGGTGGTTGACAAGGCGGTGCAGGTTATAAATATACTGCGCTCTGATGTAGACCTCATGGTAAACCGCCGTGTGCTCATCATTGTGGAGGATAGGGCAGAGGTAAAACTGCTTTTCTGCGATCATGCTGCCGACGACAAACGCTTCCTCGCCACACAGGTAATAGAGGCTTATGTGGGCGACAATGCTCAGCTCGACTTATACTGTTTGGAGGAGACTCATGCCAAGAATGTGCGTGTGAGCAACGTCTTTATTTCGCAGCAGGCTAACAGTCGTGTGAACCACAACGTGATAACCCTCCATAATGGTATTACCCGCAACCGCACCGACCTCGTTTTCGAGGGCGAGGGGGCAGAGTGCAATCTTTCGGGATGTGTCATTGCCGACAAGAAACAACATGTTGACAACAACACGCTTATCGACCATAAAGTGGGACATTGCCAGAGCAACGAGCTGTATAAGTATGTGCTCGACGATGAGGCTGTAGGCGCTTTCGCAGGAAGGGTGCTCGTGCGCCACGGTGCGCAGAAAACTACTTCGCAGGAGACTAACCAGAACCTATGTGCCACAAAGACGGCCCGTATGTTTACACAGCCTATGCTTGAAATTTATGCCGACGACGTGAAGTGTGCTCATGGTAGCACTGTTGGTCAGCTCAACGATGCTGCTCTCTTTTATATGCAGCAGCGTGGCATCAGTCGCAAGGAGGCTAAGCTATTGCTCGAATTTGCCTTTATCAACGAGGTTATCGACAAGATGCAGCTCGAACCGCTACGCGACCGCCTGCACTATCTCGTGGAGAAAAGATTCCGCGGAGAACTGAATAAGTGTGAGGGATGCAAGTTGTGTAAGTAAAACACATAACACCCACCCTAACCCTCCC
>DCBP01000015.1 GCA_002314055.1 Prevotella sp. UBA1104
TAACCCTTGTCTGCGAACAGTTTTCCAAATACGTTGTCTGTCAACCTGTTGAATACTTTCTCGTTCCTGTCGTCAACATTTGCTTTCGTAAGCATAAAGTTCAGAATTTCACCTCTCTCATTACAAATGAGGTGCAGCTTGAATCCGAAATACCATCCCATTGTACTTTTGCCTATCTCCGCATAACCCTTGAACACCTTGTTCCTTTTTATACGCTTGTTGTGGCACACGGGGATGCAAGTACTGTCAATAAAACTAATCCCAGTGCATCTTCCGAAACAGAACAGTTGGATGAACAGCATCATCTCAACGGCAACCCTGGGAACGAGCTCTATAAAACGATTGTATGAAAGCCGCTTGGGGAACAAGTCACGCATATGGATCTGGACATAAAAGAGGTAATAATGCTTGAAATTCCGGAATGTGTTGAAGTGAAAATATATAAGAATTGCCATTATCTCAGAACGACTCATTGTCCATCCACGCCTTCTGTGTTTACGACCATTGGACTCTGAAATGGCATTTTTGCAAATCTCAGAGGCATATTCCTTGCAAAAATCATCGATAAAACAGAAAATTTCTGTAATTTTGTCTTTGGTAATCTCCATAATCTTAGTATTCTTTAATTTTATAATACATTGATTTTCAACTATAAAGATACTAAAAATTATCGAGATTACCAACTTTTATACAAACTTTCTTATCCCGAACTCAGGTATATAGGGATTCTCCTGGATGGCCTGGATGGTCTTCTCATCGCTCAGCCCCTCAACATGCTTCACTATCAGAGCACCAACAACCATGCGGGCGGGCTTGTTGCCTGCACCGTTGTGTCGGTTCTTCAGTCGCTTGTTGTATTCCTGCTCTATCTTGTCCCAGGGAAGATTGTCGGCAAGCTTCACCCAGCGGTTGGACTTGCTCAAACCCGAGAGAGACTCTTGAAGCTCAAACAGCTCGTGACTGTGGTATTGGGAGTAGTATTTCATGTCGATTCTTGTTGATTTTAACACCCAAAGGTAATCATTTCTAGTGAACTACGGAAATATATTGAAAGATAATTTATTGAAATTCAATTAGTTACATTTAATCAGTAGATCCTAATTAGTTGCGGATTTTAGGGGAAAGTAGAATAAATTTTATACCTTTGCAGACGTGACCTGCAAGGGGGTCACTTTTAGATTAGCAAAGGGGTCACATCTCGACTCGCGCGCGCAGCGGTACTGTAATAAGATTAAAAAAAATCACTATATTTCCACTATAATAGCAAAAAGAGTTTCGCAGGTTATGTTTAAACATTGATGTTGTAGTGTTGTTTTTTGTCATTATGGCACATGGCATCCCTACATCACTAAATTCATGTTCTAGATAGAATCATTAAGTATAAATTTCAATCTTTTTGTTTTTCTATCCATTTTTGCTATCTCATCAACTGAAATCAAACATGAATCTAACTAGCTGAAGAACCTAAAAAAAGTTAATTTGCTTGCGAATTACAGATAATTTCGTAAATTTGTCAATGATAAAAACAACCGAAATATGGACAAGAACGAAGAAACCATTAGCTTAACGAAGTGCGACAACTCTATTCTGGCCGATGAAATCGTTTCTAAGCTGGCCAACGCTGGTATAGCTTCATCGCTCCACGACGAGCTCAACGACCCCGCTTATGGCGCTTACGGACCTAATCCCGGGATTGAGGTGATGGTGTTCAAGAAGGACTTGGAGCGAGCCCAGAGCATATTGAAGGAGATAACCGAAAAGCGAGAGAAGCAACTGCCATGGTGCCCCAATTGCGGCAGTCAGAATGTCGTAGCGTTAGGCAAGGTAAGGCCCAAGCTGTCTAAGTGGGCGGTCATCATCGGCGTTCTCTTGGTTGTCATCGGAATCGTCTGCATTATCCTACCATTCTGTGTGAAGTCTCTAGAGTCAGCTACGGTTAGCTTTCTTATTATATCACTGATCTCATTGGCGGTTGGCGTTGTCCTAGTCATACCCCAGCGAGAGCGCAAAAACTACAAATGCAACGAATGCGGGACTGAATTCTATAAGGAATAATTTTTAGACCCAATAATACTCATCGGCAAGAAGTCTTTCAACATCGAGAATGGCATCTTGAAAGCCGATACTCTGCGATTTGCAACTACCGCAGGAAAGAACATCTGGTTTGAATACAGCTATCCGGCAGCAATCTCTAATGAAACTGTTACTTCAGCCTCTGTTTCCATTCTGAAAGATGCGGCAGGTCTCGTAACTGAGAATGTGCTTGCTGGATTCTATGCAGAGAATGACAATCTTGGCTTCGGTATGCTCTACCGTGGCTGGGGAGGTTTTGTCTATAACTCGGCAGAAGGCAAATATGCAAAGCCTATTGACGAGTCATTGCTGAAATTGCCGGAAAACGAGAACGACAAGGTTGATCCTCTCACAATGGCATTCACTCCATTGGGTACAGACCAGGCCTCTATGGACAAGTGGGTCGGTTAGCGACAGGACATCTATCTTTCTGCGACCGAGGCAAGCACAGCCCGATTGACAGAGCAAGATGTCCTCCTTATAAATCCTTTGGATAATAATGCGGAGGTGGCAGGACTTGCTGGTGAATACTTGCAGGGTACAGGTGCTGCGGCTGTAAGCCAAGTGGTATCAAGCAAGAGTACCGTTGTACAAGGCGGTGCGCTTGGCATTACCTATAACAATGCAAATGGCAGTTCCAAGACGGAAGTAGCCATGATGAATATGAACGGTGACGGATTCCCAGACATCATTGCTGGTGGTACTATCCAATACACCAACTCACAAGGTGTACTAAGCGGAGAAATCTACAAGGGAATCGGCTCAAACAACTCAGACAATGCTTCTGAGGCGTGGGGATATGGTGGCAATCCTGTTGCTTCTGCTTCAGCTATTACCAATTTAATATCGGGAGGAAAGGCATCAATACTGAATCAAGAGACTGCTTGGTTGGCTCAATTCTCTATTTCTGGTAGTGCGCCAAAGAATACGGATGAAGCCGTAGAGTCATTCATTTACATCAATGGCGATGGACTCTCTGATAAGATCCTTTCCGATAAGAAGGTAAGATTGAATCTTGGCTATGCTTTTACAGAGCCTATTGATTGGGATCTTGACCGTGTTCAAGGTGGTAAAGCTCTTTCTTACAATATTGGAGCTGGCGGTAGTAGTTCGGAAGCCATTTTTGCAAAATATAAGAATACGAATATAACTAAAGCGTCTGGTAGTTTCGCAGCTGGTTTTGGCATCGTAACTTCAGAGAGCGAAGAGGAATACAACCTTATCGACATCAACTCTGACGGTCTTCCTGATAAGGTCTGGAAGAATGGTGACGGTATCACTGTTGCCTTCAATACAGGCAATGGCTTTGACGAGCCTATCAGTTGGAAGGGTGCGAATGCGCTTAGTGAATCTGCATCAACATCAGAATCTGTAAATGCAGCGTTCACTCTGACCATCAACATTCCTGTCATAAGCATTAAGATTTCAACCAACCCTGGGGCATCAACATCGCACAGTATCAACCGTCCGACCTATTCTTTGCAAGATGTGGATGGTGACGGTTATCTTGACATCGTTGAGTCTGAGAAGGAAAGCGAGTTGAAGGTTACACGCTCTGCCATCGGCAGGACAAACATGTTGAAGT
>DCBP01000019.1 GCA_002314055.1 Prevotella sp. UBA1104
AAGTTATTCAGTATAGGACACGCTCTTGTGAATGGTACAAATAATATTTCTGAACTATAGTTGTATGATATTTATTACCCATAAAAATCAGTATTTACCATCACACTTACCCTCACCATCTCTCACACTTACCCTCACTCTCAAAACCCCGATAAACAGAGGCTTTTCCCGTGTAGTGTGAGGGTGTGAGGGTAAAATCACCAAAAAACTTTTTGGTTCTTCTCAAATTTTAGTGCAAGGTCTTTCTTTATTAATAAAAAATGCCATCAGACAAACTCCAGAACTCCATTTTACGTATAGTAATAAATGTCTCCTTAGACTTATATACATAAATGTACTAAATTTTGAGAAGAGCCAACTTTTTTATAATTTAGTCTTATTAATTCTTCAGGTAGCGTCACCGGTAATTCTAAAATTGCAAGTAGAAATGCGGATCGTCTTCGTCTTGTTTTAGACCGAAGACAATCCGTTTCCTTCTTTCAATTTTTAATATTTTATTCTTTCAATATTTCCATATATCTGTTATAGGATATGTATTCGCCTCCCATGCTTTTGAGATGAGGCGTTTCGAGTTGGCAGTCGATGAGAGTGCCGCCGTTCTGCTGCATTGTGCGGGCGAGGAAGATAAGGGCGAGCTTGGAGGCTGACGGGACGAGGGAGAACATGCTCTCGCCGAAAAAAACGGCGCCGATGTTGACGCCATACAGTCCGCCGACAAGCTCCCCTTCCTTGTTCCACACCTCAACGCTCGATGCAAAGCCCTGGCGATGCAGTTCGGTGTAAGCTCGAATCATGTCTTTGCCGAGCCATGCGCCATCCTCGTTGTAGCGCAGACTGCTGCAGTTGTGGATAACTCCGCTGAAGTCGCGGTTTATGCTCACGCTGTATTCCTGTTTGTTGATGAGCGTGCGCATGGAGTGGCTGACGTGGATTTTGTCGGGAAAGATAACGAAGCGCTGCATTGGGCAGTACCATAGGATTTCTTTCTGGTCGCGAAAGCTGTACCATGGGAAGATGCCGTTGCTGTAGGCAAGCAGCAGGCGGTCGATGCTGAGGTCGCCGCCCACGGCAAATAGTCCGTCGGGGTCGCCAAGGCGAGGGTTGGGGAAGGTGAGGGCTTTGGAGAGTTGAAAAATCATAGTTTTTTTGTTTTACTGGGAGAACTGGGAGAACTGGGAGAAATAATCCCTAATCTCTCCTCTCTCATCCCTAATCCAGAAGCAGTTTCCCGTCTTTAAAATCGATAGTGGCGTTGCCGCCCTTTTTCAGTTTGCCGAAGAGTATTTCGCGCATGAAGAGGGGCTTTACTTCGTGAGAAATGATGCGGTCCATTTCCCTTGCACCATATTCTTTCGTGAAGCCACGTTTCAGGAGATAGGCGAGAGCCTCGTCGGTGGCGGTGGCGCAGACAGCCTTTTGCTTTAGTTTCAGGTATAGTTCCCCGAGTTTCTTCTTCAGAATCAGTGAAGCCATCTTCTCGTCCATGTCGTTGAACACTACGATATCAGACAGACGGTTGATGAATTCCGGCTTGAAAGTTTTCTTTACCTGTTTCATCATTGCCTCGCCCTTCGACACTCCGCCGCCGAAACCGATACTTGCCTGCGAGGCATACTGAGCTCCGGCATTTGAGGTCATGATGAGCAGCACGTTGCGGAAGTCTGCCTTCTGTCCGTGGTTGTCGGTCAGCTTGGCATAGTCCATCACCTGGAGCAGGATATTGTAGATGTCGCTGTGTGCCTTCTCAATCTCGTCGAGCAGCAAGACGCAGTTCGGCGTGTTCCTGATGGCGTCGATGAGCAGTCCGCCATCCTCGTAGCCCACGTATCCGGCAGGCGAACCGATAAGTTTTGCCACGGCATGCTTCTCGGTATATTCCGACATGTCGAAGCGCACGAGTTCCACTCCGAGTTCTTTAGCCAAGACACGGGCAACCTCAGTTTTTCCTACGCCCGTAGGACCGACGAAGAGCAGTGAAGCCAGCGGCTTGTTGTCGTCGTTGAGTCCCGCCTTTGCCATCATCACGGCGTCAGTAACCTCGTTTACAGCCTTGTCCTGTCCGTAAATCTTGTCGAGAATATTCTGTCGCAAGAATTCCAGCTGAGTATTGTCGTTGTCTTTCAGAGCATTAGCCTGAATCTTGCAAACCTTGGTGAGCACCTCGTCGATGTGAGCCTTGGTAACATACTGCCGGGTGCGGTTCAGCGGATGCACTTCGAGCATGGCGCCCGCCTCGTCGATCAGGTCGATAGCCTTGTCGGGGAGCCGTCGGTCGGTGATGTGCTTGGCACTTGCCCTCACGGCGTATTCAAGAGTGTCTTTCCGGTAGACCACATTGTGGAACGACTGTAGAGAAGGCTGCAGTCCGATGATAATTCTGATAGCCTCGTCGACGCTCGGTTCCTTGATGTCGATCATCTGGAAGCGCCTTGTGATGCTGCGGTCTTTCGCCATCTTGCGGTTGTATTCCTCATGCGTCGTTGCACCGATGAATTTTATGCGTCCCGACTCAAGATAAGGCTTGAGGATGTTAGAGGCGTCGGGACCTCCGTCGCTTCCTCTGCCGGCACCGATGATATTGTGGATTTCGTCGAGATAAATGATGGCATTCTCTTTAGCCGCCCCGTCGAGCACGATTTTTATCCTTTTCTCGAAGTCGCCGCGGTATTGGGCGCCTGCAAGGAGCTGTCCCATTTCCACGCCATAAATTTTGCAGCCTCGCAGTCTTGGGGGCACGTCGTTTTTGTTAATCCTCTTGGCAAGTCCGTAGATAATAGCCGTTTTCCCCACGCCGGGGTCGCCGACGTGTAGCGGGTTGTTCTTTTCCATACGACAGAGAATCTGAATCGTTCTGTCGAGTTCCCTCTCCCTGCCGATAAGCGGAGTATGCGTTTCAGCCTCCTTCGAAATGTCGGTAACGAGAGATTTCCAGCTGTCCGGCTGAACGTCGTCGGCTCCCATAGGTCCCTCGTTCTCATATTCCTCCATGTTCCTTTCGCTGTAGAAAGTTTCAAGCGTGTTAAGGAACTGCTCCTCGTAGCCTTCTATTTTACTGCCGAGAACGTATGCCGCCATAGAATCCTGCAGCATAAGGATAGCCTCGGAGTATTCTCTGACGTCGACGAATCTTGCGTTTCTCTTAACTGCAAGGGTGAGGGCATTCTTGATGATTTCAGTGAATTGCATCGACGGTGTTGGAATGGTGTGGCCTACCGTAACACATTCCTGAACGTCGAGCCATTCTTTAAGTTCATTTTTTATATCCTCGTCGTTGACGTCGATTTGCCATAGTGCGGCTTTAAATTCCTCTTGCTGTACGAGGCCATACAGCAGGTGTTCGGGCATCAAGAATTCATGATGCATCTTGCTAACTAGATTGATGGCAGTTTGCATGGCGTTGTCCATGCTTCCTGAGTTTTCCATATATATATGTTTGAATTTAGAGTTATTTGAATTTAGAGTTTAGAATGTAGAATGTAGAATGTAGAGTTGTCGGCTACGCCGATTAAGAGTTATTGAATTTAGAATTATTTGAATTTAGAGTTATTGAATTTAGAGTTATTGAAATTAGAGTTTTTGAGTTTGTCTCTATGAAATTCTAAACTCATCAATTCTAAATCGCAGCGAAGCGAGAACAACTCTACATTCTTAATTCTACACTCTACATTCTACATTCTTAATTCTACACTCTACATTCTACATTCTTAATTCTACATTCTTCATTCAATATTTTTATTCCGGTTGATAAATGAGATGTAGCGGATAGCCCTTTTCCTGTGCCATCATTGTAGTCTGTCCCACCTTCGTCTTGGCAATGTCGTAGGTATAAATTCCCACAACAGCCTGTCCGTTGTTGTGCACGTCGAGCATCAGCTTTTCGGCTTCCACTTCGTTTTTGTGGAATACTTTTCTCAGAATCATCACGACGAAGTCCATAGTAGTGATGTCGTCGTTGAAAATAATAACCTTGTAAAGTTTAGGCAATTTATATTTTGTCCTTTCCTTAATATTTTCGCTTGTCTTCTGTTGTGGCATATATCTTGAATTTTAAAATCTGAACATAAATCTGAATCTGATTCCTTGTTTGCGGGCAGTGGGCAGATTGGTGTAAGTAAGTCTTCTGACATACTGCACGCTGAGGAACTTGAAAATATTAGTAACACCTGCAACGACCTCGACATACGGCTTGTGTGTGTCCATTACATAGGAGCCTTCGGGGAAGAGCATCAGTGTGGCGTCGTCTTTATTCTTGTCGAGAAAGGGGTTGTTCTTGCTCGTCAAGTTGCCCCATAGACATTTAGCGCCGATATATTCTCGCCATTTGAGTTTTTTCAGCAGCGGTATGCGGTTGAAGATTTTTCCGTTCATGTTCCACCACATGTCGATGCTCGCATAGCGGTCGTTGAGGAACTCCATATTGTTGATGAGGTTGAACGTGCCGTCTTGCACGAGATACGAGAGGTTTACTGCCGGCATGACGAGAAGCGGGAAGGGCACCTTGTTCCATTGTGCTCCGGCTCTCAGGTCGAGGTTGAGGTCGCCCCAGCTGTTCATGAAGAATCTCTTGTAGAACGTAGCTTCGGTGAAGTTGTATGAATAGTCTCCGCCAAGCACTCCTTTCACTCCGGCAGAATAAGAAAGCGAGAGAATCGGTGCTTCCCTGTTGATGGCAATTCTTCTCTGTTTGGAGTTGATGAGAGTTTCTCCGGGAGCGAAGCGCAGTTGCATGGAGAGTTCGGTGGTTCTGATTTTCATTCCCGTTATGTCGGTTTCCGTGGCAGACAAAGGAGCGAAGCGCAGTTTTCCGCAAGCTTCATTCTCCTCAGTCTTAATCTTCAGAGCCGTTTTCAGTCCGCCGTACCATTCATATTCAAAAGCCAGCTGCTGTCGGTTGTAGAACATCATCTTGTCGACCTTAGCCCATTTGAACGATGTAAAGACATTATCCTTGTCGGTTATAAGGAATTTGTCTGCCGGCGACGATACGTCGTATGACGACGACAGGGTGACGGTGCGTCTCGGGTATTCGTGAGGCAGATACTGCTTACGGTTCAGCGAGTAGGTGAGTTCGGCATTATAGTAGTTCTTCTTGCTGTCCCATCCGCGGGCATAATATCCTTTAAAGAAGAAGTTCGGGTTGAGGTTAGCCGTAGTCTGTCCGCTGATTCTCGTTCTGATGCCGTCGACGAAGTTGCTTGTAACCATTGTGTTCACCGGTCCGATGTCAAACTTGCTCGGGTGTTTCTTCGAGCCCGTTTCGGCAAAGTTCTCGATGAGGATTTTAAGTCCGTAGATGATGTACTTGAAATTCCTTGCACTTTCCATGTCGTGAAGGAATTCAGGCATGCGGGCTTCCGAGCGTGTCAGCGGAACGAGGCGGTTCTGCTGCCAGTACATGTGGCTGCGGATTTTAGCGTCGGGCACGACGACCTCGTTCATCTTCCCCCGGAAGAGCTTGTCGGGCAGGGGAGAGAAGGAGTAGCCCGTCATTCTCGTGTTGCGCACGACGAGGGCCTTGGTGAGGACACTCAGCAGCGAGAGTTCCGCCACCATGTCGTCTTGTGTAAGCACCCATTCCCCGTTGTCGAGCTTAGTGTAAGCCTGGAGAATCTGCATGTTGTCGACGAAGTTCACTCCCGAATGGAGGGGCAGCTGCAGGTGGCAGAATTTCACGTGAAGGGTGGAGTCCTTGACAATCCACAGTTCGCCGCGGAACCCGAAGTCCTGCTGGTTGTTGGGCATGAACTGGAGGTGGTAGCAGGAGTCGCGCTCCACCTTTACCGTGTCTACGATATAGAATCTGTAGAACTGGATGGCGTCCTTTCCTATCGGACTCGTAAAGCGTGTCTGCAGGAGTCTTATCTGGTCGTCGTAGATGTCGACGTTGCTGAACACGTCTTTCATCACCGTTCCGACGAGTTCTCCCGACTGTATGAATTTGTTTATGCCCTCAGTATGCTGTCCGTTGATTATCGTTTTCTCCTTGTGTGGAGTTTTTCTGAAGAGGTGTTTGCTGAGCGTCTCGTCGACCATGATAGGGAGAATCAGCTTGTTGGTGTACTGGCAGTTCTCCACCTGGTTGAGCATCCATCGTGACTTCGTGAAGCGGCTCGACTCAAGATCCTTCGCCGTAATGTCGTTGATGGCAACGGTAAGCTTCTGGTATTTGTCAAACTCGTAGAAGTCGTGGTTCTCGATGTCAGTCTTCTTCTTTGCTGCAATGACCCTTCGCATCAGTTCCACGGCAGGGTTGTCCTTTCGGCGGTATTTTTCCTTCCTTGCCTTCACCGTAATGCCCGAGAGGTTCCTCGTGTCGCTTTTCAGCGTGATGCGCATGTGGGCGGGAGTGTTGGCGTCGATGAGGATGCGCAGGGGGTGGTAGCCCACGGCACTGAACGTGGCGTACCATCCATTGTGGCGCTCTATGGAAAACAGACCGTCAGAATTGCTTGCATACGCCATGTCGTGGCCTTTGTATTGTATAGAGACCGCCGGAATGCTGTCGCCGGTAGTCTCGTCGACGATGACACCGGAAATCGTTTGTGCGTCAATGCCGACGGCAAGCATCAGCAGGAAAAAGAGAAACTTGAGTCTTGTCATTTAATCAGCTCTGTCAGGTTCGAGATAATCTCGTCGGCGACAGGATTTTCTATATTTTCTTCAGTCCATCCCTCACCTTTAATCCATACTGTTTGGCAACCGATGGAGTGTGCCGGCAGAATGTCCTTCGTATAGCTGTCGCCGACAACGGTTACATCTTCTGACGGCATGTTGAGGTGTTCCACTCCGAGTTCAAAGATTCGCGGGTCGGGCTTCCTTATTCCCACAACGGCAGATTCGATGATATGATTGAAAATTCTGTCGAAGGAGAATTCCCTTAATACGGTTTTAATGTTTCCGTAGAAGTTGCTTACCAACACGATAGGGTGGTTTTCGGCAAGTACTTTGAGTACTTTAACCGACTCTCCCGTGGTTTGTCTTGCCAGCGAATATACGTCGTTTAGAATTGGCTCGCGGTATTTCTCTGCATTGTCGAGACCTGCGTTGTCTTCAAGCCATTCCAGCTGCAGGCGTATTTTTTCCGACAGCGTGTGGCGGAAGGTAGAGTCGGGCATGATGATGCGGTTAGTCGCCAAGGTGCGTTCGCCATACACGTAGGCCTTTCTGAAAAGTTCCTCGCCGACGGGAACCTTGTTGCGCTCGTAGGCGTGCCAGAGCACCATTCCCCAGTGGCATCCGCCGGTGTCGAGAGTCCCTCCGTAGTCAAAAATCAGTCCTTTAGTCATGCAGCCTTCCTTTCTTCCATTTTATCCATGATGCGTGCGCAGAGCTTTTCGTGCTCATGGTGCATGTAGATGTACATGATGTTCATCACTACAATCTCGAAGAGCAGATACAGCCACGGCATGTTAATTGCGCAACCAATGTATAGAGCTATGGCACGCATATTGAACGTGAGCAGATTGGTGTATTTCATCAGCGGACGGCTGCCGGCAAGGAATTCCTCTCTCAGGTCGGCAGGCATGTTGAGCGCACCTCCGTATTCGCGTTCAGCCACGTGCATCATCCATTGGAAATGCTTGGAGCGACGCTCCTGGGTGGCGCAGTATTTAGCGTAGTTATAATAGAACAGGCGGAAGAAGAGAGAAGACTTGGGGAGAGACTTGAAGATTTTCCATTGCTCCTCCGACTTGTCGAGTTCGCTGCCGTCTTTGCCGAGCAGGAAGAAGAGGTGGATCTGACGGTAATAGTCAGACAGCAGGCACTGTGGCGAGTGGCTCATTATTCCAGCCATGAAAGCCAGTACCCAAATCCAGATGCCCCATGTCATGTCGGTTCCGGGCATAGGCTGCCCCATCATCCTTAGGGCGAGCGCCACGTAGACGCAGAAGAAGGTAACGTCGGCAGAGAAGCCGTCGAGCACCCTTCCCACGAGAGTTTTCTTTCCCGTCAGTCGTGCGAGCTGTCCGTCGGTAGAGTCGCAGAAGTTGGAGAACATCATGAGGATAATTCCCCAGATGTTATACGAGAGTTCCGTATGCCAGAACATCCATCCGGCAGCGGCTCCGAGAATCATTCCGAGCACGGTAATGACTGTAGGGTGGACGCCGAGACGCCGCCACAGTAGCGTAAAGACCAGTCCTATCGGTCGGGTGAAATGTACGTCAAGCCATTCTTCAGTATCCTTAGATTTCATTGATGCTCGAAGCATCTCTTTAAAAGTTGCCATATTGTTTTTTTTTTTAGTCCTTAATTATATTTTCTATTAAAACTTCTTATTAACTGAACTTTCTGATTTATATTCTTCCCCTCTCCCGTCTCCCCTTCCAGGGGAGAAGCAGTTAGCCTTATAAGGCAAGTGTAACTAATATTTAGTTATTATATAGCTGACAATATTTCGTTATTTGGTAACTGCTCCGCCCCTGGAAGGGGAGGCGGGGGAGGGGAAGATATAAATCCGAAACTTGAATTCTTATTAATATCCCTATTAAAACTCCTTATTGATGCTCCTATTAATATTCCTTATTAACAAGTCCGGCTATAGCCTCAGCCGCCTGTTTGCGGCAGACGGAGAAGCTGGGCCAGTCGTTGAAGTCGATAATAGCGTAAGATCCGTCGCGGCGCACTATACAGTCGCCTCCGTAGACAAGAATTCCTGTAAGACGGGCGAGCTTTGTGGCGTCAGCATGCAGCCTCGCCATGTCGAATCTTGTATGCAGAGGCTTTCCGTTAATCTTCTCGTCGCCGAATTTAGAGAAATTCCCGTCGGTAGGGTAGCAGGTAAAGAAGAATTCGGTTCCCGCCACGCCATAGAACTTCACGAGGTCTCCTGCTACATGTGCCGTTACTACGAGGTTGCTTATTCCTCTTTTCCGGAATTCACCGATTATCAGGGCCTTTTCGTTGTCGTCGGCAGCAAACCTCACGTCGCCTTTCTCCTGTGCCGCTTCGTCGCCGCGCTTTATCCACCATCCCGAGTTGCCTTGCAGTGGGGCAGCCGGGATATTGTGGCTTCTCATCAGAGAGTCGATGTGGCTTCGCGAGCTGCGGGCAACAGCCGTGGCACTGTTTATTACTGCGGCGTGGCTCCCGGCATCCGCAAGAATCTTCAGAGCCTCCTTTCCCCTCGCCATAGAGAGAATAAGGTGGGCATCTTCAATAAAGCCTCTGTTTGCCGGCAGTTCCTCTTCTGGGATAAAGGTGTTGCAGCCAACAAGAGCCGCTGTAGCTTGCATTATTGCGCGGTCTCTGTCAACAGAGTTTGGCGAGAAGCGCTCAGCGCGGTAGACGGCAATTATTTTCTTTCCAACCATTATTTTCCCCTCAGAAAAGCCTCCGCCTTATTAATATCTTCCTTGTGGTCGATGTCGAGAATCTTGGAGAATTTGTAAGCCTGCAGCTTCAAACCGTCTTTCACGAGAGCCCTTTGGAAGTTTCTCATCCTGCTTTCGCCTCGCTCCACGCATTTCCTTAGAGTGGCGATGGATTTGCCAGACAGTCCGTAGATGCCTCCCGAAATAAGAGAGCAGCCGTCTTGAGAGTCGTGGAAGCCCGTAATTTCCATATCGTTGCCGGTAGAAATATAGAGCGGCTTCTCGTCGTCGATATAGTCGGTAACCGCCATCAGTCCGTCGTCCTCTCCGTTTTCCACCAAGCGTTTCAGCTGTTCGATGTATTCTTTGAACTCCTCTTTGCGGAAGATCGTGTCGACGGTGGTAAGGCAGAACGTAGAGCCTTCGAGATATTTGCTGATTTCAAACATGCTGTGCATAGAGCTTGGTGTGGTCTTCACCAAGAAGCGCAGCGGTATGCGGCGGCCTCTCAGTCCGTCTTCCTGCAGATGAGCCAGGTGCTGGCTTACGAGAGTCGTCATACTGTTGCAGATGACGATGATTTCTTCCGCCTCGTTTTGCATGAAGATGTCAATCAGTCTGTCGACAAGGCATTCTCCGTTTATCTTTACAAGTGGTTTCGGCACCTCGATTCCCTCCTTGGCGAGTCTGGAACCTTCGCCTGCCGCTATAATTGCATATTTCATTATTATATATTATAAGTCAAAATTTCATTATTATATATTATAAGTCAATTTTTTGCAAAGTTATTATAATCCGTTATAAAAAAAGAAACAATTCAGAGTATTTTAGTTTTTTTATATCCTTTGGGTGAGCTTGGACTGATAATTTCGACTGTAAGATTCTGTGTCTTGACATCGCCAATTCCTCATTCCAAATACAAAATGTTACATTGTTTCATTGTTACATGTTTCATTAAGCACCTTGCGAAAGTGCAAAAAAATCCTTCGCCGTATTGACGCATCGTGCATCAAAGATTTTACGGCGAAGGATTTATGAGTGTAGTAGACAGTGTGTTCTATGCTACACCTTGATAGTTGATTGTTTTATACTTCCGCATCCTCATCGATAAATTTGCGGGCGGCGCGGAGCTGATGGCGCATGATGCTGATAAGCTCCTGACTCTCCTGAAGGATGTTCAGGTAGAGGATGGAAATCTTCAGGTTCTGTGCGGCGTTGCTGTCCTGCTGCATGCGGTTGATGTGGCGCAGACGCAGAGCCGAGAGGTCGTCCTTGCATTCGTCGGAGATGGTGAGCGTCTCGCGGTAGAGGTCGTAGCGGTTGGTAGAAATCATCTGCTCCGTATGACTCATCAGTTCGTTCATCTGTCGGCGCACATTCTCGAATTCTTTTATATAAGATTCCGGCATCGGCTGGAAATTGTTGTCAACGTGCTCCTTGATTGGGTCGAGCATGCGGCGCAGGCAGTACATATACTGCTGGTTGCAGTTGGCACCGACGTGGAACCATGTGTTTCTTTCAAGAGCGATGTTCTGCGGAATGCGGCGCATGGCAAGGAATTCCTGTCGGCGGATCTTCTTCAGCGTGTCGCGCTCGTTGTTGATTTCGCGGTAGACAGAGCGCAGCTCCTTGAGGTTGTTGCCCGTAAGACCGTCGATAATCTTGTTGAACTCATCGATAGTGAACCTTGTAACGAAACTTTGCGTGCGCCCTACATGCTTGCGGAGCAAGTCCCAGACAATATCCTTGTCGCGTGTGCGCATCATGAGCTGGAACACGTCGTCCTTACTTTCATTAGCCTGTTTCTTCTTGTAAGCTCTTCCGCTGCGCCAGAGCAGGTAAATGTCGAGAAGCATAAAGGCAATCATGATAGGGAAGCCGCCGAAGTGCATCATCGTACATACCAGGGCGCATGCTGCAAAGGCAACACCGGCTGTAACGAACCATCCACCGATGACCGACAGCACTCCCGTTACACGGAACACGGCACTGTCGCGGCTCCATGCCTTGTCGGCGAGCGATGAACCCATTGCCACCATAAACGTAACGTAGGTAGTAGAGAGAGGCAGTTTATAGTTCGTACCGATAATTATAAGCATGGCGGCAAGAACCAGGTTGACGGCAGCGCGCACCTCGTCGAAGGCGGCACCGTTGGCAATTATTGCCTCCTCCTTGTTAAATCTCTTGTCAATCCATTTCGAAGAAGACTTAGGCATGATCTGAGCCAGTCCGTTGCCCATATCCTGTACGGCACGCACGATGGAACGAGCCACCTTAGAAGAACCGAACATTTCGTCGCCCTCATCCTGTCGGCTTAGGTCAACACTCGTCTTCACCACGTTTTGCGCCTTCTTGGATGTAGCCATTGCCACAATCATGATGATGCCGGCAATAAGCAAGTAAATCAGCGGACTCTTGGCTGAGGTCATCAGCGAGGTCATCATATAGCCGTTGTAGTTGCCGTTGCCGTTGGCAAGATAATCCTGAAGGGAGTCAAGACCGGCGAGCGGCACACCGATAAAGTTTACGAGGTCGTTGCCGGCAAATGCCATTGCAAGGGCGAAGGTGCCGAGCAACACGATAATCTTGAACACGTTGACGTGGAAGAGGTAAAGAATCTCGTTGAGTATGGTTGAAGCAACAAATACTATAAGCAGCAACATCGGAGTGTTGCCCTTTATGAAATCCTTGATGTTGTCGCCGATGAAAGGCGAGCCTCCGAGTCCCTTGATAAATATGAAGTAGGCAAGAGCCGTGAAGGCTATGCCACCGAAAATGGCGATGGAATAGCGCAGGTGCTTGGTGTAGTTGAATGTGAAGACGAGGCGCGACAGCCACATCACTATTGTTCCGAAGAAGAAGGCTATAGCCACCGACACGAAGATGGCTATGATTACGCTCAGAGCCTTGCTACTGTTGAGCAAGTCGGTAAAGCCGAGCGACGGGTCGGCGTTCATTTTGAAAAGTGCCAGGATGAACGTAGCGCCGAGCAGCTCGAAAACCAGCGACACAGTGGTTGACGTAGGCATTCCGAGAGTGTTGAAAATGTCGAGAATGACGACATCCGTAACCATTACCGCAAGGAAAATCGTCATAACCTCAGCAAAAGAATAGTTTGCCGGGTGCATGATGCCGTGTCTCGCCACGTCCATCATTCCCGCACTCATCACAGCTCCGATGAGCACGCCCATAGATGCGATAATGAGCACCGTGCGGAATTTAGCCACTTTGGCTCCGATGGCAGACTGCAGGAAGTTTACGGCATCATTGCTCACTCCCACGAATAAGTCGAAAACCGCCAGCAGAAGCAGGAAAGCGACAATTATAAAATAGATTGATTCCATAATGAATGTAATTGTTTTGTTATTTTCTGAATTTTCTGCTGCAAAGGTAAGTCGGGCATATTACAAGCGGTTTAAACAGATATTTCATTTGTGTTACAATTTATTCTTACGTTTAATCTACTGAACAAAATATGAGTCTTAAATTAATCTAACCAGGGTAATCCTTATGTCGGAAACTTTAACTGACGGGGAAATGAAAAAGTAAAATTTTTATAGCTTACCCTTTGAAGTTAAAACAAAAATGTCTAATTTTGCTATCGATATATAACAGTATTACGATTATGAGAAAAATTTCAAATCCTTTTGTCGGAAAAGAAGGCTATAACTGCTTTGGCTGTTGTGAGGGGAACCCCGTAGGAGTGCACATGACATTCTTTGAAGACGGAGACGATGTGGTAAGTTTCTGGAAACCGCAACCCGCATACCAGGGATGGGTGGATACGCTGCATGGCGGAATACAAAGCACACTGCTTGACGAAACGGCTGCGTGGGTGGTTTTCAGAAAGCTTCAGGCAATTGGAGTTACTACAAAGCTGGAGGTTAGATACCATAAACCCGTGAAGACGACAGATTTGCAGCTTACTCTCCGCGGACATATCGTAGAGCAGAAACGCAACCTCGTAACCATTGACTTGACTCTTGAGAACTCCAGGGGAGTTGTATGTACTACGGCTCGTGCCGTGTATTATGTGTACGACAGGGAACGGTCGAAGGAAATGGGCTTTGAAGGTTGCGGACTGGAAGGGGAGGAACTGCTACTCTGATTTCGTCGTCGCTACCTAAAATGGATAGATATAGAATTAAATCCGGAACTTGGATAAATAGAATAAAAGCAAACACAATTGGATATACTAATAGCTGATAATCAAGATATAACCTACGAAGGACTTGCCAGCGTGTGCAGTTCTTTGACTGATGCGCATGTCTGCAGAATTGCAGACAAGGCTTCGCTGATTGAAAGACTGAAAACCTCAGATCTCGTCGTTGTAATAATCGACTACACGTTGTTTGATATAAATGATGTGGAAGAACTGCTGATTCTAAGTCAACGTTTCATAAATACAAAGTGGGTTCTCTTCAGCGAAGAGCTGAGTCGCGACTTTGTAAGACAGATTGCCGTAGTGTCGCAAAACTTCAGTATCGTGTTGAAGGAGTCGCCGCTTTATGAGATAAAGGCTGCTGTCAACGCTGCCTTGAAGAGCACACGCTTTATCTGTCAGCATACGGCGGAAATGCTAATCCTGCCGGAGGAGAAAAATGAAGAAACGGTGAAGCTTACTCGTACTGAAAAGGAAATACTGAGGGATATTGCCAGCGGCATGACGACAAAAGAAATTGCCGAGAAGCGCATCTCAAGTTTTCATACTGTAAACACTCACCGAAAGAACATCTTCCGCAAGCTCGGGGTCAACAATGTTCATGAGGCAACGAAATATGCACTGAGGGCAGGACTCGTGGATTCGGCAGAGTATTATATTTAGCTTTTCAGAAATAAAAACGGCGGTGTTTCCCAACACCGCCAGTCCAACTTTTGTTTTCTAACTAACTTATTATCAACTATTCATTACTCATATTGAATTCACTGCTGCAAAGTTACGATTATTTTATGCTTGTATGTTAGGTTTTTATCATAAAAACATACGTAAACGTTTGCGAAATCAAACTTATTTATTAATTTTGCAACGATTACACCTAATAATTCTTATCTAAAGGGAATTTCCCCCATTTGTCATGCAGTATAATGTCAAACGGCAGATATTAATTTAGCAACTATTCAGTATACGGATTATGAAACAACATAGAGTGTCATTAAAAGATTTGGCGGCAGAGCTTGGAGTAAGCATCGCTACCGTGTCGCGTGCCCTCAGAAACAGTCATGAGGTTGGCGACGAACTTCGTGAGCGGGTGCAGAAGCTTGCCAAAGAACTTAATTACAGGCCAAACCCTTTTGCACAAAGTTTGAGGAGCGAGGCTCCAAAAGTGATAGGAGTGGTGGTGCCAAATCTTGTCACTCATTATTATTCTGCTGTACTCGACGGAATAGAGGATTATGCTTCGCAGGAAGGATATTCGGTTATTGCCATAAACAGTCATGAGAATTACGTGAAGGAAGAAAAGGCAATCGACAATTTTATAAACATGCATGTTGAAGGGATTATAGCCTGTCTCTCGCAAGATACTGTAGATTATTCTCATTTCAAGGAAATAAACAAAATGGGAATTCCGCTCGTATTCTTTGCACGTACGTGTTTGCCGGAGCTCTTTTCGCAAGTCGTGGCAAATGGCGCCGAAGCAGCCGAGCAGGCAACACGTCATCTCCTTGAAACAGGAAGCCGAAGAGTTGCCTTTATCGGCGGTCCGAATCATCTCGACATGGTAAGGCGGCGCAAGCATGGTTATCTGGAGGCATTGAAACAGGCGAGGATTCCTATTGACAGGGATATTATAATATGTGACAAGATAGATTTCGAGAGTTCGCGCGAAACGGCATTGCGACTTCTCTCCTCAGAGAACAGACCTGATGCTATTCTTGCTTTTAACGACATCATTACCTATGCTGCCTTCGATGCGATAAAGACTCTCGGACTGCGTATTCCGGAGGATGTGGCAATAATAGGATTTACGGATACCGATGCCTCGGCTTTTGTTACTCCGAAACTCTCGTCGATAGAAGATCAGTCGCATAAAACGGGTGCCTTGGCTTGTGAATTGCTGATGAGAAACATTGCCGGCGATACTAAAATATATAAAGAGGTTGTACCGATGATTCTAAAGATAAGGGAAAGCTCGGATAAGGTGAGACAAGGTAATTTATAATAAAAGTAAGAAATAATAAGTAAGAAAATAATTCCTAAACGAAATTATGAAGAAAAGTGTATTTGTGGCTGCTTTAGCGGCAGTCATCATGGGCTCATGCGGCTCAACGAAAACGGCAACAGATGTTGCTTCACTTGATGGAGAATGGAACATCGTGGAGGTTGAAGGAAATTCCGTTAAGCCTGGAGATAGCGAGAATGTGCCGTTCCTCGGATTCAAGACTGCCGAGAACCGTCTTTATGGAAATACCGGATGCAACCTGCTTACAGGCAGTATTGCCGGTAATCTGAAGAAGGGAGAGATCGACTTCAGTCAGACTGGCAGTACGCGGATGATGTGTGCCGATATGAAGGTAGAGCGAATGGTAATCGATGCTCTCGGTAAGGCTTCGCATTTTACCATCGATGGCGGCAAGAAAATGACGCTCAGCGATAAGGGCGGCAATGCTGTTGTAGTGTTGAAGAAAAAATAGTATTGAAGAGTTTTTATACTATTTCTAAACATCAGTAAATAAAGAACGCAATATCTGTATGCTTTTACTAATACAGATGTTGCGTTTTTTATTCTATATTTTTCGTCTTTATATTGTACACTATACGTCTTTATGTTGTACACTATTACTCGTCTTCTGCCTCCATAACATCGTCAAGTTTGTTGTTCCATAGATACTTTCTTGTTTCATGTACAATGACGTTACTCAAGAACAGAAGTGACAGCAAGTTCGGTATTGCCATCAAGGCATTCATTATGTCGGCTACGTTCCATACAAGTTCAAGATTTATCACGCTACCTACAAAAATGGCAATGATGTATATAATCCTATATGTAAGCGTAAGTTTCCTGCCGCACAGATATCCAATTGCCCTTTCGCCGTAGAGTTCCCAGCCAAGTATCGTACTGAATGTAAAGGTAAGAAGTCCGAATATAAGCAGTGGTGTACCGATATATGGAATTTTGCCGAACGACACTTGTGTCAGAGCAGCACCATTGGTGTAGTCGATATCGGGGTAAGCAAGAATACTACTCACGATTACCAGTCCGGTAAGTGCGCATATAACCACCGTGTCCCAGAAAGTTCCCGTTGAAGAGACCAATGCCTGTCTTACAGGATTCCTTGTCTGTGCTGCCGAGGCAACAATCGGTGCCGAACCCATACCAGACTCGTTAGAGAACAGACCTCTGGCAATTCCATAGCGTGCGGCAAGCATTATAGTGCTCCCCACGAATCCTCCGCTTGCCGACCTTGTGGTGAATGCCGATTTGAAAATCGTTTCTACAGCCGGAATGATGTATTCTGAGTTAATAAAAAGTATTATAATACAGCCAATTACGTATAGCAGAGCCATAATCGGAACGAACATGCTGCATACTCTGGCTATGCCTTTAACTCCGCCGATAATTACAGCAGCGGCAAGCGCACAAACGATAGCTCCTGTAATGACAGGCGACACTCCGTAATTCTGGAATGTAAGTGTTGAGATTGCGTTTGCCTGTACGGTATTTCCTATTCCGAAAGCAGCAATAGCTGTGAACACGGCAAACATGATTGCCATCTTTTTCCATCCCAATCCGCGTTCCAATGCATACATCGGTCCGCCATAGAGTTTTCCGTCTTTCCTCTTTATTCGGTATTTTATTGCAAGCAAACCTTCGGCATATTTTGTAGATATACCGAAGAATCCCGTTAGCCAGCACCATAACACTGCACCCGGTCCACCGAGAGCAATAGCCGTTGCCACACCGATAATGTTTCCGGTTCCGATAGTAGCGGCAAGAGCCGTAGCAAGAGCTCCGAATTGCGACACATCACCATTAGAGTTTTTGTCTTTCTTCACCGACAACTTTATTGCTGTCCATAGCTTGCGTTGAGGAAACCTCAGTCGTATGGTCAGGAAAATATGCGTTCCAAGCAGCAGGATAATCATTGGCCATCCCCATATAAAACTGCTGAGTGTTACGAAAAAGTCATTTACTTCATTCATAATTATAGTATGTTTGTGTTTGTATCCTTATTTTATTGTTCCGTTATTTTGTTATTTGCTTTTTTGTTATTTGTTTTTTGTTTCTTTAGTAATGGATATTATTTTTCTGTGTTCCATCTTATTGTATATTTTTCCACACCGAGAGCCTTCAGCATCTTCCCGAACTGCTGTTCGGCATTAGTCTGTGCCGTTTGGATATTTTCTTTTGTCATACATCGTCGTAGCATTTTGTTATAAGCCGTATGATACATGTTTTCCCTGTCGGCATCAGTCCAGTCTCCAGTTTCTATAAAAGCTTTTGTTCGTGCTTCGTCAATAAAATTATTGTCGAGAAGTTCTATCGGCGGCAGCGTTACGATGGTGCTGTCACCTCTTTTCTCCACCCATTTAGGACCAGTCTTGTGCATGTTCAGTCCGAGACTAAGTTTACCGTAGTAAATCCTCACCAGTTTGTCATCTCTTAGAAATCCCTTTCTTGTAGTGTCAACAAGTTCCTCATCGTCGATAGACAGGAATTCCCATTCTCCTATTTCCTTCATCGACGTGATGATAGTCGGCGTCACGTCAATCTTGTCGTCGGCACCGATTTTAATGTTATTCCCTTCAGTCGCCTTGCATAGTCTAAAGGCTAAAACAATAACGACGATGACAATAATGCCCCAAAGGGTGATGTTCAGTTTCGTAATATTAATCCTCTTCATGCATTAAGTTTCATTATCCTTTTATTTACCCTCAATAACAGTCGTCGGGTCCACCATCTTCATGATGTCGGCAGCAGTAAAATCCTTGTTGAAAGTTACAGTAATGTCATTTTCGTCATAACCCAATGCTGCAAGGAACGGAACGATGATTTTTGCTGCACTTTCCCGTGCCATACCAGTAATGTCCATTTTCGGAATATCGTTGATAATAGCCTCACGTCCCTGCTGTTCATAGTTTGCAAGTTCAGCGTCAGAAAAGTCCTGTCGCATGAGAGCAACATATTTCTTTATTTCGCCATGGTTTATCTTGCTTGCCGTCAGCTGTATTCTCGGTTCCGGCAGGATGATTTCAATCTTCTTCCCGCTTTTCTTAATGTCTCTTGCCGTAATTTCCCCCAGGTCGATATAAGCCTTTATTGTAGCATCAACAGGAATGGCAATCTTTCTTGTACCTACAGGAATAGCCACATCGAAGTCGTGCTGTAGGAATTTACCCTTCGCTCTTATCTGGTCATCGTGAGTGATAATTTTATGAACCTTAAATTCTGCAGTATATAGTTTAGAGCATTTTTGTATCTGTGTAACGAGCATAGGTATAGTGTCAACCTTTTCCGAAACATCGTCCTTTGTATTTTTGTGGGAACACGAAGAAAAGGCAAGAAAGCACATAATACCTATTATATATATAAGTAATCGATTCATATAATCATGTATCAATATAATGTAATTATAATGCAAAGGTAATGCAAAAATATATAATCTGAAAGATTTGTCGGTTGTTTGTTCGTGTTTTATACATATTTCCTATACCTTTGCAATGAAAAAACAATTATTAAAGATAAGATGAAAGGCATTTACGCTTCTATTTTCATAGCGCTTGGAGTTTTGGCGCTTTCCTCTTGCGAGGAAAAGAAGAAGACTCACGACATCATAGCCCCCAAACCCGTAGTGAAGGCTCCGTCAGGTCCTGTCAAGATGCAGGGCTATAGTCATTCAGAGAAAGTGGAGTGGGGAGGAAAGAGTTTCACGGTTTCCATAAATCGTGTTGTTGACGATTCAGCTCCTGTGTTTTCCGACGAGAGTAATAATAAGTATTATGAAAACAAGATAACACTTGTAGTAAAGTCGTCAGACGGTTCAGTGTTTTTCCGTCGTGAGTTTACGAAGCAATCTTTCTCACAATTCATAGATAATTCCTATCTCTCAAAATCCACAATTCTTGGAATTGCTGTGGATCATGTAGAGACAAGTAGTCTTGTTCTTGTGGCGAGTGTCGGTTGTCCAGACCAGTTGAGTGATGATTTTATTCCAATCAACTTAACGCTTTCCGCTTCAGGCAGCTTGTCGATGAAGAAAGGCGAAGACATAGGTACGTCAGACAATCCCAATGCTGGCGACGATGATGAAGGAGTATAGCATTCTCTAATTTCAGCATTTTTTTGAGCTGTATGGTTGCAATTTTCCATATACGCCATGAAAGGGCAAAAAACACTTTACTTAGGGCAACGCCCTAGGTAAAACGTTATAAGAATGTAGCCATATCCACCCAGGGCATTGCCCTGGGCTATGTGATGTTTGGCTTTCAGCCCGTTTCTCATTCGACTTATTACTTCAGTGTAAGTTCAACGGGACAGTGGTCAGAGCCGAATATTTCGGTATGTATGGCAGCCCCGTCAAGTCTTTCCTTTAGTCTTTCAGAAACGATGAAATAGTCGATGCGCCATCCTGCATTTTTCTCCCTTGCTTTAAATCTGTACGACCACCAAGAGTAAATATCCTTTTTGTCAGGATAGAAGAATCTGAAAGTATCGATGAATCCGCTGTTGAGCCATGTTGTCATCTTCTCCCTCTCCTCGTCGGTGAAACCTGCATTCTTGCGGTTTGTCTTAGGATTTTTTAGGTCTATTTCCTCGTGAGCCACGTTCAGGTCACCACAAACAACAACAGGTTTATTTTCGTCCAGTTTCTTTATGTATGCAAGGAAATCGTCTTCCCATTTCATTCTGTATTCCAGTCTTCTCAGCCCGTCTTGTGAATTAGGCGTATATACAGTAATGAGATAGAAGTCTTCCATTTCGAGCGTTATCACTCGTCCCTCGTGGTCGTGCTCTTCGATCCCCAAGCCATAAGTAACATTCAAGGGTTCATGTTTTGTGAAAACAGCCGTTCCGGAATATCCTTTTTTCTCGGCATAGTTCCAGTATGATTTATATCCTTCGAATTCAAGGTCGAGTTGTCCTGCCTGCATTTTTGTTTCTTGCAGACAGAAGAAGTCGGCGTCAAGTTTTTTGAAGCTTTCGCTGAAGTCTTTTCCTACGCAAGCCCTCAGTCCGTTAACATTCCAGGAAATGAATTTCATAGACATATTATTTTTATTTAATGTTTTGTTTTAACTTATCAGAATTTCTAAGAAAGTGTTTACAAAAAATCCTGAAATTCCTTATCTATAAATAAGGGCGGACTCAATGTTAAGTCCGCCCCAATTATAGATGATTCTATTACTGATTTAAAATTTTGCTTTTTTATTGCAACAGAGAAGAATTAGAATTTTGCCATCTTAATAGCATCGACGGCACATTCGTCACCCTTATTTCCGTATTTTCCGCCGCTTCTGTCCTTAGCCTGCTGCAAGTCGAGAGTTGTCAGCAATCCGTAGATTACCGGAATCTCGCTTTTTGCGTTAAGCCTTGCTATACCGTAAGTTACTCCTTGACAGATATAGTCGAAGTGTGGAGTCTCACCCTTTATAACACTTCCCAGGATTATGATGGCGTCATATCCGCCGTTCAAAGTCATCTGGTGTGCTCCGTAAACGAGTTCGAAACTTCCCGGAACTGTTTTTACGTGAATGTTCTCTGGCAGTGCACCATGTTTCTCGAGAGTCGTCATACATCCGTCGAGCAGAGCTCCGGTTATTTCCGGATTCCATTCAGCCACGACAATGCCGAAGCACATGTTGCTGGCATCAGGCACTTTATCAAACTCGTAATCCGAGAGATTGTGTAATTTTGTAGCCATTATTTTGTAGAAGCTCGTTCGATATATTTGTCAATCTCCTGTGAGATAGGCGAGTTAACGTATTTCTTCTTGATGTCCTGATAAATCTGCAGAGCGTCATCTTTCTTGTTCTGGCTCTCAAGAATTTCTCCGGCTTTAATAAGAGCGTTAGGAGAAACACTGTTGTTTGTGTTGTCCTCAGCCTTGCTGTCAGCCATCTTGGCAGCCTTTTTGAAAGCCTCAACAGCCTTGTCGAGCTGGTTGAGATGAGCATAAGCGTCACCGAGAGCAACAACAGCCATAGGACTAACCATCATGTCGTCGCCTGTAGAGTAAGCCTCAAGATAATTTACTGCATCATTCCATTTCTCCTGCTTAGCGCAGCAAAGACCGGCATAGAGGTTAGCCAGATTTCCGGCATCAGTGCTGCTGTAGTCAGATGCAATAGCCTTGAAGCCTTTGAATCCGGCACCGTCACCATTGAGTGCTTTGTAAAACTGCTGGTTAGCGAAGTACTCCTGTCCCTTAGCCATTGCAGTACTTGCCTCGTCCTCTCTCGGACCGGCAACGTAAGTATTGTAAGCCAATACGCCAGCGACAATGATAATTACTGCTAGGATTCCGTAGATGATAGCTTTCTTGTTCTTCATGAAGAAAGCTTCATTCTTGTTCAGGGCGCTGTCAACATTCACTACACCCTTCTTTTCAGATGAATTTGCCATTTTATGTTTTTATTTATTTTATTCCTAATTTAATTAAGCGTGGCAAAATTACGTAAATATTCTCATATATTGAAATTTATGACTGTTTTTTTTCTTTATTGTCGTATAATCACGTAACTTTGCATCGTTATCGCAATTGTTTAAGCATTAAGGAATAGGATTGTTTGCAATGTATCTGAAGAAATTGTCAATTATCGGTTTTAAGAATATCTCTGAGTCTACTCTTGATTTATGTCCTGGTATCAACTGTTTTATCGGTCATAACGGAGAGGGTAAGACGAACTTCCTTGATGCCGTATACTACCTGTCGTTCTGTAAGAGTTCCAATTGTTCTGTCGACTCGATGGTTATCAAGCATGATGCAGATTTCTGTGTGCTTGAGGGAACGTATGTAGATGACAATGGCGATGAAGAAAATATTTATTGTGGAATGAAACGCGGTGTGAAAAAGCGTTTCCGCAGAAATAAAAAAGACTATAAGCGTCTCTCGGAGCATATTGGTTTGATACCTCTCATTCTCATTTCTCCTTCTGATACATATCTTATAGAGGGAGCAAGTGATGAGCGGCGCAGGCTTATGGATATGGTTATTTCCCAGACCGACAACAGTTATCTGGCAGCATTGACGCGTTATGGTAAGGCTTTACAGCAGCGCAATTCGCTTCTTAAGATGGAAGAGGAGCCGGACTCTTCCTTGCTTGATATTTGGGAAGAGCAGATGGCTATCGAGGGAGAGCTGATATATCGGAAAAGAAATGAATTTGTAGAACATCTCATTCCGTTGTTCCAGAAATATTACAGTGTTATTTCCGATGGCAAGGAGAAAGTCGGACTGAACTATGTCTCTCATTGTCAGCGTGGTCCGTTGCTCGATGTTATCCGTCGCGACCGTTATAAGGACCGTGCCGTCGGCTATTCCTTGCATGGAGTACATAGGGATGACTTGGAGATGACGCTCGGTGGATATCCAATGAAGCGTGAGGGGAGTCAGGGACAGAACAAGACCTTTGTCATTGCCCTGAAACTTGCCCAGTTCAATTATCTTTGTGATGTTGCATCCATGACAAAGCCTATACTTCTCCTTGATGATGTATTCGACAAACTTGATTCCAATAGGGTGGAACAGATAGTGAAACTTGTGTCGGGGGATTCTTTCGGACAGATATTCCTTACGGATACCAACCGCGACCATCTCGACAAGATACTTATGTCTGTAGAGTCGAGCTCAAAGATTTTCGAGGTTGTCAATGGATCGATAGTATAGTTCGGTTATAGTATAATTTGGTAGTAGTGTTTTATAAATGTATGATTAATATATATGTTTAGACGTGACGTAAAGAACTTGTCGGATGTTCTGAATCTCTATCTTCGTGAAAGTGGTTTGGAGACTCCCCTTCAGCAACGCAGACTGATTGATGCCTGGGATGCTGTAGTGGGGAAGGGCATTGCATATTATACGGCAGAGAAGTTTATAAAGAACCAGACACTCTTTGTTAAGATAACCAATCCGGCGTTGCGTGGCGACTTGTCGATGATGAGGTCGCAACTCGTAAAACGCCTAAACTCTTATGTCGGCGGCATGGTGATTGCCGATATAAGGATTTATTGATATATCACGATGTCCATGGGGATGTCGTTCTCGTTTGCCGGTATGGCATCGAAAATCTGGAACGGGAAGCATATACCTATTTTATATATATGCTTCATGCCGTTCAGGAATCTGTCGTAATATCCCTTTCCGCGTCCCATTCTGTTTCCTTTTTTGTCGAATCCCATTCCCGGGATAATAGCAACGTCGATATCTCCCGTTTTGCTGAATTTCTTGCCGCAAGGCTCGGGAATGTTATAATATCCGGTATGCAAGTCATTGTCGCCTTCATACCTCCTAAGTTCCATTTCCGTATCGCTTATTACAACAGGCAACACGATTTCTTTTCCCATTTCCTTCAGCTTGTGGATTAAGTCCATGGTGTACACTTCGTCGGGAAGCGAACAGTAAAGCATTATTGTTCTTGCTTCCTTTACAGCAGAAAGCTCAAGGAGCTTTCGCACGATAGACAGCGAAAGGTCCTTGAGCTCATTTGCGGTATACTGCTTCTTGCGCAGTCTCACTTCTTTCCTTAATTCGTTTTTCGTCAGCATATACACTTGTCCGTAGTATTAGTTCTCTCCACGCCAACCTTCTTCACCGAATCTCTTTTCACTTCAGCCGTCTTCTGCGGTTTCTCCTTCTTTCCCGGCTTTGCAGCAGGTTTCTTCGGGAAGGCGGCATTATTGCGGAACACGTTCAGAGCGGCGTCGATAACCTTGTCGTCCTGATTGATATACTGAGTCCATGCGTTGTCGTCGAGCATGTTGTAAATAATCCGGCTGTTGATGGAGCGCTCCAGCAGACTGTGTGATTTCTTAATCATCAGGTTGCGTCGCTGCAAACCGTTCCTGTTGGCGAAGGTAGCAAACTTGTCTACGGTATTCTCCTTCTTCAGATAGTTAGCAAGTTCCATCATGTCCTTATATGTATTCAGCTTAATTCTGTTGTCGTCGGTATATGTGAAGGCAAATTGCAGAATCAGTCCGCTCATGCTTGCCTCCTTGAAATACGACGTCATGCCGATAGTGTCCTCAGGAACGAAGATATCCGGAGTGATGCCACCGCCACCGTAAACCACTCGTCCGATGCCGGTATGATATGCCGGACCGGTATGCTTAATACTGTCTTGAGAGAAGAATTCGCCGTGCTGGTATCTTGCCAACAAGTCTTCCTCGTAATCCACGTTGTCGCCGGCAGTATATGGCTTCTGGATGCAGCGACCAGACGGGGTGTAGTATCTTGCCACGGTAAGGCGTATAAGACTTCCATCAGGGAATTCCATCTGTTTCTGTACGAGACCCTTTCCGAAAGAGCGTCTTCCGATAATCGTGCCGCGGTCGTTGTCTTGTATTGCTCCGGCGAATATCTCGGATGCCGAAGCCGATGCCTCGTTGATGAGCACCACAAGCGGTATGTTCTGATAACTGCCCCTGCCGTCGCTCTTATAGTCCTGTCGAGGCGACTTGCGTCCTTGAGTATAAACGATCAGCTTGTTTTTAGGCAAGAACTCGTTAATCATCTGCACAGCCGACTCCAGGTATCCGCCGGTATTGTCTCTAAGGTCGATTACGAGATTGCTGAAACCCTCTTGGGAGAGTTCGGCAAGTGCAACGAGGAGTTCGGCGTAAGTATTCTCTCCAAAGTTCTTCACTTTTATATATCCCGTGTTCTCGTCGAGCATATATACGGCAGTAATACTCTTCTGTGGGATGTCGGCTCTCGTTATGGTGAAATACTTCACGTCCTTGGAGCCGTATCTCATTACGCCGACTTTAACTTTAGTTCCCTTCGGACCTTTAAGTCGGCGCATGGCCTCTTCATTGGTTACCACCTTTCCGACAAACGGTTTTCCGTCGACATTCACAATCTTGTCGCCGGCAATGATGCCAGCCTGTTGCGCAGGTCCGTTTTTTATAACATTCTGAACATGTATCGTGTCTTGTCTGATAACGAATTCCACTCCGATGCCCGAGAACGAAGCCTTCAAGTCGTCGGCAGCTTTCTGTGCGTCGGCAGCCTTGATATATACAGAGTGCGGATCGAGGTCAGAGAGAATCTGTGGAATAGCCATATCTACAAGAGAGTCGATATTCACGTTATCCACATACTGGTCGTCGATGATATGCAGAAGATTGTTAAGTCTGTTACTTCCAGAATTTATGATGTTCAGTCTGTTGCCCGAAAAGTGATTGGCATAAAAAGTTCCTATGACGATACCGACGATGGTGCATATTGCCATGATAAGCGGTGTCAGTCTGTTTGGCTTATTTTGTTTCATATTCATCCGGATTAATGTGTATCACTTCTATGTTAGCCCTTCTCAACAAGTCAAGTCCGTCGGTCAGCCGGTATTCTTTAGCATATACAACGCGCTTTATGCCTGCCTGTATTATAAGCTTGGAGCATTCGATACATGGAGAATCCGTAACGTATAGCGTTGCTCCGTCGCTGTTGTTAGAGCTTCTTGCCAGTTTTGTTATGGCGTTAGCCTCAGCATGAAGAACGTAGGGGTGGGTAACGTTATTTTCGTCTTCGCAGACATTCTCGAAACCGCTCGGCGTACCGTTGTATCCGTCGCTGATAATCATCTTGTCTTTAACGACGAGACATCCCACCTGTCTCCTTTTGCAGTAGCTGTTTTCCGACCATATCCGTGCCATGCGCAGATAGCGCAAGTCGAGCTTGAATTGTTTGTCGTTATTCATATTAAACAGTTTTTTTTATTCCGTTTCTTTCGAGCAGGGCATCAATAGTTGGTTCGCTGCCGCGGAATCTTTTATATAAAGTCATCGGGTGTTCCGTTCCTCCCTTCGACAAGATATTGTCGCGGAAGCTCTGTGCCGTCTGCTGGTTGAAGATACCGTTTTTCTTGAAAACGCTGAAAGCATCGGCGTCGAGTACCTCCGCCCACTTATAGCTGTAGTATCCGGCAGCGTATCCGCCAGCCATGATATGACTGAACTGAACGGTCATGCAGGTGTTAGGCAACTGTTTCAGAACCATAGCCCTTTCCCATGCCTTCTTTTCGAATTTTATCAAGTCGCCTTCAAACGGTTCCTTCTTTGTATAATAAGCCATGTCGAGCAAACCGAAGCTAACCTGTCTCATGCATCCGTATGCAACCATGAAGTTACGGCTTTTCACGATTCTGTCTATCAGTTCGTCGGGTATAGGCTCGCCAGTCTTGTAGTGGAAGGCAAACGTGCGCAGGAATTCCTTCTCCACGGCATAGTTCTCCATGAACTGCGAAGGCAGTTCCACGAAGTCCCACCATACGTTTGTTCCGGAAAGACTTTCAAATCTTGTATTAGCAAACATCCCGTGCAGCGAGTGTCCGAATTCGTGCAAGAATGTTTCCACCTCGCCGAGTGTCAGCAGAGCCGGTTTGTCTTCGGTAGGCTTCGTAAGATTCATCACCACGCTGACGTGCGGTCTAACGTTTTCGCCCTTCTTGTCGATCCATTGACCTTGGTATTCCGTCATCCATGCGCCTCCCTGTTTTCCCTTTCTCGGGTGGAAGTCGGCATAGAATACAGCCAGATACGAGCCGTCTTTGTCGAACACCTCATACGCCTTGACATCGGGGTGGTATACTGGAATATCCTTGTTCTCCTTAAAAGTAATGCCATATAGCCTGTTGGCAAGTCCGAACACACCTTTTATCACTTTGCTTAGCTCAAAATAAGGGCGCAACATCTCTGCGTCAAGATTATAGAGCTTCATTTGCAGTTTGTGAGAGTAGTAGCTGAAGTCCCATGGCTCAAGGGTAAAATTCTCGCCCTCCATTTCTTTCGCCATTTTCTCTATATCCTTCACCTCTTCCTTAGCCGTAGGCATATAGGCATCGATAAGGTCGTCGAGCAGTTTGTACACGTTTTTCGCATTACTTGCCATGCGGTTTTTCAGCACGTAGTCAGCATAGGTGTTATATCCCAGGAGCTGAGCAATCTCTCGTCTTAGATTAACAATCTTCTTGCAAATCTCAATGTTGTTCTCCTTGTTGTCGTGAGTGCAAACGGTGTTGCGAGCCATATACATCAGCTTTCTCAGTTCGCGGTTCTTGGCGTAGGTCATAAACGGACTGTAGCTTGGGAAGTCGAGAGTAAACGACCATCCCTCCTTGCCGTTTTCCTTAGCCGTAACGGCAGCCGCTTCGCGTGCCGTGTCGGGCAGTCCGTCGAGATCCTTCTCGTCTGTTATGTCAAGGGCAAATGCCTTGTTCTCCTTCAACAGGTTCTGCGAGAAAGTCAGCGACAGCATGCTTGCCTCTTCCGTCAGCTTGCGCAGCTTCTCCTTACCCTCATCATCGAGCAGAGCACCGCTTCTTACGAATCCGTCGTAGCAGTTGTCGAGCAGCATCTGTTCCTCGGGTGTCAGTTCTCTGTGGTTGTCGTGAACCGCCTTTATTCTCTCAAACAGTTTTTTGTTCAGTCTGACGTCGTTGGCATGTTTCGTCAGAATCGGCTGAATCTTCTGTGCCAGGTCGTCCATCTCCTGGTTCGTTTCGGCGCTCAGCAGATTGAAGAAAACGGTAGAAACCCTCGACAGCAGGTCGTAATACCCGTCCTTGTCGTCGTCAACATTAATGATAGTGTTGTCGAAGGTCGGTTCGGCAGGGTTGTTTATCGTCTTCTCTATTTGTTCGTCGTCTCTCTTAATTCCCTCCATAAAAGCCTCCTCGTAGTCCTCGAGTCTAATCTTGTCGAAAGGCACTGTTTCGTGTGGAGTCTTGTAGGGTTCAAAAAACGGGTTTATTCTTTTCTTGCTTTCTTTTATATTCTCATTCATACTAACTTATTATAATATGTTGCAAAGTTACACATTAATAATGTATCGTGCAAATGCTTTGTGTTAAATGACTTTTTTTTTCTGTTATAGCCTACTTAATTCAATAGATGCTGTATATAGTCTGAATAATTCATAGGCAGTCTTTATTGGATACCTTAAAGTGAAAATAAAAATTATTTATTGCCACTATTGCCACTAATGTATATAACTGTCTGACTGCCAGATATTAAACCTGATGGCAATAAGAAAATTATTGTTACTGAAATGCCACTAAAACAGCAGTATTGCCATATTTTATTGTTTTAATACAGACTTATCCGATATATGGAGTGATGATTAAAATCTCCCACAGATAGCACAGA
>DCBP01000094.1 GCA_002314055.1 Prevotella sp. UBA1104
TCTCCCACAGATAGCACAGATGACACGGATTTTTTTTCTAAATACAGGCTATGCCCACAGATTTAGTGTTGCTGGCTTCACCGCAAGATTACCATATGTGAGCTGATTTATATAGAATTTATCATAGAATCTGTGTAAATCAAGCCACGAAGTAGACGACCTTACATCTTTTTGATATTGTCTTACTGCTGCTTAGTTAGAGTTTCAAGGCGAAAAACAATGTTTCTCTTATAGAAAAACTCCGAGTGTCTTGTGAGGACACTCGGAGTTTCATTGAGAAATACAACTGAAACTGCCTTTCACGAACTGAAGAAATTTGGTAAGGAATGGTAGGTTCTTGGTTTTATTTGATACTTTTTTCGTTTTTTTTGTCTGTAATGTTGAATGTTAAGTCAAAATAGCGGGAGTATGTTTCATTGAAATACATAAAATATTAATTTTGCAGCCGTAAAAAGTATTAGGATATAGTAATTATTGTTAGACAGCATTATGTATAAGATTCTGATATCATCATTGTTGATATTTGTTCTTGCTGGATGTAGCAGTAAGACGGAGAAAACGGAAACAGCTCCTGTAAAGGTGGAAGTGCAGGAAGTAACATGTGGCATCTACGGAAATTCTTCCACTTATGTAGGAACCGTCGATGCTTCCGTAGAGACGATAATAAGTTTTGAAAACGCCGGACGGATTACGCGCCTACCTTTCAAGGAGGGGGACCGCGTGGCGAAAGGACAGCTCCTCGGCACAATATCCCCAACGACATTGAAGGATTCTCATTATGCCACACAGGTGACTCTCCGACAGGCACAGGATGCTTACCGCAGAATGAAGAAACTATATGACGAGGGCGTTATCTCGGCAATAAAATGGGTTGACGTGGAGACAAAGCTCCGTCAGGCTGAGGCTGCCGAGCGCATTGCCCGCGAACAACTCTCGCATACAAATATATATGCTCCTTTCAGTGGGGTGATAACGAGTCGCTCCGGCGAGGTGGGCATGAACGTGTTGCCCGACCAGCCTGTATGCAAACTTGCCGATGTGTCGCGCTCCGATGTCGTGTTTTCTGTTCCCGAAACGGATATTTCCTCTATTCGTAACGGAGAGAAGGCTATAGTAACGATAGAGGCAGCCGGAAATGCAGTAATCGAGGGAGTCGTCAAGGAGAAGGGAATTAATGCCGACGAAGTGTCGCATACGTATAATGTAAGACTTTCGCTACTGTCGGCTGATACACGGCTATTGCCGGGTATGGTGTGCAGCGTAAGACTGAAGAAGCAGGATACGGCGGACAATATCGTGATACCGATGGGTGCCGTGGAACTGGATACCGACAATACCCGTTTCGTATGGGTAGTGCGCAGTGGGAAGGCGTATCGCCGCAATGTAACGATAGGTAACTTTATGGCAGGCGGAGTGGAAATCAGAAGCGGACTGGCGGCTGGCGACCGTGTTATCGTGGGCGGAATGCAGAAAGTGTGTGACGGAATGAAGGTTTCCGAATCTAAATAATCAGAAGAGGATATGGAAACGATAAAGAAGAAACGCAATTTCATAGAGACGGCTCTGCTGAACCATAATATCGTGATGATGCTCGTCGGAATGCTCGTCTTGACGGGTATCATCGGACTGATAGTAATGCCGAAACAGGAGATGCCGGTATTTACCGTGCGCCAGGGGGCTGTCGTTGCTGTATGTCCGGGAATGAGCTCTCAGGATGTGGAGCAGCGCGTGGCATGGCAGGTAGAAAACTTCGTCTTTGGTTTTAAGGAAGTGAACAAGGCAAAGACGACTTCGAAGAGTATGGACGGTATGCTTATCGTGTATGTGCAGCTCGGGGATGAGGTGGAAGACAAGGATGCTTTCTGGTCGAAACTGAAACACGGACTATCTTCGCTGAAGATGCAACTGCCTGCCGGCGTACTTGCCGTTCAGGCGGTAGACGATATTGCCGATACGTCGGCTCTATTGGTAACGATAAACAGTAAGCAGAAAACTTATAGGGAACTGAATACCTATCTGACGGACATAAAGAAACGTCTGCGCAGGATTGACGCCATTTCAAACCTCCGCACTTACGGATTGGAGAACGAACAGGTGTCTGTTTATCTCGACCAGAACAGGTTGGCAAAATACGGAATCGGTCCGACGATAATTATGAATGCCCTCTCGGCACAGGGATTTACAACGGTCAGCGGTACCGTGGAGAACGGAAAGAATGCAGCTCCGGTATATGTTTCGGATACATACGCCAGCGAACAGGACATCGCAAGACAGATAATTTATTCATCGCCCGACGGACAGGTTGTGAGACTTGCCGACGTGGCAAGAGTGGAGCGTGAATATCCACGACTCGACAAGTATATAACATATAATGGCGTGAAGTGTGTACTCCTCTCGATAGAGATGCGTCCGGGAAACGATATTGTGGAAATGGGACGAGAAGTAAGAGCCGCACTCAGCGATTATGAGAAGACGCTTCCTGAGGATGTACATATAAATATAATAACAGACCAGAGCAAGGTCGTTTCGGAATCAGTGGAGAATTTCCTGCGCGAACTGCTGATATCCGTAATAGCGGTAATTCTCGTGGTCGTTGTCCTTATGCCGCGAAGAGTGGCAGAGGTGTCTGCCTTGACAATACCGATAACGATATTCACTTCAGTCGGACTGTTTTTTATCTTCGGAATGGAGCTGAACACCGTAACCCTTGCAGCGCTTATCGTTACCCTCGGTATGGTGGTAGACGACTCTGTTGTTATCATCGACAACTACATGGAGAAGCTTGGAGGCGGAATGTCGAGACGAATAGCTACGGTTGCCGCACCGCGAGAGTTCTTCATGTCTGTTTTGTCGGCAACACTGTCGATTAGTCTTACGTTCTTCCCCTTCCTGATAACTATGAAGGGGGATATGGCGGATTTCGTAAAGACCTTCCCGTGGGCGATGTTCATAATACTAACCGTTTCGTTGTCTATTTCCCTCCTGCTTACCCCATATCTGCAGTATAAATTCATAAAGAAAGGTCTTGCGGTGGAGCAGTCTTCTGAAAAGAAAAAGAAGAAGCCGCTGGATTACCTTCAAGACGGATACACATGGCTGTTGAAACAGTGTTTTGCCCGTCCGCTCGTTACTCTTGGCGGAGCCTTTGCTGTAGTATGCCTTGGAGTGTTGCTCTTCCTCGTAGTGCCGCAGAGGATGATGCCGGTTGCCGAGAGGAACCAGTTTGCCGTTGAGATATATACTCCGGAGGGTACTCAGGCGCAGCAGACGGCAAGGATTGCCGATTCTCTTCGACATATCATGGCTGCAGACAAAAGGATAACGGGAATTACAAGTTTTATAGGACAAGGCTCACCTCGTTTCCATACTACGTATGCTCCGCAGATTGGCGGACCTAACTTTGCCCAGTTTATAGTGAACACGGTGGATGATGAGGCTACTCAGAAAGTGCTCGACGATTATGCCGACAAATATCGTGAATATTTCCCGGGGGCTTACGTGCGATTCAAGCAGATGGACTATAATAATGCTACTTCGCCGGTAGAAATCCGAATTAGCGGAGATTCAATAGCCGATCTTATGGCGGCTGCTCATAAGATAGAAAATGTGATGCGCTCTACTACAGGACTGCAACTTGTAAGAAACGACTACGGAAATCCTCTGCCCGGTGTTTCGGTTACTCTAAAAGAGCCTGAGGCAAACCGCCTCGGAGTGAGCAAGGCTATGCTGAGTGCAAATATTGCCCTGCGTTTCGGCAGTGGTATACCGGTAACAACTCTGTGGGAAAACGACTATCCCGTAAGCGTTGTTATGAAGTCAGATTATAATGATTCCGACCGCTTTGCTGCTTTGCCAAATGAATACATGCCTGTTGTTGGTGGAGCCTCTTCGGTGCCGTTACGACAAGTGGCAGATATCAAACCTTGTTATACATTCGGTGCAATAATCCACCGCAATGGGGTTCGTACGGTGTCCGTGCTCGCTGAACCGATGACGGGATATAATGTTAACAGGATAACACAAGACGTAAACCGAAAGATAAAGAAGTTGGATCTTCCGCAGACAGTGAGAGTTCAGACCGGCGGAATGCTTGAACGCGACATGGAGACACAGCCTCAGGTGTTCTCGGGAGTTGCCATCGCTATACTCGTGATTTTCTTTATCCTCGTCTTCCACTTTAAGAAGATAAGTCTTGCTCTTGTAAATCTCTCGTCGATGGCTCTCTGTATACTCGGAGCGGCAATAGGATTGCTCATAACCGGCTACGACATGAGTCTGACGGGAATCCTCGGCGTCGTGAGTCTGATGGGTATTCTCGTGCGCAACGGAATTATAATGATTGACTATGCCGAAGAACTGCGCCTCACGAAAGGGATGAAGGTTAGGGAGGCTGCCTTCAGTGCCGGAGAGCGACGTATGCGACCGATATTCCTTACATCTGCCGCCGCATCAGTCGGCGTACTGCCGATGATGCTTGAAGGTAACACCCTATGGTCGCCTATGGCTGCCGTGATATTCTTCGGAACACTGATTTCTATGGTCTTGATAGCTACCGTTCTGCCTGTATTCTATTGGGTCGTATTCAAGAATATGGACCATCATGTTAAATCGGAATTGGAGGAATAATGAAGAAAAAAGTAAAAAAGTGAAATAAAATTTGCAAGAAAGGAAAATATTATGTACCTTTGCACTCGCAATTGAGAAATCATGTTGCTTTTATTGATGGTGCCATAGCTCAGTTGGTAGAGCAAAGGACTGAAAATCCTTGTGTCCCCGGTTCGATTCCTGGTGGTACCACTCCTCCTTTCATTAGCCCTGTTCGTGAAAACGGCAGGGTTTTTTTGTTCCTGAAAGGTAACTACAATCAAAACAGACATTTGCGAAAGTTAAGCTACTTATATTTTGCCGTTAAGAATAAAATGAGTAAATTTGCACGCATAATCATTTTATCCTATTATAAAATATGATGCAGGCTATGATTTTTGCGGCGGGGCTCGGTACCCGACTGAAACCAATTACTGACCACATGCCGAAGGCTATGGTCAGGGTAGGGGGAGAGCCGCTCATTAGGCGCGTCGTAGAAAAACTTAAAGATGCCGGTGCAGAACGTGTGGTAGTCAATGTGCACCATTTTGCTTCGCAGATAACTGACTACCTGAAGGAAAACAATAATTTTGGTATTGATATAAGAGTTTCCGACGAGACGGAGAAACTTCTTGATACGGGCGGAGGAATAAAAAAGGCTGCTCCACTATTCCGTTCTGATATCCCTATACTTATTCATAATGTAGATATATTAAGTAATGTAGACCTCGGAAAATTCTATTCTAAGGCTTGCAGCGAGGAGACTGCCGATTCTGGAGAGAGTAGGGCGAAGACGGATGCTTTGCTCCTCGTTAGCGAGAGAAAAACTAAACGGTATCTGCTTTTCAACGAAAGTATGCGTCTTGTGGGATGGACTAATATAGAGACTGGCGAAGTGCGCAGTCCTTATCCTAATCTCGACCCGAAGCAATGTCGCATGTATGCCTTTGCCGGAATTCACGCTATCTCACCGAGACTATTCAAGGTGATGGACGAAGATTTCCCGGATAAGTTCGGAATAATAGACCTGTATCTGCATGCCTGTCGCGACTACAACATCAGGGGATATCTGAAGCGAGATTTGCATTTGCTTGATGTCGGTAAACTCGATACGCTTAAAGAGGCTGAAGAGTTTGTTGAGATTGAGGAGTGAGTAATGTTGAATGAATAATAAAAAACAATAACCCAAATTAATAATAACAATGCAACAGAAGATTATAATCTTAGATTTCGGCTCACAGACCACGCAGCTTATTGGTCGCCGTGTGCGTGAGCTGGACACCTTCTGCGAGATTATGCCTTATAACAAGTTTCCTAAGGATGACGAGAATGTTATCGGTGTCATCCTCAGCGGAAGTCCTTATTCGGTACATGATAAGGAGGCTTTCAAGGTTGACCTGAGCCAGTTCATAGGCAGGATTCCTGTGCTTGGCATCTGCTATGGAGCACAGTATATTTCTTATGCCAACGGCGGAAAGGTTGAAGCTGCCGACTCGAGAGAGTACGGTCGTGCCAACTTGGAGCATTTCGACAAGGAGAATCCTTTGTTTAAAGGCTTTGTTGACAACTCGCAGGTGTGGATGAGTCATGGCGATACCATCACGGCTATTCCGGAGGGATACAAGTGTATCGCCTCTACTGCCAATGTGAAATTTGCTGCCTATGCTTCTACAAAGGATCCGGTATGGGCGGTGCAGTTCCATCCTGAAGTGTTCCATTCCCTTCAAGGCTCTCAGCTGTTGAAGAACTTTGTCGTTGACATCTGTGGCAGCAAGCAGGATTGGAGTGCTGATTCATTTGTTGATACTACAGTGAAGGAACTGAAGGCTCAGCTTGGCGACGACAAGGTGATACTCGGTCTTTCTGGTGGCGTTGACTCCAGTGTTGCTGCCGTGTTGCTTCATAGGGCAATTGGTAAGAATCTTACGTGTATCTTCGTTGACCATGGAATGTTGCGCAAAAACGAGTTCCATGATGTGATGAAAGATTATGAAGGACTCGGACTTAACGTTATCGGTGTTGATGCTTCTGAGAAATTCTTTGCCGACCTCGCCGGTGTCTCTGATCCGGAACAGAAACGTAAGATTATCGGTAGAGACTTCGTGGAGGTGTTTAATGCTGAGGCTAAGAAACAAACTGGTGCAAAGTGGCTTGCTCAGGGCACTATCTATCCCGACCGTATCGAGAGTCTTAATATTACAGGAAAAGTTATTAAGAGTCACCATAACGTAGGCGGTCTGCCTAAGGAGATGAACCTTCAGCTCTGCGAGCCTCTGAAGTGGTTGTTTAAAGATGAGGTGCGCCGTGTCGGTCGTTCGCTCGGTATGCCGGAACATCTCATTACACGTCATCCGTTCCCGGGACCGGGACTTGCCGTTCGTATCCTTGGCGACATTACGCCGGAGAAGGTTCGTATCCTTCAGGATGCTGATGATATTTACATCCGTGGATTGCGCGAGTATAAGGTGAAACTGTCGGGAGAAGAGGCACGCCGTGTTCTTGCTGCCGGTGTTCCTGCTGATATGCAGAACGGTGAGATTGAGGTTTCTCTTTATGATCAGATATGGCAGGCTGGAACTGTGCTTCTTTCCACTGTACGTAGCGTTGGTGTTATGGGTGATGAGCGTACATACGAGCATCCGGTGGCACTTCGTGCCGTTACGTCAACTGATGCCATGACAGCCGACTGGGCTCATCTGCCTTATGACTTCATGGCTAAGGTGAGCAATGAGATTATCAATAAGGTGCGTGGCGTTAACCGCGTATGCTATGATATCTCGTCAAAGCCACCAGCAACGATAGAGTGGGAATAGAAAAATATGAAGGTTGGGACTGAAAAGTTCTTTATATAAAATAATCTCCATCAATGAATTTGTTTCTTTGATGGAGTTTTTATACTTATTTGCGATAAACAAAAAAGATGCGTATAAAGCTTTGTTGTGGCTAAATACGCATCTTTCTTATATTGTGATATCTTGTCAATTCATGTGCTGATAATGTCAGCAGTTGTTGTCATTACTTCTTGATAACAATCTTGCGGGTAACAGTCTTGCCGTTTACTGTAGCTTTCACTACGTATACACCAGAAGTAAGACCATTCAGAGAAACTGTGTTGCCCTTTGCTGATGCAGCCGTTGCACCATTTGTTGCGATGATGTCAACAGAAGTTACATTGTCGCCGGTTACGGTAAGCTCGTTGTCGCCCTGGCGCATCTCAATCTTGCCTACTACAGTACTGTTGATTCCTGTAGAACCGATATAGAATTTAGTTGCACCACCCTTAACGCTCTCGCTCTTCACTGTGTAGTAAACATCCACGCTGACATTGTGTTCGTCGTCGCTCGGAGCACCGAAATCGTAGCTATATGATGTGTCAGTTAGCTTATCGCTGTTCTTCTTCACACCGTCGATATTCACGTCGTAACCGCTTACTGGCAGTGGGGCAGCATCTGGATTCTCGATACCGAGACCAATCATCCAACTGTTGAAGATAACCGAGTTATTCAGTGTATCCCATGAAGAACCTTGTCCGTCAACACATACAAGATCGGAATATCCGATAACAGAAGACTCGTTGTCTACTGCAAGTGGCGGACATTTTGGAGTAACGTCGTAGCAGTCGATTACCAGCTGATACTGAGCCTTTGAGTCTACCTCTACAGGTTCGCTCAGCTCTACCTTGTTCCACTGATTCAGTGTGTAGTCCTGAATTTCGGTCTGGTTCACGAGTTCTCCATTCTTGTAAATGTATGCCGTAAACACAGCGTCGTTAAGCGGATAGAAGCGTACAGAAGTAATCTTGTATCCGTCGTGTCCGCGGAAAGTCTTTGAAGGATAAAGCGCACTTGCCATCAGTCCGTAGTTGTTGTCCGACGGACCGACTACGGCTGCGTCTGAAGGAGTCTCGCCGCAATACTGCACATTTACTTTGTCTCTGTCAATAGGAGCAGACCAAGAAGCTTTTATTGCAGTATAAGAAGTATTGTCAACCTTAACGTTGTTTACAGCCTCAAGTTTCTCGTCGTCGCTCTTGATGTTAAGTTCCGTAGCATTCTGAGCCGACTCGCTGCCATTGGCGTAAACTGCGCTCACGCCAATATTGTGATTACCGTCTGAAAGATTTGCAAGGTCGAATTTATAATCTTTTGACTCACCAGCCTTGTTGCCGTCAGCATATACGTTATAGTGGTCGATATTATCCTTAGTCAGGTCTGATCCAACTGGAGAAACTACTGCATCGATACCCCAAGAAGCAGAATAGTCATAGCCCATGGTCTCCATAGTTTCACCCATAGAGTAGAAATCAGCATCTGTACTCTCCCTTACGAGGTCGGAATATCCTTTTACTGCTCTTCCGTAGTCAAGTGTGTTGATGCTCTGTGATGCCTTAGCAACGTTCACCTGAGTAGCAATAACCAAGTCACCGGCAGGAATGTCGACAGGTTCGCTCAGGGTTACCACGTTTCTTGCACCGTAGTTCAGCTCCTGAGTAACAGGCTGACTCTTCAGCAACTGCAGTTTGCCGTTAGCGTCGTAAGTGTATATATTAACAGTCCATCCGTTCTGTGCTTCAAGAGGGTAGAAGCCAACAGCCGTAATCTTCTGTCCGGTATAAGCGGCAAGAGTAGACTGGTCAAACTTGATAGCCGTTTCGTATGTTACATTATCGTAACCGACACCAAACGTTTCAATGTCGGCGCCGTCGCGGTTGAAGTAAGTCAGCGAGCTGAAGTTAGTCTCCGGCATGCCCCACTCAAGATGAGCAGAGTTATATCCGTGCTGCTGTGCAAGAATTGCAGTCGGTGACTGTAAAGCCCTGTCGGCAACGGCCACGGTAGCTTCTTCGCTCTTTGTAGATTCAGATGAACTGTATACTGCAGAAACCGCATATTTGTGTTCACCGTTGGCAACATTATTGTCGATAAAGCTTTTGTCAGAAGCGCCAACCGATGCCACCTTGTTGTTGTCGCGGTATATATTGTATCCGGTAATGCCCTGAGCAGAAACATTAGGCAGCCATGTTACTTTCACCGAGTGGATACCCGAAAGCTGTGATGCCTTCACGCTTGCCGGAGCAAGATTGCTTGTCTGCTGGTTGAATTTCACAACCATAGACTGAACCGATACCGAGTATTCTCCGGTAGAAGCATCCTTGTCGTCGTTGTAATAGCGGAATCCCATAACGTTGTCGTCAGAAGAAATACCGATAGTATTTGTAAGCTGATAGTAGTCCGTTCCGTCGTAGACGAGGATATGCTCTTTAGACAAGTCGATGCCTTTGTCCTTGAGATAATCCTCAGCGAAGTATGCAGTGTTGTCCTTATATATATAAGCGCGCTCGTCCTGAGCACCAACAACAGTACCGTTGTTGCTTATATCCATGAAGTCAAGACTGTGGTCTCCGGTTTTGTCAGTAGCATAAGCCATTGTCTTTTCCTTCGTAGCCGTGTTGTAGATAGCCGGAATGCCATAGTTGCCGTTGGCATCCTCTTCCCATCCTCCGTAATAGAGCAGTTTCGTTCCGTCGGCAGAGAACTTGCGTCCAGAGCTCCACATACTTTGGTAGTTGGAAAGAGAAGTCCAGTTTCCTTCTGCATCCCAGATAACCGCGTTGCGGTTGTCTCCCCACACCCATCCGGCAGCCATCGAGCCATCAGGAGATATAGCGTAAGGCAAAGCCTGACCTCTGTCTTCTTTGAGCTTGTGGTCAATCTTGCCGTCCTTCCATACATAACCATAATATGTAGAGACATCCTTCTGCACAGTACCAGTGATATAATGTCCGTCAGGGGAAATGTCGTAAGCGTTGGAATAGAGCACTCTAAAGTCCGTTGGCATTTCCAGACGGACCCATTTCTTTCCGTCCCAGTATCCGGCGAGCTGTACCGTTGCTCCGTTAGAACGATAGGTGTTGTCAGTGAAGTATCCAACCACTACACCATTATCAGATACGGCAAAAGCCGTAGACTGGCTTGAAGGGTTGAGGAGTTCAATCTCTCCACTCTCAAGGTTCCAACGGAAGGCGTAGTTCTCGCTTGCGTAGTCGGAGAACACACCGCACGCCCATTTACCGTTGCGCGAGTTTGCAGTGATATAATACTCGTTAGGAGTCTTCATAATCAGCGGCGTGCTGGTGTCAGCCCAAGTGGCTCCTGCAGCAAGCAGCGATGCGAAGAGTAAATTCTTTCTTAATTTCATTGCTTATAAATAAAAATTGCTTATAAATAAAAATTGCTTATAAATAAAAATTGCTTATAAAATAAAGATGTATAAATTGTAAAAAAGCAGACAGACGCTTTGGTTTTGTGCCAAGCACCTGTCTGCCGATTATAACTAATATCCTTTATTTAACGTTGTATTTGTATGCGCTCACCTTTCCGTTCTTCTCCACGGTGATGATGTAAGTAGCAGCAGGCATGTCGAGTGAAACGTTGTTCACGTTGGTGTTCTCGAGCACCTTCTGTCCGTTGAGTGAGAATACCGTTACATTAGCGTTGTTGCCAAGAGAGATATTTCTGCCATTGAATGAAATCTTAGTACCATCCTCAGCAACAGTCTCGATGCCAGTAGCAAGGTTCTCGATATCCTTAATCTTCACGTCGATAGACTCAGACTTAACCTTACCCAGCTGGTAAGTAGTCAGAACGTAAGCCTTCTCGTCGTCGCCGTAGAGCATAACCTCAGCCTTGTCGGCAGCGATGTCAGCAGTATCCTTCTCAGCCACACCAGCACTCTCGAAGTAGATAGAATTCTTCACGAAACCATAATCGGCAGCATTCTCCGGATTCTTCCAAGAGAGAGTAGCATAGTAAGTAGTAGTCTTACCAGTAGCGAGGTTACCCTCAGTTACCATGCGTCCGCTTGCAAGCTTCAGGTCAGTAACGGCAGGGAGTTCGGTGTTAACCTCAACATCCATTGGCATAGTAGAGTAGTAACCAGTCCATTCAGTCTCTTCAGAGCTTTCGCCGCCCTCAGCATCAAGAGGACCGAATTCGCTGTTTGCAGCAAACTTAGGTTGCAGGAAGTAAGTATGAGTACCGTTCTTCACGCCCTTGTCCTGATAAGTAATGGCGCCAGTCTCAGGGTCAGCGATAGTGAACAAATCTTCAGTAGTAAGAGAGTCGATAGGCAGACCGTCGCGATAGATAACCATCAGACTGTTCTGAGTGTATGCCATCTGTGGAATACTAAACATGAGGTCAACCGTAGCAGGCTGTTTCGGGTCATTCTCAGCCATGAATTCCATAGCTGTCATCTCAGCCATACCGTCGAAATCAGTGTAGAAGTCGCGCTCCGGTTTACCCTCAGGATACCAAGTTCCGTTATTGTAAGAATAGTTCTTTACGTCAATAACGTTAGTGTTGCCGTCAACAGGAGTATACTCAGTCTTATATGTAGGAACCTCGTTCTGCTCATTATCGAAAGCGAATTTCTCGTAGCTGGCAAGTACGTTGTCGTTATAAGTCCATTTTTCATACTGCTTAGGAGTAGTTACAGGCATCTCCGGGTTGTTAGGATCAACAACTTCCGTATACTGGTATTCATCCAGTTTATTTCCGTCGTTGTCGTAAGTAAGCTGTGCAGAATAGTTGTCCCAAGTACCTTCAGAAACATACATCAGAGCATTACCGTTCTCATCGTAGTTGCTGTAAGTGATAGTCTGCTCAAGCTTGTTAGAACTCTTGATATACTTCTTCATAGTAGCGAGGTGACCGTCCTCGTCGTATGTATATTCATAGTTGTATCTTGAGTCAGTTTTAGTAGCGAGTTTGCCGTTCTCATCGTAAGTATAGCTCTCGTTATTCTTAGTCAGCTTCCATGCAAAATCGTCATAGTCATAAGGTCCCCACTGATAGATATCCTTACTTGTCATGTTGGCATTCTCGTCGAATCCTACTTTCGTCCAGTAGTAAGGAGCGAAAACATTAGAGATTCCTGTGTCGCTATACTGGCGGGCAGTGCTTGCCTGATTGATGAGTTTGCCTTCCTGGTTGTAGTGATAGTATTCGCGCTTAGACACAACATCGTCAGAAATGTCGCCCATGCTGCTTCCATAAGTCCAGCTTTCAACGAGGAAGCGGGTATTCTTCTTTGCAGACGCCGGTTTCTCGTTATGAGTACCGTCGGCAGTAGACTTGCCGTAGCTTGCAGCAGCCAGGTTGTCGGAGAGCGTACCCTTCAAAGTAGTAGTCTTTGCGTCAGTATCGAAGGCAACAACCTTCTTGCCGATAATAAGGTAAACAGTCTTGCCGTCCTCAGAAGCAACCATGCTAAAGTTAGCAGAATATCCAGTAGAAAAAGTGGTATTTTCTACCACAGGAGATATTTCAAACGACGAAGACATCTTGTAGAGGCAAGGATAATACTTATTGTCTTCGTCCTTAATCTGCATCAGATAGAAACCGCCCTTGTTGTCGGCAGTGATAGCCTCATAACGAGCAGGGAGTGAAGTAACCTTAGTCAGTTCTCCTGTAGTTTGGTCAACGGAATATACATTAGTAACATAAGCGTCATTCTCGTCGAATCCAATCTCCGTAGCATACAACACGTCATTCACCTTGTCGTATGCCATGCCCGAAGCATTATATCCAGGTTTGCCGTAAGTATAAGAGAAATTGTTTACTTGAACGATATTTTCTGTTGTGAAATTAAAGGTTGCAAGTTCTACATTCTCCTCGTAAGTGTCAGGGTCAGTAGTTTTTACGAATGCAAAATACTTGTCGCCGGCAGTAACACCACACATCACTTCCTGTGCATTTTCATAACCGAAGCCCGGAGTGAGAGTAGTCGCTGCGGTAGAGTTAACCTTGTCGAGGTCAACGGATGTTGTTCTTGCTCCGTAGGTATACGAAGGTATAAGACCGTATACCACGTTGTCAGCCCATGCCATGGTGGCAGAGCCGAGAGCCAAAGCTAAAACAGCAATAGAATGTAAATACTTCTTCATAATAATTGTGTTTTATGTTTAACTAATTTTATTTTTCTTTGTTTTTTGTTGTTGGCTGCAAAGGTATACAAAAACTTTGAATTCGAAACATAAAATGCAAAAAAAAAGCAAACTGTTATATATTTTAGAATAAAAGTACTAATTTTGCAATCGATAATTTAAGTGTATTTGCTATCTGTTATAATTGGTGTATAAACATGCCTTTATAAAAAAAGAAGAAAACAAAAAATATTATAAAATGAAAAAAACTATTTTAAGTGTTGCAGCACTCCTGTTGTTGGCAGGAAACATAAATGCCACAACCGTAGGATATGCGAAAGACGGTAACGTAGGAAGAACCAGCTTATTCAGACTCGGAAGTACAACCACCCAGGGACAGGCAATAAAACTGAGCCATGCCAAGCTTCAGGCACTGAAGGGAAAGACCATAGACTTTGCTGAGATTGCCGTAGGTTCGCGAAACACTACCGGAAAAAAGATGCATGCCTTTCTTACAACCTCGCTTGGAGGCACTCCTATTGCAGAGGGGGATGTGGACATAACAGATCCGCTGAAAAGAATGAAATGGACATTAAACCAGCCATATACAATAACAGGCGATGAGGAAGCCTTATATATAGGATATACAGTCGATATACCTACATCTTACAATGTGTTGGTATCAGACGGTACGTTTGACGTTCAGGGGTGCAACTTCGCATATAAAGACGGTGAATGGGTAGATACCTACGGACTGAACAAGGGTAATGCCTATATCACTCTGAATGTTGATGAAGCACCATCTTATGCCGATGCCATTATGGGTAACACCAGTTTCAGCGGCTATTATAAGGTAGGTACAGACTACGACTTCACGGCTCGTTTCCTTAATGCCGGTACGGCGATAATCACCAGCTTCGATGCCGTTGTAACAATCGACGGCGTTGCCACTACACAGCATTTCGACGGAGTGAATATCGCTCCGAGAACGAACTACTCCTTCAAACTGAATAATCTGAATTCAACTGAAGTAGGAAGCAAGAGTGTAAAGGTAGAGATCGCGAATGTAAGTGGCGAGACTGACAATTCCGACAACTTGATAGCTGGAAACGTATATTTCTATCCGACAAACATGGAGCGTTCAATCCTCGTAGAGGGATTTACAAGTCAGGAGTGTACCGGCTGTCCATCAGGACATGTTGTGCTTAACAATGCCATCAAGACAGCACGCGACAATGGTATAGGCATAGTAGAGGCAAGCCACCATGCCGGATATTACCCGGATATATTCACCATGTCGGAAGATGCTGCCTACACCTTCTATTACGGTACAAGTACATACGCCCCTGCCGTTATGGCAAACAGAAATACAGACCCGGCAGTGTCGACGGTTCCTGTAAATGATATTTCCGCATATAATGCACTCGAACTCATAAGCCATGCTTCATTGTCGCGCCCTTATGCCTCGCTGAACCTTGAAACGCAGTGGGACGAAAGCACTCGACAGCTAAAGGTGAAACTCGACATCGACCCGCATGAGGATTTCCCTACCGACAAGATGCTCTTCAATGTATTCCTCGTGCAAGACGGAATACAGGCTTATCAGAAAAACGGCGGTGCCAACTATACCCACGACCGCGTGTTCCGCGGGACTTTGACCAACAACAGCTGGGGAATTGCTATACAGAATCTGAAAGCAGGCGAGATGACCACTTGGGAGGAGACGGTAACCATTCCGGAGAAGATACACTCATCGTTCTGGACCGACGACATGATCAAGAATGTCAACGGCAAGGACATGTATTATTACGAGAGTGGTTCGATGAGAGCAACTTGCGACATCGAGCAGTCTAATATTGAAGTCGTTCCGGCAAACATGAGCGTAATAGCATACGTTGCAGAATATGACAACGAGGACAATACCAAAAACGTAGTGTTCAATTCATGCGAGGCTGCATTCGGCGGATCCTACAAGCAGGCTGCCTTCGGAACTACATCGGGTATAGAAAATGTGGAGGAGAAGAAGAACGACGCCTCTATATATGTTGAAAACGGAAAGGTGCGTGTTATGGGCGACTATGACAAGATGATGGTCTACAGTCTGTCGGGCACAAGACTTAATGCCGATGCAAACCTTGCCAAAGGAACATACATCGTGAAAGTCATTTCCGGTGGAAAACAGGCAACAAAGAAAATAATGATAAGATAAAATAATCATGCGCAAGACTTATATATATATAATAAGTATGGCAATGACTCTTGTGCCGGCAGCAGGCATGGCACAGGGGGTATTGTCGCCAAATACCGCCATAACCCTTTCCGGTAATCATTCCGGTATAGCAAAGGCAGCGGCATCAGACAGCAAGAAGCTTTCGGTATTTGTTACTATTGACACCAATCTTACTTCATGGCAGAAACTCGGACTGACGCCAATCGTAGAATGTGGCAACACGGCTACAGTAAGACTTTCTGCTGCCGAACTGAAGAATCTGGCAGAGAAAGAGGGAGTAAAATACATCCAGCTCACTTCCGGAGTGAGTCAGATGCTCGACGTAGCGCGCAAGGAAGCCGGAACTGACGATATCCATAACGGAACAACGCTCTCGCAGCCATACACCGGCAAAGGAGTAGTGGTAGGCATAGTAGATGCCGGTTTCGACTATCTGCATAGTGCATTCCGCAACTCTGCCGACGGCACGCTGCGCATAAAGAGGATATGGGAGCAGAAGAACGGCACACTTGCCGGAGCTTCAGCACCAGAGAAATTCGGATACGGAATAGAACTGACAACACCGGAGCAGATAACGACATCCGAGGGCGACGTGGCAAACAACTCCCACGGAACACACGTGGCAGGAATTGCCGCCGGAAGCGACAGTTATAAAGACGGGGCATACGTAGGAAATGCACCGGATGCCGATATCGTGCTCGTTGCTTTAGACCTGAGCAATACGAACAGTACGAACATCTGCGATGCCGTGAAATACGTTTTCGACTATGCCGATGAGGTAGGTAAGCCGTGTGTCGTAAACTTGAGTCTCGGCAACCATAACGGTCCGCACGACGGTACATCGACTTTCGACGTACTTACCGACCAGATGCAGAAAGCCGGACATCTTATCGTGGGAGCGGCAGGAAACCACCGCACCGACAAGTTCCACTTCGACCGCACCTTCGCCTCTGCCGATGATGCACCGCTGAAAACCTTCGTAAACTACAAAAACGGACTGTCGGCAAAGAACGTTGGCGGTAGCATCGAGATTTGGGGAGAGAAGGGGACGGAGTTCACCGTAGAACTCTCCGCCTATAGCGTCTTCAACAAGAAAGACGTATCATCAACAGTGGTCTATCCAGCCGACGGTGTTACGGAAGTAACCTTCGACCGCAACGCCACTGGTTCATGGAAAGTAGCCTCAGAGACGAGTCCGCTCAACGGCAAGCAGCATATCGTGCTTACCTCAGCCCTGACAAGTATGCGTGCCAACTATGCCATTGCTCTTACCGTTACACCCAAGAGCGCCGGAAGAGTAAACGTATGGGCAGACAATACATATCTCGGATTTGAGTCGAAAGACATCGAAGGCTTCTCGGCTCCCGACGCTACATCGTCGACACTTGCCGAGATTGGCGGAACTGGTCATAACATCCTAACCGTTGGAGCCTACACCACGCGTAATGAATATACCACAAACAGCGGTACGCAGGCAACTCTGTCGACAGAGACAGTGGGCGACATCAGTTCCTTCTCAAGCTATGGACCGACCGTTGACGGCAGAATAAAACCTGAAATCTCTGCTCCGGGATGCCTGATAATCTCCGCCGTTTCAAACAACGACGGCTCCGGCACACTGATGTATGCCGACTACAACGAGGCAAACGGACGCAACAACCTCTATGGTTATATGCAGGGCACGTCTATGGCGTCGCCATTCGTAGCCGGTATTGTAGCAACATGGCTTGAAGCATATCCCGACCTGAAACCAGAGCAGTTGCATGAGATAGTCGAGTCCACGGCTCGCAAAGACAAATTTACTCCTGCCGAGGCTGACAGCAACTGGGGATATGGCAAGATAAATGCCATGGACGGATTGAAGAAGTGTATCGAACTGCAGACCTCCGGTTGTGAGGCAATCGACTATCCGTTTGACGGCAGTGTAAAGATTGTCGACGGCAACATATACATCAGTTTCCCGAGAAATACCCATGCTGCTGTATCGGTAGCAGACGTGTCGGGCAATACTCTCGAAAGCAAAGACATGGGCATGAAGAAAGCCGGCGAGACGGCAGTTGTTCAGCTCCCGTCATTACCGAAGGGAGTATACCTCCTTTCAGTAAGAACAGCGTCATCGCTAAAGACTTTCAAGTTTGTATGTAGATAATACAGAGATTTTTTCGACCAGTACGGTTGAATTTTTTCTCTGTCGTATTGAAGTTTCGGATTTATTTCTTCCCCTCCCCCGCCTCCCCTTAACAGGGGCGGAGCAGTTACTCTTTTTGCTGAAAACTGAGATATTTTTTGTCTAATTTAGTAATGACAAATATGTAAGGTTATTGCAATTAAATGTAATGGCAAATATGTAATGTTATTGCAATTAAAGGTAATGACAAATATGTAATGTTATTGCAATTAAAGGTAATGACAAATATGTAAGGTTATAAGGTAACTGCTCCGCCCCCGGAGGGGGAGGCGGGGGAGGGGAAGATTATAAATTCGAAGCATGAATTATTTATGGTTCATCCGATATTTGGAGTGATGATTAAGTCTCCCACAGATAGCACAGATGACACGGATTTTTTTGTCTTAATATGGGCTATGCCCACAGATTTAGTATTGTTGGCTTTGCCGCAAGATTACACAGATGAGAGCTGATTTATATAGAATTTATCATAGAATCTGTGTAAATCAAGCCACGAAGTAGNNCCGCAAGATTACACAGATGAGAGCTAATTTATATAGAAATTATCATAGAATCTGTGTAAATCAAGCCAAGAAGCTGGCGACCTTACATCTGTGATATTGCTGTCCGCATGGAAAATCCGTGATATCTGTGCAATCTGTGGGAAAATAATATTGCTGCTTAATTATAGTTTCAAAGCGAAAAACAATGTTTCTCTTATAGAAAAACTCAGAGTGTCTTGTAAGGACACTCTGAGTTTCATTTGGAAATACAAATGAAACTGCCTTTTTGGAACTTAAGAAATATGGTTCAGGAATGTCAGCCTGTATAATTCATAGAATGATGATAATGTACATTATCGGAAGTAATCTATTCTTTCTTTTAGACGAAAACATATAAAACAAAGGACAAGGTCTGCAAACATAGTACAATACTGAGTACTGCCATCCGTAATGGCGTTTACGCATAAAAGTTGTATTGGTTGTACATGTTGTTCTCGTTGTTTTCTATATGAGAATATTGTTTTTATTATATTCTTCCCCTCCCCCGCCTCCCCTTGTCAGGGGCGGAGCAGTTACCCAATAACGTATGTAGTTAGATTTTGTTAGCAATAAAATGTGCAACATATTATATGTTGGCAATAAAATGTGCAACATATAATATGTCAGCAAAAAAATGTGGAACATATTATATGTTAGCAATAAACATATAAGAAACTACATATAGCTTATAAGGAAACTGCTCCGCCCCCGGAGGGGGAGGCGGGGGAGGGGAAGATATAAATCCGAAAGGTCAGTATGTTATTGTCTAAAACACAGAAATATGAACTTCCGATAATATACCTATGAATTATATAGGATAGTTTAGAAAACAGTCCGCTTTCGTTCATAAGTAAACTCAGAAACGTAATCGGTTTAAAATTTCTCCGCTATCGATAGATTCTGAGTATCAGGCTTTTAGAGTATGAACATAAAGCTTTGGCTGTAACAATATAGTGGCAGTTTATTACAATCTGCCACTTTGTTAAAGTATTGATATTCAGTTTTTTAATATGCTTAGTGGCAATAGTGGCAATAATTTTAAACTCTTTCGATATTTGGAGTGATGATTAAAATCTCCCACAGATAGCACAGATGACACGGATTTTTTGTCTAAATACAGGCTATGACCGCAGATTTAGTGTTGCTAGCTTCGCCGCAAGATTACACAGATGAGAACTGATTTATATAGAAATTATCATAGAATCTATGTAAATCAAGCCACGAAGTAGGCGACCTTACATCTGTGGCATTGCCTTACTTTCCGTATAGGAAATCCGTGGTATCTGTGTAATCTGCGGGAAAATAATATCACTCCATTTTTTCATCGTTTATGACTTTTCGTTAAAAGTCTTCAGCTTGTATATATGGAAAATTTGTGTTGGTGGCGACAAAGCCGGAAGAAACACTGTCGTCCGTCAAATGTCAGTTGCAAATTTAATCAATATCCACTTTATATGCAAACGCAGATTTCCAGAATCCGGCTTAAATGTATTACATAAGGTTGATACTTTCAAAGCTAAATATTATTTGTGAAAACAAAAAGAAAGAAAGTATGATGAAAATTTGTCAGTCTGTTTTTTTTTTTCTACTTTTGTGCCTTGAAAAAACTTTAGGTATATAATACACTTTCTATATGTTAGTGCGTAGTGTATCTGCGTTTTTTTGCAAATGCTTACATTAACTAATAAACATAATATTTATGGGAAAATCTTTACGTTTAACAGCTTTGTCATGCTGCATGGCAGCAACAGCTGTAATGAGTGCACAAAACATCGCTGAGGCAGGAGCAGATGCTTCGGCATTACGCAAACTCGTCTGTACTTACACACTCGGTAGTATCCTTCAAGGCGGTGCCTCCGATGACGAAATTACCAAGAAAGAAGTAAACTACTACGGTCTTGATAACAACATCGCTTATACCGCTTTTTACGGAAAGGGTGCAGATAATGTATTCTCGCTCACGAAACTCGTTAAATACCAAACATACGAGAGAAACGACAGTATCTTCCATGATGCCAGCTATTATCAGTGGGGACTGTACAACTTCGGTGATCCCGATATGAAGGCTTCCAGTCCGAGCGGTACTGTTTCGCTGGTTTACAGCAAGGACGGAAAACTGCTAAGAGATGTGGAAGCGAGCTATACCTACGACTATGAGTATGACAGCGACGGTAAGTTGGAGAAGATGACAAAGTCTCTTACTTCCAGCGGAAATGTCTCGGAAATTAACACATACCTGTATTCCGACGGCAAGGTGATAGGCGAGACGGCAACCGACAGCAAGGGTACATTCAAATACAGAAATGCGTTTGAATACGACGAGGCAGGAAACAAGACTGTTGCCGTGCAGTGGAAACGCAAGACGGCAAGCGACGAGAATACGGAATATGTTTCACAGCGAGAGGAGTGGAACTATACCGACGGCAAACTGGCAGAATATATAAAATATACGGGAGGCAAAGCACCTGCTTCAGAGGGAGCCGAAGCAACGGAACCGTCACCAAGTTCAAGAAAGACCTATGAGGTGTACAATGGCAACAGCAATCAGACCCTCGCTACCTCTTATATGTACAATAAAGCTGATAAGTCATGGACCCTTAACGGTCTCCCTACCGTTACGGAATATGCCGATTTCATGGCTCCAGACTTGGCTGCACAGCAGTACGGCACGGAACTCAGTGTAGAGCCAGACAAGGACACATATAGTACTAAGGTGACATTTGCAGCACCGACAGCATCACTCTTCCACTCTTCAAAGATTACTCTATTCCGTGATGGTCATGTGGTAAAGACTATGACGATAGCTGGTTCAATGCCAGAAGAACTTGACCCTACGACAGGAAAATTCACAATTGTAGATGATGCCGTTCTTGCCGGCCACCACGACTATTTTGTGCAGACAGAAATTGGGCACGGCGACGAACTTGCCACATCGGATGAGCTTACTTGGACACCATGCAATATTTCAAATGTTGCAAGTGAGGATATAGATTACGGATTCAAGCCGGTTACAGATCTCAGAATGACAGATGCCAAGAAGGAAACAGTGAAGAAGGATGGTACGACAAGCATAGAGCGCACTGCCGTTATATCTTATACCAATCCGGATTTCGACGAAAAGGCAGGTTTTGTGAAGAATGAGTTGTACAGATATGTCGACAGCTACAACATGGTATCTTATACATTGCTTGACAAGACCGATGATGCCACAAAGACATCTATGGAAGCTTTGTTCCCGAATTCCAGCAATGAAATCAAGCTGCTTGTAGTTTCCCACTACAAGTCCGGTACGGTAAAGTCTGAAATCATTACCGTTACAAAGGAAGAGCTGGACGCAATGGCAACAACTATGATTGCTAATACAAAGGCTGATGGAGAACTGGAAGTTAAAGTTGGTAGCGATGCTGTAAGTCTCGACGGCAAGGCAGATATCCGTATCCTTTCTCTTGACGGCAAGCTCCTTGACAGTGCGAAAGACGCAAGCTCTGTATCTACCGCCAATATAAAGGGCGCATATATAATAAGCGTGGAGAAAGACGGTAAAGTACTGAAGACAGTAAAGTCTGTAAAGTAATTATAATAACATCTTTTTAACATACATTATTATGAAATTACAAGCACTATGTGCCTCGTTCATTGTCAGTCAGGCAATGTTGGCACAAACTTCAACGCCGAAGCCTGTTGTTATAAAGACACCGTGCGACTATCAGATACTCGACACGTCTGGCAACGGCAAGTGGGCATGCGGAGCATACGTTGATGCCTCGCAGAATACGTACGGCTTCTTGTGGAATCTCGAAACCAATGACATCGAACTGCTTGATCCTACGGTAACATCAATAGCGCACGGCGTTTCCGATGATGGTGTTGTCGTGGGCGAATACAGCGACGAGAACTTTTCCGGAAATGGTGCCAGTGTGTCGCTTGCCGGTTATTGGGCAAACCACAAGTGGAACAGAATGGAACTGCCTTCTGGCAGCGTGTCTTACGGACGTGCCGCATCCATCTCTCCCGATGGAAAATATGCTACGGGAGCTGTTACTGTTAACGGCAAATACTATGGTTATATCTGGGAAAATGGCAAGATAAAGAAACAACTCACGCTGACATCAAGCGCTTGTTTCCCATATGCCATTTCCCCCGACGGACAGTTGGCTGGCGGATGGATGTATAGTACAAAGAACAATCGTAGGGCGTGTATTTGGGAAACTAACGGCGACGTGACTTGGCTGACAGATCAGGTAAGTCCTTGGAGTTTTGTGCGCACCTTCTCCCCTGACGGGTCAAAGGCTCTGTATTATGGCGGTGCCGAAGAGATTGATGGCAAGACAGGTGTTAAGTCTATATATGACGTGGCTACCAAGACAAAGACTCCGGTGTTTGAATTGAGTACTGCCGGACAGTTCCTGTTGTTTGATGTAAGTAACAAAGGTACGGTTGCCGGTGCGAATGCCAACAGAGGTTATCTGTGGAAAGACGGCAAAGCAATATGGGCTGACGAATATCTAAAAGAGCAGGGGGTTGATCTGGCAGCAGAGCATGTGGTAACCATGCCGGATACCGACTATCCGTGCATTTACAGGGCAAGTTCTGTATCGGCAGACGACAATGTGATGGGCTTCCTGTTCTATAATGATGATGTAGACGAGAGCGGCAACCTTGCTTCCGGCCAGCAGTCGATGATTGTAAAGTTCAACGAGCAGTCCTCAGGACTTTCTCCGCTTGACGTTAAGGCTTCGCAAGTGTCGGGAATGAAATCCGTAATGATTTCATGGACAGACAATGTTGCTGCACAGGGAATTTCTGGATATAACGTGTATCGGGATGACAAGAAGATAAATACGGCATTGGTGACAGACAAGGCTTATGTTGATGCTGCCCCGGGTGACGGCGAGCACAAATACACCGTTAGTGCAGTATATGGTACAGAGGAGTCTGCAAAGAGCGAAGTTGCTGTTTTGACGGTAGCCGACTGGAAGGTTTCCGCCCCTTCGGCTCTCTTCACGCAGCAACGCGGCTACAACAATGCTTATCTTAATTGGGTAACCCCGACAACAAATTTTTCTTCGTTGACATATTTTGATTCGGACAATGCAAAAATGGAAGGCTTTGGCCGTGCTTCTTCAGGCGTCAGCTTCGAGACAGCCATAAAGTTTGATGCAGTTAAACTCTCGGCATTCAAGGGACAGAAAATTCGTTCCGTGGGCTTCTATCCGTTGTCGGAGCAAGGTTCATGGAAGATAAACCTCTATACTCATGATGCTGAAGGTAAATTGCAACTGCTCTATTCTCAGCCTGTTTCACAGCAGCTTGTCTATGGTGTGCGTAATGATGTAAAACTCTCCGAACCACAGAATATGCCGGATGGAGAATTGCTTGTAGCTGTTGAGGTGAATGTTACGACAGCTTCACAGAATATCATCGGTGAAAACCTCGGTCATACAACGGAAGGTGCTTCCGACTTGGTTCGTGAGAATGGTACAGGTGATTTCTATTCCATTGGTGAGTATTTTAGAGGCTTTAGCTATCTCTATCCCGTAACGTGGGCAATAGATGCTACTGTGGCTCCTGAGGGCGCAGACGTGAACCTCGACAATATTGACCACTATGTGGTGTATAGTGATGGATCAAGCGTTGGAACCACAAAGGATCTTTCATTCGTAGTGCCAGCACTTGCACAGGGCGAGCATACGCTTGGTGTCAAGGCTGTATATGCTGACGGCAGAGAGTCGGAGGTGAAGACTGCAAGCATTGTGGTAAATCCGAATGAAGAGATGCTGAAAGCTGTAGATGATGTTGCCGTATCTGCTAATGGCAATACTGCAGTGCGTGCAACATGGAGCGTGCCTGTTGACAAGGACGCACAGAAACTGCAATATTCTTCTGACGTGGCTTCAAGCACTGCTGTGAAAGGTTCTGCTGCATACAACTATGGTTTCATGGCAGGTGCCCTATATTCTTCAGATGCCCTAAAGAAACACGACGGATACGTAATCAGTTCTGCACGTTTCTATCCTTTGTCGGATGCTGTCTTTACAGTTTACCTTTACAAGGATGATAATCTTGTAGACCAAGTGGATGTGGAAAATTACACCAAGAATGTTTGGAATACCGTGAAGTTCAATAAACAGATTACCGTGGATTCCAAGTCGACTTATAAGCTTGTGGTTGACTGCTATGACGTGACTCCAGAAACAGCTCCGCTTGCCGTTGACAACGCTCCGTTCATTGATGGATATTCCAATCTTTATTCCTACGACAACGAGTCCTGGGGCACGTTGTATACTTCTGAATCAAGCATTTCTGGAAACTGGCTCATTGGATTGAATATCGAGAATCCTAATGCCATGGAACTGCCTGTTGCCGGATATGACGTGAATATCGATGGTGAGAAGAAAAACTCCGATATGGTCAAAGAGAATTCTTATGACTATGACTTCGGTGCTGAAGACAGCAAGGAACACCAAATAAGCGTTGACGTATATTACACGGTGAAGGCTGAGAGCGTGAAGGGTGGCGTTACCCGTTTCTATATCGGTTCGGCAGGTATCGGTGAGAATACGATTGAGCGTATCGAAGTGCGTCAGGGCGACAACGAGCTTACGGTTACCGGCAATAATGTATCTTCAGTAGAACTTGTTTCTGCTTCGGGAGCTGTCGTTGCTTCGAGCCGCAGCAATACAGTTTCGCTTAATGGTATAACCTCTGGTGTTTACGTTGTTAGAACTGTAGTTGGTGGAAATGTAGTGACTAAGAAAATTCAGATTGCAAAGTAAGTCTTAGAATGTAAAATACTTCGTCCCCGTCAGGTAGTGGCTGCTTTTGACCACTGTTTGACGGGGATTTTATTTTCTGACTTTGACAGATTATTTTGTCATAAAAGAGAAGCGATATCTGATTTTCTTATAGTTAACCCACATTGCAGCTATA